>NZ_JAFCXL010000014.1:0-144200 GCF_049898325.1 Massilia sp. DWR3-1-1 | reverse complement strand
AAGACCAGCTTTACCGCTTCTTCGCGAAGCTCCGGCGTGTATGTTTTTGAGCGTGTCATAAGTTCTCCAGTTGGTGAAGTTTACCAAACAAGAGTGTCCGAAAAAATCAGGTTACCTCAACCTTTTCGGAGACCGATCCAGAAGTCCTGAACGGACCACCCGGTTAAAACCAAGGTGGCAGGGCATCGCCCAGCCACTTTGACCGGTAAATTCGGGTCGAATTGACCCTGGCCCGTCGTGGCCACAGGCGCCGGTTCCGGCAACACTCTGGCGCCTTGTTCATGGCGCCAGAGCGTCCAGGCAGGACGCATCTGCCACCGTTTGCCGCGGTCCCCCATCGATTGGGCGCACACGCCAAAGCAAGCGCGCGACGGCGGTTCGCCCGCCCTTTCTATCCGTCCCGCTGCCCGCCCCCATCTCGCCAGATCCCATCGTCGCAGCGTTCAGGCACGCGCAGCGCAGTGCGACTGCCTCCTTGCACCGGCGCCACCCGCGTTCTCGCTTCGCTCGCCAGCGCCACGGCCGCCACCGGTCGCCGCGCCACCCTCAGCCGCCGTTTCCACCAGTGAGCGTGCGCACCATGAAGCACGACCGGCGTTCGCCGGTGCACCTCAACAGCCCTGTCCGCCGCGCCTGTCGCCGGCGGGCGCCAGCTTGCACTACCACGGTGCAAATGCTGCGCCCTGGCCCGCGCACTGGATGGCATGGGTCTTGCTCAACAACCATGGTCGCCCGTCGACAGTCCCGCAATACTGCATTCATCCACATCCAAGGTGCCCATGTCTACGCCCGCTTCCCCGCTCATCGATCTCCAATCGGCGCCCTCGCGCCGCCACTTCCTGGCCAGGGCGCTGGCCGTCGGCGGCAGCGGATTTTTGCTGGCCAATATGAAAGCCTGGGGCATGGATCTGGCCTCCACGCGCGACGCGCCCCCCGTGCTCGCCGGCAGCGGCAAGGGCAAGACCGTGGTGATTCTCGGCGCCGGCCTGGCCGGCATGACGGCCGCCTACGAGATGAGCAAACTGGGCTACACCTGCAAGGTGATCGAGGCGCGCGCCTTCGCGGGCGGGCGCTGTCAGACGGCGCGCACCGGCACCGTTCTTGAAGAGCTCGGTGGCGAGAAACAGGTGTGCGGCTTCGCGCCGGGCCAGTACATCAATTTCGGCCCGTGGCGGATTCCCTTCAACCACCGCTCGACCCTGCACTACACCAGCAGTTTCGGGGTGCCGCTGGAACTGTTTAATAACGACAACGATGCCGCTTACGTCTACAACGACAATGCCGCCGGTGCCCTGCGCGGGCGCCGCCTGCGCCAGTATGAAGTCAAGGCCGACACGCGCGGCTATGTCGACGAATTGCTGGCCAAGGGCCTGCAAAGCGGCGCCATGGACCAGCAAGTGGGCGCGGCCGACAAGCAGTTGCTGATCGACTACCTGGTCAACGAAGGCTACCTGTCGCGCAAGGACTTGCGCTACCGCGGCACCGAGGGACGCGGCTTCAAGGTCAATCCGGGCGCCGGCATCAGCCCCGGCGCGGGCGTGCCCAGCGACCCGCTGGGGTTTTCCGACCTGCTGCAATCGAAGCTGGGCCACATTTATCACTCGGTGCACGAATTCACCCAGCAGTCGACCATGTTGCAACCGGTGGGCGGGATGGACGCGATCGCCAGGGCCTTTGAAAAACGGGTCGGCAAGATGATCCGCTACAACACCGAGGTGCTCAGCCTGCGCAATCACAGCGACGGCGTCGACGTGGGCGTGCGCGACGCCAGAACCGGCGCCACCAGCGTCGTCAAGGGCGACTTCTGCCTGTGCACCCTGCCCCTGTCGGTGCTGCGCCAGGTCGACACCGATTTCTCACCGGCATTCAAGACCGCCATGATGGGCGCCGCCTATGCGCCCGTGTGCAAGATCGGCCTGCAGATGGGCCGCCGCTTCTGGGAGGAAGACGACGGCATTTACGGCGGCCACGTCTACACCGACACCAAGGGCATCAACCTGATTTCGCTGCCGTCGTCGAACTGGCAGGGCCGCAAGGGCACGCTGCTGGGCTGCTACAGCTTCGCCGGCGACGCCGCCGAATTTTCCGCGCTGTCGCTCAAGGAACGGGCCGACTATGCGCTGGCGGCCGGCGAAAAAATCTTTCCGGGCCAATACCGCAAGAATGTCGAATCGGCGTTTTCGGTCGCCTGGCACCGCGTCAAGTACAACCTGGGCGGCTGGGCCGAATGGAGCGAGGAAGCGCGCGCCAAGGCCTACCCGGTGCTGGTCGAGGGCGAACAGCGCACCCTGCTGGCAGGCGAGCACATGAGTTACCTGGGTGGCTGGCAAGCGGGCGCCATCGAATCGGCCTGGCAGCAGATGGCCCGCATCCACCAGCGCCTGAGCGCCCAGGGAGCGGCGGCGTGAAGCGTGCGGTCCTGATGTGGGGCCTGGCGGCCGCGGCCGTGCAGGCGCGGGCCGAGCCGGCTGCCGTCGACGGCAAGACCGTCTTCGCCAAAAACTGCGCCGCCTGCCACCAGGCCACGGGCGCCGGCATCCCCGGCGCGTTTCCCGCCCTGAAAGCGAATCCCTTCCTGCAGGGCGAGCCGGTGGCCTTGATCACCACCGTCCTCAAGGGCCGCGCCGGCATGCCCGCCTTCGCCGCCTCGCTCGACGACGCCCAGCTGGCGGCGGTGCTCAGCTACGCGCGCGGCGCCTGGGGCAACCAGGCCGCCCCCATCAGCCCGGCCCAGACGGCGGCCGTGCGCGAGGCGGCCAACGCGCCCGCCAGCACGCAGCAAAAATCGACCATCATCCACTAAGCTTGCAGACCAGGGCCTGAACCAGACGAAGCCTTGGCGATGCCAGGGCTTTTTCAGTTTACGTGCCGCTTTAGTTGACGTGCCGCGCTGGCCTGCGTGAATCGGGCCAGCGCAAACGAAAAAAATCCTCGACAGCATCGAGGATTTTTTATGCAAGCAAGCCCCGCAACAGCGGGGTTTCACTGCTGCTTGCCCGCCTTAAAAACTGTAGCTTGCCCGCGCATAGTAATAGCCGCCGTTGATGCCGATCGGCGAGAAGCTCGGGTAGACCGTCACTGCCGCATTGTCCAGCGCCGCCCGTTGCGCCGCCAGCAATTGCGCGCTGACATTGTTCGGGTACTTGTTGAACAGATTGTTGGCGCCCACCGACAGGGTCAACGATTTGCTCACGCGCGCGCTCACTTCAAGATCGGTGATGTATTTCGGGGTGATCTTGGTCTTGAAGTAGTCGCCGCCATCTTCGGTGCCGTATTCCGACGACGAACCATAGATCGATTCGCGCAGGTTAACCGACCAGATGCCCATCTTCCACAAGGCGCCCAGGTTCAGGCGGAACTTCGGCGAGGCCGTTTCCAGGTCCGAAATGGCGGCCTGGTCCAGCAGCGACTGCGGCCGCAACTGGGTTGGCGCCTGGTTGATGTTGGTAACGGTGGTGGTGTTGTAGCTGGCCGCCGCCGACCAGTCGATGCGGCCCATGTCGCCGTACTTGCTGTTGGTCGTCAGGACCGCTTCGAGGCCGCGCGTGCGGGTGTCGACGGCATTCGAGAAAATATTGATGCCAGTCTGGGTGACGGTCGGATCGAGCACATTGCCATTGGCGCGGATGGCGGCCACCACGGCCGGCGAATTGACCGAACCGCCCGAACCGTAGACGGCGCCGCTGCCGACGATGCGGTCGCTGATGCTGATCTGGTAGGCATCGAGCGTGAGCGACACGGTCGGTGCCGGATGGAGCACCATGCCGACGCTGTAGTTGCGCGATTTTTCAGGTTTCAAGCCATTCACGCCCACCAGCGCGGCACCCGCCGAATTCGGCGCCAGCTGCACGAACGCCGAGGTGGGCGAGACGTTGGTGGCCGAATAGTATTGCTCGGCCATGGTGGGCGCGCGGAAACCATTGCTGATGGTGCTGCGCACCGCCACTGCCGGGCTGAAGTCGTAGCGGCCGGTCAGCTTGCCGACGCGGGCGCTGCCGAAGTCGGAAAACTTCTCGTAGCGGGCGGCGGCGTCGAGCTTCAGATTGGCCACGGGCGAACCGGCCACGTCGACATAGATGGCGTTGTTGTGGCGGTTGTGTTTGCCAGCATCGGTCAGCAGGAAGCCCGGATACGACTGCGAGCCTTCCTTGTAACGCGAGGCGGCGTCGCCGGCGCCGATTTCATAGGTGTCGCGACGGTGCTCGAAGCCGAAAGCGACGTTGAGCGGATCGGTCCAGCCCACATTGAAGCCGCGGCCAATATCGAAGTTGGTGGTCCACTGGGTGGCGATGAAGTCACCCGCGTGGAAATTGGTGGGGGTCGAACCGGTGTCGTTGTAGAGCGACACGTTGGCGCTGCCCAGCACGCCGACGGCCACATCGTCCTTGCCGTAGGTGGTCGACAAGTCGACGTTCCAGTCGCCCAGCTTGCTCTTCATGCCAGCGGTGAACTGGTAATCGTTTTCCTTGATCGCTTCGCTGGGCGAAAAACCCAGCGGGAACAGTTTTGGCAGGCGACTCGGCATGCGGTAGTTTTCGTAGGCCTTGGCGTCCTTGCGGCCGTAGGTCACTACGCTGTAGAGCTCGGTATCCGGACTCACGTCGATGCCGGCATTGACCGAGGCGATGGTCAGGTGGTACGCGGCGTCGCCGGAAATCTTGTTGACGTAAGGGTAGCCGGGCACCGTCTTGAGGATCGGGTAAGCGGCCACGATGGTCGGATCGATGACGCGCGGGTCGATGCCGCCGCGGTCGCTGGCGCCATGAAATTTACGCTCTGCGGAAAAATTGATGAAACTTTTTTCGGTGGGCGCAAAGCCCGTGTTGAACGAGACGTCGCCGGTGCGGCCGCCCTTGTCGAAATACTGGCCACCGGTGGCGGTCAGGGTGCTGCCGGCGGTGTCTTTCTTGAGAATGATGTTGACCACGCCGGCGATGGCGTCGGTGCCGTACTGGGCGGCCGCGCCATCCTGCAGCACTTCGATGTGATCGATCGCCGCCACGGGAATGAAGTTCAGGTCGGCTGCAGCGCCACCCTGGTAAGGCCCGCCCAGCACGGCCAGGTTGGCGGTGGTGTGACGGCGCTTGCCGTTCACCAGCACCAGCGTGTCGTTCGGCGACAGCCCGCGCAGGCGCGCCGACAGCGTCAGGTTGGCCGCGTCGCCACCGAAGGCCTGGGCCGTGAACGAGGGCAGATTTTGCGCCATCGCCTGGATCAGGTCGGGCTGGCCGGTGCGTTCGAGCGAGGTCGAATCGAGCACCTGGATGGGAGAGGCGCTGTCGATGGCTTTGAGGCCGCCGACACGGGTGCCGGTGACGATGACGGCTTCGACTTTGACGTCGGGATTGACGGCAGCCGGCGAGGCCAGCGCCAGTTGCTGGGCGGCGGCGGGCGCCGCGTGCAGCATGATGGCAAAGGCACTGGCAACGGCCAGCGAGACGGCGGTGCGGCGAGGATTCGCTTGCGACATGGTGGAGCTCCTGGTCATGGACATCATTAAAATTTTGGCTGCACGGGTCCCTCCCCTCCGAGTGGGGACCTTGACGTGGCATGGTGATTCACCTTCTGCGGTGGCCGGCCGGACGGGCGCGGCGACCTGGTGCTGACCTTATTTTTTGCGTGCGGGCGCGGCCGGCGGCGTGACGACCTTGGCGGCGATGACTTCGATTTCAATCAGCCCGCCCGGCATCGGCAAGGCGGCCACCTGCAGGGCCGTGCGCACGGCCTTGTTCGGCTGCGCGCTGCTGCCAAAAAACTGGCCGTAGGCGGCGTTCAGGCCGGCGAAATCCATCTTGCCGTCGAGCTTGGGATCGCCCACCAGGAAGACGTTGGCCTTGACCACGTCGGCCAGGCTGAGGCCCTCGGCGGCGAGCAGCTTGTCGATCTTGGTGAGGATCGAGGCGGTCTGGGTCTGGGTATTGCCGTAGGACTCGATCGAGCCCTTGGGGGCGGCCGGATCGGCCACGTCGGCCAGGGTGCCGCTGACAAACACCAGGCGGCTGCTGGCCGGCACGCTGACGGTGAGCGAAATGGGGAAGGTCGAATTGGGGATGCCGGTGCGCTTGATCTCTTCGGCATGCGCCGGCGCAACTGCCAGTGCGGCCAGGGCGGTGATGAGGGCTGCTGTGACGAACTTTTTCTGTAGAACGGCAATGCGCATGGGGCTTTCCTTATAATCGAGCTTGAACGGCACCGCCTCGAAAGCGGAAACCTCGCTGCACTGCACCGATTTACGACACAGGCAATTACATTACGCAATAACCATGCCAAGGCCGGGCGGCCAGGCCTGCACCCGCCGGGGCACACGTCATCACAGAGGGACAGCGGGCACCATGGGGGCCGTGTGAGCGGCGGCGCACGGGGTGCGGTTCGGCAGCATGGGACCAACTGCTGTCAAATTTGCACCAAAAAATATCAACTTGCACCAAATCAAATCGCCAGGCGTACTGAGCGAGCGCAATTTGTTGCAACGCACAACTTCGGCGCACGGCGGCGCCGCCGTGCAGGGTGCGCGCGCGCACCGACGGCGCCCGGTGCAGGCCCTACCTTGGGCGAACCATCCGACCACGAACGAGGAACCATGTCTGCTACCGACCATCAGCACCCTCCGATTGCGCCGCCCGCAGCCCCCCTGGCCTCGCCAATGGACGCCGACACGCTCGACTTCCTGCGCCAGGTGTTCCAACTGGTGCGCGAAGGCGACAGCGAGCGCCTGGCCGGCCTGATCGACAAGGGCATGCCAGTCAACTTTCGCAACGAAAAAGGCGACAGCCTGATCATGCTGGCCAGCTACCATGGCCGCCTCGACACCGTGCGCGTGCTGTTGCAGGCCGGCGCCGACAGCAATGTCGCCAACGACCAGGGCCAGACGCCGCTCGCGGGCGTCGCCTACAAAGGCTTGTTCGACATCGCCGCCCTGCTGCTCGCGCACGGCGCCGCCGTCGATGGCAACAGCCCGGACGGCAAGACGCCCTTGATGATGGCGGCCATGTTCAACCGGGTCGACGTGTTGCGCCTGCTGATCGGGCACGGCGCCACGGTCGAGGCGGTCGACAGCCGCGGCATGACGGCGCGCAGCCTGGCCGCCACGATGGGGGCGAAAGACACGCTGGCGGCGCTGGAAGCGCTGGCCTAGCAGCCTGTCGGGCTTAGGGAGTCATAGCGAAAAAATAGCTGGGCGAGGACAGATTTTGACGATTTCGCAGTGTCAATAGCGAGCTATTGACCGAGAAAGCGGCGAAATATGGCCCGTCCCAGGTATTTTTGCAGATGACGATCCTAAGTCCGACAGGCTGCCAGGCCCGCAAGCGGCAGCCAGGGGCGCAATCGTCTGCGCCAGCGCAATGCCGGCACGGCCTCGCCGGTGTTATATCATCGCTGAAAAAGCGGCGGCGTTGCCGTCGTGAACACCGTCGACACCCTGGCCAACCTGGAGCAAGCATGCAATCACTTCAACCGCGTCACGGCGACGCCCTCATCATCGTCGACCTGCAGTACGACTTCCTGCCGGGCGGCGCGCTGGCGGTCACTGATGGCGACGCCGTCATCCCCGTCCTCAACGCGCTCATCGGGGTATTCGAGGCCGCCGCCTTGCCCGTCGTCGCCACCCGCGACTGGCATCCCGAGCGCCACTGTTCGTTTCAGCCCCAGGGCGGCATCTGGCACCCGCACTGCATCGCCGGCAGCCACGGCGCCGCCTTTGCCGACGCCCTGCGCCTGGGCGGCGCCAGCGTGGTGTCGAAAGCGACCGGTGTCGATCGCGATGCGTATTCCGGCTTCGAAGGCACGGCGCTGGGCGAGACCTTGCACGAGCAGGGTGTGCGGCGGGTGTTTGTCGGCGGCCTGGCCACCGATTACTGCGTGTTGCAGACCGTGCTCGACGCCTTGAAGCTGGGCTTCGAGGTGGTGTTGCTGACGGATGCCATCCGCGCCGTCGACGTGCAGGCGGGCGATGGCGCGCGCGCGATGGCACGGATGGTCGACGGCGGCGCACGCGCGGCCGTCCTCGACGATCTGATCGCCGCCGGCGTCAGCGCGGCGGCGTGAGGCTCAGGCGGCCGGCGCCACCGATGCACCCTTGATGTGGTGGCGCTCGAGCGCCGCCGCCACCAGGGCGCTGGCCTTGGCGTCCTCGACGAACCGGGCCAGGAACGCGGCGGCCTCGGCGCCGCGGCTTTTCGGCAGACCCAGCGCCTGCTCGATGACCATGAAGCGCTGATCGAGCAGGCGCACGCCGCCGACCCTGGCGGCATCGCTTTCGAGTTGCTGCCTGACGCCGGCCGCCACCTGCGCGCCGCTGGCCAAAAAGGTATCGACGACCGTCTGTGAGCTGGCGGCACGCAGCAATTGCGCCTGTTGCAGGGTGCGCGTCAGATACAAATCATAGGCACTGCCCTTGCCCACCACCACCTGCACGCCGGCGACATCGACCTGCCCGTTGGCGACGATGGGCGCATCGTCGCGGACCAGGTAGTAGCCCTCAATCAGGACATACGGCGCCGTGAAGGCGATCTGCTGGCCGCGCAGCGGATCGATGGCGAAAAAGCCGAAGTCGGCCTGCTCCGTGACCACCGCTTCGACCGATTGCGCGGCGGTGTCGAACACCACCAGCGCCAGCGGCACGCCGAGCACGCGCGCGAGCGCGCCGGCCAGATCGACGGACACGCCGCCAGCACCACCAGCACCAGCACCATCGTCGGCGCGGTGGGCCAGGATGGGATTGCCCAGGTTGATGGCGGCGCGCAGCACCCCGGTGGGGGCCAGCGCGGCGCAAAGCGACGGTGAGACAAGCGCAGGCAGTCGGTTCGATGACATCGGTGCTCCTTTCGGTGGCAGGGCAAGGGGATCAGCCGGCAGCTCGTGAAGGCCGGGAGGGCGGCGGCATCAGGGCGATGTCCGGCGATGATCCCCCATTGTAACGCCGCACGGCGGCGGTTTCGACGTGCCGCAGCGGCGGCCGCGTCCCACTGCTCCATAAGTTGAACAGTTTTGCCGTCGAATGCTCCGATTTTCAGGCGCGAGCGCAGCGGCCGGTCACGCCGCATGGCCTGGCGCGCCCGGCAAGCGTGCCCGCAAGCGGGCGGGCATGTGTCTTGCTCATAAGGTTCACAAGAGGCCGCCCACAGCCCCACAGCCGCCTTCCACCCCGGAATGGTCACTGCCGACTGGAGAACCGATTCATGAAAAGCAAAGCCGCCGTTGCCTGGCAAGCCGGGTCGCCCCTGACGATCGAACAGGTCGACCTGGATGGCCCCCGCGCGGGCGAAGTGCTGGTGGAAATCAAGGCCACCGGGATTTGCCATACCGATTACTACACCCTGTCGGGCGCCGACCCGGAGGGCATTTTCCCGGCCATTCTCGGCCATGAAGGCGCCGGCATCGTGCTTGACGTGGGCGCCGGCGTGAGCAGCGTGCGCAAGGACGACCACGTCATTCCCCTGTACACGCCGGAATGCCGGCAGTGTAAATTCTGCCTGTCCCGCAAGACCAATCTGTGCCAGGCGATCCGCGCCACCCAGGGGCGCGGCCTGATGCCCGACGGCACCTCCCGCTTCAGCCTCGACGGCCGCCCCCTGTTTCACTACATGGGCACCTCGACCTTCTCCAACTACATCGTGGTGCCCGAGATCGCCGTGGCAAAAATCCGCGAGGACGCGCCCTTCGACAAGGCCTGCTACATCGGCTGCGGCGTCACCACAGGGGTGGGCGCGGTGGTGTTCTCGGCGCGGGTCGAGGCGGGCGCCAATGTCGTCGTGTTCGGGCTGGGCGGGATTGGCCTGAATGTCATCCAGGGGGCGAAGATGGTGGGCGCCAACAAGATCATCGGCGTCGACCTCAACCCGGGCCGGGTCGCGATCGCGCGCCAGTTCGGCATGACCGATTTCGTCAATCCCGGCGAGGTCGCCAACCTGGTCGACCACCTGGTGCAACTGACCGACGGCGGCGCCGATTATTCGTTCGAATGCATCGGCAACATCACCACCATGCGCCAGGCGCTCGAGTGCTGCCACAAGGGCTGGGGCCAGTCCTTCATCATCGGCGTCGCCGCGGCCGGCCAGGAAATCAGCACCCGGCCGTTCCAGCTCGTCACGGGGCGCGCTTGGAAGGGCTCGGCCTTTGGCGGCGCGCGCGGGCGCACCGACGTGCCGAAGATCGTCGACTGGTACATGGACGGCAAGCTCAATATCGACGACCTGATCACCCACACCCTGCCGCTCGAGCGCATCAACGAAGGATTCGACCTGATGAAAAGCGGCGAATCGATCCGCTCGGTGGTGCTGTACTGATGGGCGCCGCGCGCCCCGCCTGGCCCTTCCCCCCGATCATTTTTTCTTTCACGCAGTCGCGCTTGCACCCTCCGACCAACCACCCACAGGGACCCACCATGGAAACCGCAGTGAGCATCGAAGTAGACATTCATCCCGCCGTCGACACCGGCATCGCGCCGGCGGCGGCGGACTTTGCCGGCGGCACCCTGGTGTGCGCCTGCGCCACCGACCCCGTCACCGTCGAACTGGCCGGCCAGACCGCGCACAACCACGTGTGCGGCTGTACCCAGTGCTGGAAGCCGGCCGGCGCCCTGTTTTCCCAGGTGGCGGTGATCGGGCGCGACAAGGTCAAGATCACGGCCAACGCCGACAAGCTGCAGGTGGTCAATCCGGCCGCCACCATCCGCCGCCATGCCTGCAAGGTGTGCGGCGTGCACATGGTTGGCCGCATCGACAACGACAAGCACGCCTTCTACGGGCTCGATTTCGTCCACACGGAGCGCGCCCGCGAAACCGGCTGGGCCCCGCCCACGTTCGCCGCCTTCGTCTCGTCGATCATCGAATCGGGCGCCGACCCGGAACGCATGGGTGCGGTGCGCGCACGCCTGATGGACCTGGGCCTGCCGCCGTACGACTGCCTGTCGCCGCCGCTGATGGACGCGATCGCGATCAACGCGGCGCGGCTGTCCGGCGTGCTCAAGTAAGGCCGCTGCGCTCACCTGCAACACCGCTGCGTCGCGGCGGGGCCCTCGATGGCCACCCCATAAAAACGAGAGAGGAGATAAATCATGTTCACAGGAAAATTTCTGAGGCACTGGCGCCAGGGCGCCTTGCTGTTGTGCCTGCCTGGCCTGGCGCTCGCATCCGACGTCGAGGCGCTGACAAAAAATCCGCAGAACTGGGCCATGCAGGCGGGCGGCATGGCCAACCAGCGCTACAGCGAACTCAAGCAAATCAACAAGGACAACGCCAGGAATCTGCAGGTGGCGTGGACCTTCTCCACCGGCGTGCTGCGCGGTCACGAAGGCGGCCCCTTGGTGATCGGCGACACCATGTACGTGCACAGCCCCTTCCCCAACCAGGTCTACGCCCTCAGCCTGGAAGACCAGAGCATCAAGTGGAAGTATGAACCGAAGCAGGATCCCTCGGTCATCGCCGTGATGTGCTGCGACACCGTCAGCCGTGGCGTGGCCTATTCAGACGGCAAGGTCTTCCTGCAGCAGGCCGACACCACGCTGGTGGCGCTGGACGCGAAGACGGGCAAGGAAATCTGGAAAGTCGTCACGGGCAATCCAAAGATCGGCGAAACGGCCACCAACACGCCGCACATCTTCAAGGACAAGGTCATCACCGGCATCAGCGGCGGCGAGTTCGGCGTACGCGGGCGCATCACCGCCTTCGACATCAACACGGGCAAACAGGTGTGGAAAGCCTTCAGCACGGGCCCCGACCAGGACATGCTGATCAACCCGGCCACCACCATGACCTGGACCGACGGCAAGCTGGCGCCCGTCGGCAAGGATTCCTCGCTCAAGACCTGGAAGGGCGACCAGTGGAAAATCGGCGGCGGCACCACCTGGGGCTGGTACAGCTACGATCCCGCCACCAACCTGATGTACTACGGCACCGGCAACCCCAGCACCTGGAATCCGCGCCAGCGGCCGGGCGACAACAAGTGGTCGATGACGATTTTCGCGCGCGACCTCGACACGGGCGAAGCGAAGTGGGCCTACCAGATGACCCCGCATGACGAGTGGGATTACGACGGCGTCAACGAGATGATCCTGGCCGACATCAAGGTCAACGGCGCCATGCGCAAGGCGCTCGTGCACTTCGACCGCAATGGCTTCGGCTACACCCTCGACCGTGTCAGCGGCGCCCTGCTGGTGGCGCAGAAATACGATCCCGTGGTGAACTGGGCCAGCCACGTCGACATGAAGAGCGGCCGCCCCATCGTCAACGCCAAGTACAGCACCGACAAGAACGGTCCGGACGTCAACAGCAAGGGCATCTGCCCGTCGGCACTGGGCACCAAGGACCAGCAGCCGGCCAGCTATTCGCCGAAAACCGGCCTGTTCTACGTGCCGACCAATCACGTCTGCATGGATTACGAGCCGTTCCAGATCGAGTACACGGCGGGCCAGCCGTACGTGGGCTCGACCCTGTCGATGTACCCGGCGCCCAACAGCCATGGCGGCATGGGCAACTTCATCGCCTGGGATGCCGGCACCGGCAAGGTGGTGTGGTCCAAGCCGGAAAAATTCTCCGTCTGGAGCGGGGCCCTGTCCACCGCCGGCGACGTGGTGTTCTACGGCACCCTGGAAGGCTACATCAAGGCGGTCGACAACAACGGCAAGGAACTGTGGAAGTTCAAGACCCCGTCGGGCATCATCGGCAACGTCAACACCTGGGAATACAAGGGACGGCAATACATCGGCGTGCTGTCGGGCATCGGCGGCTGGGCCGGGATCGGCCTGGCGGCCGGGCTCGACAAGCCCAGCGAGGGCCTGGGCGCGGTGGGCGGCTACAAGGAGCTGTCCAAGTACACCAACCTGGGCGGCGTGCTGACGGTGTTTGCCTTGCCGCCGCGGCAATAGCCCATGGCGCGCCCGCCCGCACACGCAGCGTGCGCCGCGCGGGCGGGCGCGCTCACTTCCCACTGGAGACACCATGACCTTGTTACGCCCCCTGCTGCTGCTATCGCTCGCCGTGCCGATGGCCGCGCAAGCGAATGACTTCCCCACCACGGACCGGGTCGAGTACGTGCTCGAATGCATGATGCAACACCCGGGAAAGCAGGAATACCTCTACAAATGTTCCTGCACGATCGATCAGATCGCCCAGGCGGTGGGCTACGACGAATACGTCGAGATCGCCACGGCGCTGCGGCACCAGGGCCTGCGCGGACAGCGCGGCGCCGAGTTTCGCGATCCCGCCGGGGTCAAGGCCATGGCCAGCAAATACAAGGCATTGCAAGAGCAGGCGCGCAAGACCTGCCAGGTGCCGTAAACACGTTTGAGGACCACGATGAAAACAAGGATTTTAATTGCCTGCGCGATCGCCGCCGCGCTGTGCGCCGCCGGCGCCGCTTCCGCGCCGGCGGCGACGCCCTACACGGTCGTCGATGGCAACAAGGTCGACAGCCAGACGCTGCAGGGCTGGCGCACCTGGCGCGCACTCGCCTGCGAACGCTGCCATGGCGCGGCACAGGAAGGCCTGGTGGGGCCGTCGCTGCTGACGAGCCTGAAGGTACTGACGCCCGACGAATTCAAGAACACGGTGCTGCACGGCCGCGTGGCCCGGGGCATGCCGAACTTCGACGGCAGCAAGCTGGTGGTCGACAATGTCGATAATCTGTACGCCTACCTGCGCGGCCGCTCGGACGGCGCCATCAAGGCGGGCCGTCTCGAGGAGATCGCCAAATGAGCACGCTGACCCTGCTGGGTGGGCGCGCTCGCTTCGGCGGCGCGCTGCTGCTTGCGCTGGCCGCCGCGGCGCAGGCGGCGCCCTTACCGGCAGTCGCGCAGGCGGCAGCAGCGCAGTCAGCGCCGGTATTGCGGGTGTGCCAGGACCCCAACAACCTGCCCTTCTCGAACCGCGCCCTGGAGGGCTTCGAGAACAAGATCGCCGCCCTGCTCGCTGCCGACCTGGGCTGGAAAATCGACTACACCTGGTACCCGCAGCAAATGGGCTTCATCCGCAACACCTTGCGTGCGAAAAATCCCGACTCCGACACCTTCAAGTGCGACCTCGTCACCGGCGTCGCTGCCGGCTTCGACATGGGCGCCACCACCCGCCCCTACTATCGTTCCAGCTACGCCATGGCCTACGTCAAGGGCAAGGGCTTCGACGAGGTCCACCGCCTCGATGATTTGCTCAAGCTGAGCCCGGCACAGCGCGCCAGCATGCGCCTGGGCGTGTTTGGCGGTTCGCCCGTGGCCGACTGGCTGCTCGAGCACGGCCTGATCGAACAGATCGTGTCGTACCAGCCGCAGTCGGGCGATGCGGCGCGTTATCCCGGTGAAATGATCGAGAAGGATCTGGCCGGCGGCGCCATCGATATCGCCTTCATCTGGGGGCCGATTGCCGGTTATTACGCGCACCAGTCGACCCGCACGCCCATCGTGGCGATTGCCCTCGAGCAGGAGCCTGGCATGCAGTTCGAGTTCGACATTGTCATGGCCACCCGCTTTGGCGAGGCGGCCTTCCAGCAGCGCATCGACGCCGCGATCGCCCGCAACCGCAGCAGGATCGACGCCATCCTGCGCCAATACGGCGTGCCGCTGCTGCCCCCCGCGCAAGCGGCGGCGTCACGCTGAACGCTGACTTGGTACCGGGAGAAACGACGATGGCGATACCGACTCCACACCGGCACAGCCGCTTTCCGCTTGCGCTGGCCGCGCTGCTCGCTGTGCTGGCGGGCCTGGTTGCGGCGCCGGCCGGGGCCAGCGTCACGCTGGCCGAAACGCTGCTGTTCCAGACCAATCACCTGCACCAGGTGCGCGCACCGCTCACCCTGGTCTACGATTTTCACAAGGCGGGCAGCCTGGAAGACGGTTTCGACGACCAGGTGCGCCTGCTCGTCGATGCGGGCAAAGGCGCCACCGTGCTGTTCCTGTCCGGCGCGCGCGCGCGCCAGGCGCCCGAGATCGACGATCCGCAGGGCAATCCGGTGCTGCTGGGCTTTCTGGAGCGCGACATCGCCGAGATGCAGCGCCTGACCGGGGGTGCGAGCAGCTATTTCCGCAAGCGCATCCGCCTGGCACTGGCCGCCTCGGCGCAGGTGACGCCGCGCCGCTTCACCTACGGCGGCAGGTCGATCGCGGGCCAGGAAGTGATGATCGAACCGTACCGCAACGATCCCATGCACGCGCGCTTCGAACATTACACGGGAAAACGCTACGTTTTCGTGCTCAGCCCCGATGTGCCCGGCGGCATTTACCAGTTGCGCACCTTGGTGCCGGCGGCGCCCGCCGCCGGCACCAAGGCGCCCTTGCTCGCGGAAACGCTGACACTGGTCAGTGTCGATGCGCTCCGCTAGGCGATGACGGTCTACCCGCGCCAAGGACATGGAGAACGCAGGTGGCAGCGCTAAAAGTGTTTGTTGTCGACTACGCGTCCTGCTGCGACGAGCGCGCGGGCGCCCCGTCCGCTTCCGTGCGCCACCAGGAGCAGATGACCTTGCGCGCCCTGCTTGCCGACCTCGATGCCTTGCCGGGGGTCGAACTGGTCGCCGCCGGCCAGCAGGGGCCGTTCCGCCACCGCTTTGACGCCGGCGTGCGCGCCGCCGATGCCGTGTGGTTGCTGGCGCCCAACGAAGGCGGGCTGCTCGAGCGCCTCTCGCGCGCGGTGCTGCGCAGCGGTGTCCTCCTGCTCGGTAGCCGGCCCGGCGCACTGCGGGTGAGCACCAGCCAGCGCCGCACTTCGCATGCGCTGGCGCAGGCCCGCATCGACGTCGCCCCCGCCTACACGCCGGGCCAGCGGCTGCCCGCGCACGGCGGCGCCTGGGTGGTCAAGCCGGACGATGGCGCCGGCTGGCGCGACACCCACCTGTTTCCCGGCGCCACGGCGGCGCTGGCGTGGATTGGCGCCGCCGGCGCGGCGGCGACGCCGGCGGCCCGCTACGTGCTGCAACCGTTTATTCCTGGCAAGCTGGGCAGCCTGTCGTTATTGTGTTGCAACGGCAGTGCCCAGGTACTGGGCTGCAACGAGCAGCGCATCGCCGTGCGCAATCATCAATTTCACCTGTTGGGCAGCACCGTCAACGGCTGGCCCGACACGGGCGGCGCCTTTGAGCGGCTGGCGCAGGCGGTCAGCGCCGCCATCCCCGGCTTGTGGGGGCATGTCGGCGTCGATTTTGTGATAGCCGAGCGGGGCCTGGTGGTGCTCGAGGTGAGCGCCCGACTGGGCCACTGCTATGCGGGGCTGCATGCCTCGCTGGGCTGCAATCCGGCGGCATTGGCGCTGGACCTGCTGGTGCAGCCGCAGGGGGCGCCACGGCCGCGCCTGAAGCCGCGCCCGGTCAGCATCGACGTCGCTCCCTTCGACCATGCGTGAGGCTGCAGCGGCGGCGCGTGGCAGGCCCGGGCAAGGCGCCAGCGCCATCGCCATCAGTGCAGCACGGCCTTGTCGGGATTGCTGATATTGAGTCGCTGGACCTTGCGGTACAGGGTGTTGCGGCTGATCTTGAGCTGCCTGGCCAGTGTCGAAATATTCCAGCCGTGCCGGGTCAGTTCCTGCACCAGCGCCTCGCGCTCGGCGCATTCGAGCGGGTTCATGCCGCTGTCGGGCGCCGCCGCGCCGTGGATGCCATCGGCGCCCGTGCTGGCAGCGTTGCCGGCATTGCCGGCATTGCCGGCGGCGGCAGCGTCGGGCCCGTCCGCCGCCAGCGCGAACGGTGGCGGCACATCGGCCAGCGTCAGCAGATCGGTCTCGCGCAGCGCGACCATGGTGCGCAACAATTGGCGCAACTGGCGGATATTGCCCGGCCATGGGTACCGCTCGAGGGCCGCCAGCAAGGCGCCATCGATGTCGACCCGGGTGTCGCCGTCGCTCTCCTCGCGCAGCAGTTGCTCGATCAGCCGGCGGCGATCGGCGCGCGCGCGCAGCGGCGGCATGCCGATCACGACGCCATGCAGGCGATAGAACAAGTCTTCGCGAAATTGGCTGGCGGCGATCCTGGCATGCAGGTCGCAGTGGGTGGCGCTGACCAGGGCGATGTCGAGTTTGACGGGCAGCTTGCCGCCCAGCGGCAGCACTTCGCGTTCTTCCAGCACGCGCAGCAGGCGCGCCTGCAGCGACACCGGCATGTCGCCAATTTCATCGAGGAACAAGGTGCCGCCATTGGCGTGCAGCAGTTTGCCGGCGTAGCCCTCCTTGCGCGCGCCCGTGAACGCGCCCGGCACGTAGCCGAACAGTTCGCTTTCGATCAGGGCTTCCGGGATCGAGGCGCAGTTGATGGCGACAAACGGCTGCCCGGCGCGGCTGCCGGAGCGGTGCAGCGCGTGGGCAAACAGTTCCTTGCCGGTGCCCGTTTCGCCCAGCAGCATGACGGCGACATTGCGCTCCATCACCCGCTTGGCGACCTGCACGTTGTGCGCCATGGCCGGGTCGCCCCAGTGCAGCAGGTCCAGCGGCGTGGCGGCCTCGGCCGGCTGAGCGGCCGCCGCCACGGGCGCCGCCAGGCGCGTTCCCCGCCGCGCCGGCAAGGGTGCGTAGCTGACGGCAAAAAAGCGCGCGCCATGGCCAATTTCAAAAATCGGCACCGGGTGGAATGCCGTCTTGATGCAGCAATCGATCAGGCCGGGAAAGGACAGGTTGAAGATGTCGTTGATGGCGCGCCCTTCGATCTCGGCCGGGCTGCGCATGCCCAGCAGCAGCAAAGCGCGGCGGGTGGCGGCCAGCACCCGGCCGCTGGCCGACAGCGCGATGGCGCCCTCGCTGAGGGTGCCGACGAACTCGGGCCGGTTGTGAAAGCGCACGATGTACTTGTGGCGGAACTGGTGCAGGAACACGCGGTTTTCGATCAGCTGCACCGAGGCGCTCACCAGCGCCAGCGTGTGCTGCTGCGCCAGGTGCGATTCGCCGGAGGCGTCGAGCACCGCCACCAGTTCGCCGCGGTGGTTGAAGATGGGCGCCGCCGCGCAACTGAGACCGATATTGCGCGACAAATAATGTTCGTTCTGGTGCACCGACACGGGCCGCCGCTCGACCAGGCAGGTGCCCATGCCGTTGGTGCCCTGCACCTGCTCGCTCCAGATGGCGCCCGGCATCAGGCCCGTCCTCGATGCCGCGTGGGTAAAGCTGGGGTCGCCGAAAAAATTCAGCAGCACGCCATCGTGGTCGGTGAGCATGATGGCGTAGCCGGAGCCGGCCAGCTGCTGGTACAGATTGGCCATTTCGCCTTCGGCCACGTTGCGCAGGTCGGCCAGGCTGTCCTGGCGCCGCGCCAGTTCGACCCGTTCGACCACTTCCGGCTCGCTGCCACTGTCGGGGTCGAGCCGGTACTCATTGAGGCAACGGATCCACGACGCGGTGATGCGGTTGTTCTCGCCTCCCGCATCGCCGCACAGATTGCGATGCACGACAGCACGCACTCTCCTGCCGTGTTCCGCGGCGAAGCTGGTCATACGGTCTCCTCGGTCCGGTGGCTGCCCGTGGGCGCCACTTGGTTGGACTCATTGTATTTTTTTACGCGGAAAATGCACTTGCACTCACTGATTCAGCATACGCCGCCGCATTCTGCAAAAGGTATTAAGTTGCCCAACTTTGATATCGCGCAAATTAATGGGATTTATAGGCGGGCACCGGGAACAGGATGACAGTTGCCTGCAGCGGCGACAAGCGGGCCGGCCCTAGCAGATCGGATAGGCCAGCAGGATGCGGCCAGGCCTTGCCGCGTCTGGCGTTTTTCTGTTTACCGTGCGAGCGCCGGCGCCACGCCATTGAGCATGTAATCGATCAGCTCGCGCACGGGACGCATGACCGCGCCGAAGGGCAAGGCCTCGCTGCCACGAAAGAACAGGCCGCGCTGGCGATCGCCCTGCAAGGCGAAGGCCAGTTGCGTGTCGATGCAGAACTGGCCCGCACGCGCGTTGCCGTCGCGCCAGCCGCACTGTTGCAGGCAGTCAAAGCCGACCGTGCAGGGCTTGGCCCTGGCCTTGCCCTGCAGGCGCTGCTCCTTGTCGAGATAGCGCATCAGCCACGGGGTGCGCACGGCGCGCGCCGGCAGGCCGGCGGCGCTCATGAAGACCACGGTGTCGGCCGGCCCGGCATCGAGCAGCACGCGCTTGAACGCCTCGCTGGCGTCGCCTTCGACACTGACCGCGAATGGCGTGCCCAGCTGCACCGCGCTGGCGCCCAGCGCCAGCAGGGCCGCCACCTGCGCGGGCGCATGCACGCCGCCGGCAACGATCAGGGCAATGCGCTCGCGTTCGATGCCAAGCTCGCGCAGCAAGGCCTGCACGCCCTCGAGCACGACGGCGAAATCGAAGCGCGCATCGCTCACCCCGGCCAGGTCGGACGCGCCCAGGTGGCCGGCCGCGTAGCGGGGATGTTCAATCACGATGGCGTCCGGCAGGCGTTGGCGCCGCATCCATTTCTTGAGCAGGGTGGCAATCCCGCGCACGTCCGACAGCACCGGCACCAGCGCCACGTCGGGATAGCCGGCGCTCAGCTCGGGCAGGTCCAGTGGCAGTCCGGCGCCCACCACGAGCGCCTCGGCGCCACTGGCGCAGGCCTGGCGCACCAGCGCCGGGTAGTCGCTCACGGCGCGCATCACGTTCACCGCGATCATGCCGCGGCCCTGCGCCAGCTGGTGCGCCAGGCCGATTTCGCGGTCAAGTGCGCGCAAATTGGCCGCGTTGATGCGGGCGCGGTCACGGCCCGTGTCGGCCATCAGGTCCGGATGATGGCGCCGCAAATCGACACTGGCGATCGTGCCCATCGCACCGAGCGCGGCGACGCTGCCGGCGAGCCGGTGGGCCGATACCCCCACCCCCATGCCGCCCTGGACGATGGGCAGCAAGGACTTGTTCTTCAAGGTGAAGCGTGGCGCGGTGTTCGACAGCATGAGTTTGCCTTCAGAAAATTTGAGGTCGCACTGTAGCGCGGAGTCGAACATGAAATCTTTGAGATACATCAATGATCAGCAATCCATCACGGCGGCGGTCCGCACCCGCGCATTGATGCGCCCGCAGCGCTGTCAACGGCCTGCGTCGTCGGATGCGTTTGACGTGCGTCATCGATAGCGCATCTGCGCAGGCCTAAGCTAGTCGCATTGCATAAGTGCCGACGGCGTCAAGTCCCGTTCGGCGTTCCACAGCAGGCGACCTCGAGCGGGAGACAGCCATGAAGGTTCTTTCAATGAATGCTGGCGCGGTGCGGGCGGCGTTGGCGGCGCTGGTGTTTTACGTGCTGGCCGGGCCCGGCCCGGCCCGTGCGCAAGCCCCCGTGCAGGCGGCGGCGCCGGCGAGCGCCGTGCTCAAGGACGGCGGCATGGTGCAGTTTTGCGGCGACGGCGCGCCTTGCCGGCTCAACAAGCATCCCGCAGCCGTGGGCAAAGTGCGCGAAATCGTCGCCGGCGACTTCATCAACGGCGCCGCCACCAGCTGGATCGCGCTGGGCGAGCGCGCGGTCAGCCTGTGCTATCTCCCCGCCAAAACGGGGGCCATCACCTGCGCCCCCATCGTCAACGGGCCCGACTTCGCCAAGGGCACGCAAATTTCCTATATCAGCTTCGAGGATGGCAGGCACACGCTGAAATTTTCCGCCAGGAATGGCAACGATGCGAGTTGGGAAGCGAACTACAGTCCCTATCCCTTCATGGCGGGGCTGGGCACGGCCACTGAGCTCCTCAAGCAACACGCGACGCGCCACGGCAACGGCAAGCTGCCCAATCCGGCACTGGCCAGTGGCAAGGGCACCGATCTGTGCGCCATCGGCGACAATGGCGGCGTCACCTGTACTGGCAACGATACGCCCGTCGATAGCAGTGCCCCCGCGACGGCGGGCGAAGCGGCAGGCGTCAGCGCCGAGCGCGCGTCCCTCGAACTTGCGGGCGCGCCGCCGGAGCCGAACACCATCACGACGGTCGAGACTGGCATTGGCACGCAAGCGCCCTACCAGCGCTGCGCCGCGGCGATGGATGAGCAAGTAAAAAGTTGCGACCTCTCCAACAACGCCCTGAGCGAGAAATCGCAATATGCGTGCATGACCGCTGCGCAAGCGCATTTCCAGGAATGCATGGCCGGACGCCAGGCCGATCGTCATGGGGACGGATTGCGCCCGGCCGGGGGCCGCTAGATGGGAGCGCGCGGGGACCGGCACCGCTTCTGCGGCACGCGCCCTGCCAGCGCTGCGCGGCGGGGCGATGAATGCCCAGGTGAACAGCGGCGTATCAAGCGGGGCAATCGCCGCGGTCTCGCATGACCGGGCCGGTCGGCATCATCTGCCAGCTTCCATCTGCCGCAAGGCCGTATCGGCCGATGCGTCGCCGGCATCGCTGGCCTTGCGCAGCCAGGCCATCGCCAGCTCCCGGTCAACTGGCACACCGTCACCATCGCGATGCGACAGGCCCATCATTAACATACCCTGTGGACTCCCGCCCTCCGCCCCACGTTTAAACCACGACGCGGCGATTGCTTTGTCGTTCGGCACGCCGCTGCCTTTCCGATACATAACGCCAATGTTTACCATCGCACCAGCATTCCCCAGTTCAGCTGCCTTGCGCAACCAATGGATTGCGAGATCCACATTTTTCGGTACGATGATGCCGCGCTCATAGTAAAAGCCAAGCACGGACATCGAAAGCGCATCGCCCAGCGCAGCACCTTGTTTCGCCAGGGCCAGCGCGCGATCGGGCTTAAAGGGCGCTCCCTGTTGTTGCTGCCCGTACAAACCTGCAAGCAAGCCAATGGGACGCGTACTGCCCTGTTCGATCGCCTTTTCCCACCACGTGGCGGCCTCAGCCAGGTCACGCGGGTAGCCACCAAGGCCAAAATAGTGCAAATTGCCGATGCCACTCGTGCCACGGCCGTTACCGGCTGCCGCGGCCTGCTCGAACCAGGTGCGCGCCTGCGCAACATCCCTGGCGATGCCATTGCCGTTGTAATAGGCGGCACCGAGACCGGCCAGGCCGACCGGGTCGCCCGCCTCGGCCGCCTTGCGGTACCAGGCCAGGGCCTGCACAACATCCTTCGGGACCTGCTCGCCATTTTCGTAGCGTTCGCCGAGGCGCCCCATCGCAGCGGGATCGCCGGCGCTGGCGGCCTTGCGCAGCCAGTCCTGGGCCTGCGCCAGGTCCGCCGTAGCGCCACTGTTGCCGGAGTAAAATTCAGACAGCGCCAGCATGGCACTGCCATCGCCGCCCTCGGCCGCCTTGCGCATGCGCGCCAGCTTGTCGTCGATGGCACGCCGGCGCTCATCGGCCTGGCGCGCCAGGCGCGCTGCTTCGGCATCCTTCAGGGCCTGCCGGGCGCGCTGGGCAGCGGCAGTCAGGCGGGGCGCGGAGAGCACGACGTCGATGCGTTTGGCACTGTCCGGGCCCATGCGGATGGTCTGCTCGAACACGCGCTCCTGCTCGCCCCCTACCGGCTTGACCACGCGCAGATCCAGGCTGCCCGCCCCTACCCTCAGGTCGACCGGACACTCGCCGCGAAACTTACCGTTGAGATATACCTCGGCGCCGCTTGCCTCGTCCTCGCAACTGATGCGCAGCGACGAGTCGAGCACCGGCGCGGCCGCTGCCGCGACGGCGCCCATGCGCGCCTGGCCGATTGCCGGCAATTGAAGCGACAGCAGCAGGCCACACAAGGCCGCACACCTGGTCAAACGCATACCCGACTCCTGTTGTTGGTCAAGCCAGCGCGCAGCGCGCCGGACATTGCCGATGGTTTCATGAACAACTCTGGACGCCAACGACACGAACCCGGACGTTCTTGACGTCACAGTCTGGCTTGGGTTCGATCTGATAGGTATCGCCAAAACAGCCCGCCATGCCGACGAAGGTCTTGGCGACGCCCCGGCTTGGTGGGCGGTTGTCCGGGCAACTGGCCTCGTACTGGACGTCGATACAGGCGCTGCCGCCTGGTTCCTTCACCCGGGGCGCGCTGCCGGTGGCGTAGTAGTGGCCGGCTCCGTCAGGACACTTGGTGGCGACCAGGCGGATGCCGCTGGCCATGGCGGCGTGGAAGTCCATCATTTCTTTGCGCGCCGCCGCCTTGTCGGCCTCCTGCCGCGCCAGGCGTTCGGCCTTGTCGCGCTCCTGCTGCTGGCGCATCTGCACCGCACGCTGCTCGCGTTCGCGGTCCCGTTCGCGTTCGCGCACACGCTCGCGTTCGCGTTCGCCCTCACGTTCCTGTTCGCGCTCGCGCGCCCGGGTCGCCTCGCTCGCCAGGCGATCGGCGCGCAAGCTCTCTGCAGTGCTCTCTCGCTGGCGCCGCTCGCGTGCCGCGCGCTGTTCTTCCTGGCGGCCACGCTCGTCGGCAAGCCGCTGCGCCGCCGCGCGCTGACGGTTGCGCTCGGCGTCCGCTTCGCTGGCCCGGCGCTGCGCCGCGAGTTGCTGCGCGAGCACTTGCTGCGCACGCTGGGCGGCATTGATATTGTTGAAATTCGTGATGACGGCGTTGAAGGCCCCGGCGATCTGCGCATTCTCCTCGGCGCGCGCGTCCTCGCGTTCCTGCGCCCTGGCAGCGCGCCGTGCGTCCTCGCGCTGCGCCTGTTCGCGCTCCTGTTCGCGCTCCTCCTCTTGCCGGGCAATACGGCGCCGCTCGCGCGCCGCCTCCTCCGCCGCCTTCTCACGTGCCAGGCGCTCCTGCTCCAGGCGCGATTTCGTCTCGGCCAAGAGGCGGTTCACGCGCGTCCAGTCGCCCAGGTTCTTGCCCCCAGTGGCGAATTTCCGGGCCTTCGACAGGCTGCTCTCGGCGCAAGAAAAATCGTGATCGCGCACGCAGGCTTCCGACTTGTCCAGCAGTTCGAGCAGCTCGGCCCGGTCGAGCCGATCAAGCCGTTCCGACATCGTTTGCTGGCCGCTGGCGAACGCCGGCATCAGCAGCGCGGCGATCACGGCGAACCGCGTGCTTCGCCGCCAGGGACCAGAGTGGTCCGCCAGGAAATTGAAAGTCATGGGCACATGTAAAATGTAGATGCAATCTGTACATATTAACGGCTTAGCTGTCAAAATGACAAAGTATTTGCAAGGAAACGCGCAAGCCGTTGCGGCGTAAAACGTGGGGGGCCACATGGACGTGGGCGGGCCTCTGCGAGCGCGGGCGTTGGCGCCAGTAGCGCATCGGACCATGCGCCTTCGTAGCGTCGAGCCTGTTACAGTCGCCTGGAGTCGCTGCTGCCGCGCCTACGCGCCTGTCGGCGTCCGCTTCCTCCCCCCTACTGGAACAGGCTCTTATAAAAGTTTTCGATGTATTCGTGCATTGCTGTGGATCAGGCACCCAGACCCGCCGAAAAACCGCTCTGACGAGGCTGCTACTCAGACTGGTCCCAACGACAAGCGATATCCCACGCCCGTTTCAGTGAGCAGGTAGCGCGGTTGTGCTGAGTCGCTTTCCAGCTTGTGACGCAGGTGGCCCATGTAAATGCGCAGATAGTGGCCATCCTCGGCATGCGAGGGCCCCCACACCGCGCGCAGCAGTTGCGGATTGGTCAGAACCCGTCCGGCACTGGTGACGAGGACCGCCAATAGTCGAAATTCGGTAGGTGTCAGCTTCACCACTGCGCCGCCCTTCGACACACGGCGATCTTTCAAATCGACGGTGACATCACCGAACTGCACCAGCCCCTCAGCTGCGCCATCGGCAGGTCGCTGACGGCGGATGGTGGCACGCACGCGCGCCTGGAGTTCGCCCACGCCAAATGGCTTGGTCAGGTAATCGTCGGCACCGGCGTCGAGCGCGGTGATCTTGTCACCTTCGCCGGTGCGTGCCGACAGGACGATGACAGGGACCTTCGACCATTTCCGGATTTCACCGATCAGGTCAATGCCGTCGCCGTCTGGCAGGCCGAGGTCGAGAACGATCAGGTCCGGACTGCGGGTGCCGGCGTCGGCCAGCCCGCGCTGCGCGGTGGCCGCTTCGTGCACCATCCAGCCCTCCTCTTCCAGCGCGGCGCGCACGAAACGGCGGATTTGTGGCTCGTCTTCTATCAGGAGCGCTAATGGTGGATGTTCATTCATGGAGATAGGCCTTGCCCGGATCTGCTTCCGGCGCCGGGGTCGACGGCGGATGTCCCAGCGGGAGCGTTATTATAAAAGCGGCGCCGCCCAGAGCGGAACGGGCGTATTCAATCGTGCCGTTGTGGGCTTCGACGATGGCCCGGCAGATCGCCAGCCCCAGCCCGACGCCACTGCGGGCCGATTCGCGCTCGCCGCGGGTAAATTTTTCGAACATGGCCTCTTCACGACCGGACGGCACGCCCGGTCCATCATCGGCAACGGTCAACACGGCGCCGCGGCGTCCCAGGCTCGCGGCAATGTCGATGTGCGAGCCGCTCGGGGTGTATTTGGCGGCATTCTCCAGCAAATTGCACAGCACCCGCTCGAGCAGCACTGCATCGTAGCGAACCAGCGGAAAATCGTGGGCGATACTGGTCGTCACCCGATGCTGTTCGAGCGGCTTCGCGCACAGGCGCAACGCGGTGCCGACGGCCTCCTCCATCGTCTGCCATTCCAGATGCAGCTTGATTTCGCCGCTTTGCAGGCGGGCCATGTCGAGCAGATTGCCCACCAGGGCGTTCATGCGCAATGCTTCACTTTGCAGTTGTTGGGCCATCTCCAGCTGGGGCGGCGCCAGCGGGGGGCGCGAACGCGCAAGGGTTTCGGACAATCCCACCAATAAGGTCAACGGGGTGCGCAAATCATGCGACAAGGCCGCCAGCAGGGAATTGCGCAGCCGTTCGGTTTCCATGCTGACCAGAGCGCCCTGCGCCACCTCGATGTAATGGACCCGCTCCAGCGCGATTGCGGCCAGTGCGGCGAAGGTGTCAAGTTGCTTCCTTTGTTCAGGAATCATGATCCAGCGCTGCTGTTCAGGCGAGATCGCCAGCACGCCGCGGGTCCGCATCGGCGCCACCAGCGGCAGGTAGAACAGGGCGCTGGCTGGCAGGGTATCGGTGCCCAGGCCGGCGCTTTCCGCGTGATCGTAAGCCCACTGGGCAATGCCGAGGTCGGGGGCGGGCATGCCCTCGCCCTCTTCCGCCACCGGGGCGATCAATCGATCATCGGCGTCCGGCACCAGCAGCACTGCCCTGGCGCGAAAGGTGCGGTCGATGGCGCTGCGGGTGGTATCGACTATTTGCTCGGCCTGCAAGGCGCCCGACAATTCGCGGGCAAATTCGTACAAGGCGCGTGAGCGCCGCTCGCGGTGTGCGGCGACGTTCGCCTGGAAGCGCAGGCCCGCTGTCAGATGCCCGGTGATCAGGCCGACGGCCAGCATGACGCCAAAGGTGACCAGGTACTGCAGGTCGGACACGGCGAACGAAAAACGCGGCGCCACAAAAAAGAAATCGAAACAGGCGACACCTACGCAGGTGGCCACCACCGAGGCGCCACGGCCCAGCCGCACCGCCACCAGCACCACCACCAGCAGGAACAGCATGGCGATATTGGCCAGGTCCAGGTAGGGCAACAACGGTGTCGCCACGAGCGCCATGGCCAGGCTGCTGACGGCAGCCATCAAGTAACGCAGGGGCCGCCGTTGGCCGCCCGTCTCGGCAGCAGCGGGCGCCTCTGGCGTCGCCGGCGTGTGTGCGGGGTCACCAATTTCCACCAGATCGACATCCGGCGCCAGCGAGGCCACCCGCCGCAGGTGAGAAGTGCGCCAGGGCCAACTGCGGTGGCCGCGCGCCATGACAATCTTGGCCAGATTGTGCTCGCGCGCGTAATCGACAATCGCGGCGCCGATGTCGGCGCCGGCCAATACCGCGGTGCTGGCGCCCAGCTCGGCCGCCAGATTGAGTGTGCGCAGAATCGCTTCGCGGCGCCCATCGGGCAAGCGCTGCAGCGCGGGCGTTTCCACATAGACGGCGTGCCAGTCGGCGCCCAATTGCCCCGCCAGACGAGCGGCGCTGCGCACCACGTGTTCATTGCCTGCACGCGGTCCCACGCAGGCGAGCAGGGCGCCGCGGGTTTTCCACACCGTGTCGATCGATTTTTCGACACGGTACGCGCGCACGTCGTCCTCGACGCGGTCGGCGGTGCGCCGCAAGGCCAGTTCGCGCAAGGCGATCAGATTACCCTTGCGGAAGAAATTCTTGGAGGCCCGCTCCGCTTGTGGCCCCTGATACACCCTGCCACTGAGCAGGCGTGCCAGCAATTCATCGGCGGGCAAATCGACCAGCACCACCTCGTCGGCCTCGTCGAACACGGTGTCGGGCACAGTTTCCGATACGCGGATCCCGGTGATGCCACCGACGACATCGTTGAGGCTTTCCAGGTGTTGCACATTGACAGTGGTAAATACATCGATGCCGGCATCGAGCAACTCCTCGATATCCTGCCAGCGCTTCGGGTGGCGCGAGCCGGGCGCGTTCGAATGGGCCAGCTCGTCCACCAGGATCAGCGCGGGTTGCCGGGCAAGCGCGGCGTCGAGGTCGAATTCGGCGATTGATTTTCCGCGGTGGGCGAGCAGCTTGGGCGGCAACAGATCAAGACCGTCGAGCAGCGCGGCGGTCTCGGCACGCCCATGGGTTTCCAGCACGCCCACCAGCGGCGACTGCCCTTGCTCCTTCAGGCGGCGCGCGGCCGCCAGCATGGAATAGGTTTTGCCCACGCCGGCCGACGCGCCAAAGTAAATGCGCAGGCGGCCGCGCGCTGCCTGCCGTTCCTGTTGTTGCACCTGGGCCAGCAAGGCATCGGGGTCGGGTCGCTGACTGTCAGCTGGGATGGTGGGCATGGTGGTTCTTGTACTTAGTTACGGGTGTGCGTTTCGCCATCGAGGGCCAGGTTCAGCGCAAGCACGTTGACCCTGCTCTCGCCGAAGAAGCCCAGTTGTTGCCCAGTAGTATGCGCCGCGATCAGGCTGTCGACCCGCTCACGCGGCATATTGCGCGCGCTGGCGACGCGGCCAGCCTGGTAGCGGGCGGCCGCCACGCTGATTTCCGGGTCGAGTCCGCTTGCAGACGCGCTAACCAGGTCGACCGGAATGGCCGCCTTGTTGTCCGGATCGGCTTCGCGCAAGGCGGCGATGCGCCCCTTGACGGCATCCATGAGGGCCGGGTTGAGCGGCCCCTGGTTGGCGCCGCCGCTGCCGGCGGCATTGTTACTCATCGGCGCGGTGGCTGACGGACGGCTCCAGAAATAGCGGGGCGACGAGAAGCTCTGGCCAATCAGGCGCGATCCGATTGGTTTGCCGTCGCGCAGCACCAGGCTGCCAGCCGTCTGGTCGGCGAATGCCAGTGTGCCGATGCCGGTGACGGCCAGCGGATAAAGCACGCCGACGACCAGAGTAAGAGCGCCGAACAGGACGATGGCGGGACGCAGGGTGGATTTCATGATGGTTCCTTTGAACTTGTACGTTAAACCAGATGCAGCAGCGACAGCAGCATGTCGATCAGCTTGATGCCGACGAATGGCAAGATAATGCCGCCGACGCCGTAGATCAGAATGTTCCTGCGCAGTAGTGCGGCAGCGCCGATGGCACGGTAGCGCACGCCCTTCAACGCCAGCGGAATGAGCACGATGATGATCAACGCGTTAAAAATCACCGCCGACATGATGGCCGAGTTCGGGCTCGACAGCTGCATGATGTCGAGTGCTTTGAGCTGCGGGTAAGTGCCGACAAAGGCCGCAGGAATGATGGCGAAATATTTTGCGATGTCGTTCGAGATGGAAAACGTGGTCAGCGAACCGCGCGTCATCAGCATCTGCTTGCCGATCTCGACAATTTCCAGCAGCTTGGTCGGATTGGAATCGAGATCGACCATATTGCCCGCCTCCTTGGCGGCCTGGGTGCCGGAATTCATCGCCACCGCCACGTCGGCCTGGGCCAGCGCCGGCGCGTCGTTGGTGCCGTCGCCCGTCATCGCCACCAGCCGGCCTTCCGACTGGTAGTCACGGATCAACTTCAATTTGTCTTCGGGCGTGGCCTCGGCCAGGAAATCGTCGACACCGGCTTCGGCGGCAATCGCCGCGGCGGTCAGCTTGTTGTCACCGGTGATCATCACCGTCTTGATACCCATGCGGCGCAGCTCGGCGAAGCGCTCCTTGATGCCGCCCTTGACGATATCCTTCAGTTCCACCACGCCCATGACGCGGCCATCGTCGACCACCACCAGCGGCGTACTGCCGCGGCGCGAGACGTCGTCGACCAGCTTGGCCATCTCGGCCGGATAGACCTGGCCAATCGCTTCGACATGCTTGCGCACGGAGTCGGCGGCGCCTTTGCGCAACTGGCGCGCACCGATATCGGCGCCGCTCATGCGGGTATTGGCGCTGAACGGAATGAACACCGCGCCGAGCGCACCCAGGTCGCGTTCGCGGATATTGAACTTCTGCTTGGCCAGCACGACGATCGAGCGGCCTTCCGGGGTTTCATCGGCCAGCGACGCCAACTGCGCCACATCGGCCAGCTGTTGCTCGGTGACGCCGGGTGCCGGAAAAAAAGCGGCAGCCTGGCGGTTGCCCAAGGTAATGGTCCCTGTCTTGTCGAGCAGCAGCACATCCACGTCGCCGGCGGCTTCGACCGCGCGGCCCGAGGTGGCGATCACGTTGGCGCCCATCATGCGACTCATGCCGGCCACGCCAATCGAGGACAGCAGGGCGCCGATGGTGGTGGGGATCAGGCATACCAGCAGCGCGATCAGCACGGTCACGCTGACCGGGGTGCCGGCGCCGGCCGCGGTCACGCTGAACATGGAGAATGGCAGCAAGGTCACCGTGACCACCAGGAACACAATGGTCAGCGCGACCAGCAAAATCGTCAGTGCGATTTCATTCGGCGTCTTCTGGCGCTTGGCGCCTTCCACCATCGAGATCATGCGATCAAGAAAAGTTTCGCCCGGGTTGACGGAAACGCGCACCACCAGCCAGTCCGACAGCACGCGCGTGCCGCCGGTCACCGAAGAAAAATCGCCGCCCGATTCGCGGATCACGGGCGCCGATTCGCCCGTGATGGCGCTTTCGTCGACCGAAGCCATCCCTTCGACGACCTCGCCGTCGATGGGAATGACGTCGCCCGCTTCAACGAGGATACTGTGCCCCTTGCGCAGATCGGCGCCGGGCACCGGCAGCCAGGTGGTGCCGTACTTGGCAATGGCCAGCTTTTTCGCCATCACGGTCTGTTTCAGACCGCGCAGCGATGCCGCCTGGGCCTTGCTGCGCCCTTCCGCCAGGGCCTCGGCGAAGTTGGCGAACAACACGGTGAACCACAGCCAGATCGAAATTGCCGCGATAAAGCCGCTGTCGCCAATTTCGGCCGGTGAGCTCAGCGCCCGAAAATACATCAGCGTGGTCAGGATACTGCCGACATACACGACAAACATCACCGGGCTGCGCGCCTGCGTGCGCGGACCGAGTTTCGCGAAGGCCTCGCCGATGGCGGGCAGCAGCAGGCTGGTATCGAACAGTGTCAGCGATTTGCGTGGCGCTGCTGGTGGCGCCACCGGCGGCGTGCTGACCTTGGGCAGGGATTTTGTTTGGGACATCTTGGACTCCGTGGCCATGATTACTTGGTATACAACTGAAGGTGTTCGACCACCGGGCCCAGGGCCAGAGCGGGAACATAGTTAAGGACGCCAACGAGCAGCACCACCCCGACCAACAAGCCGACGAACACCGGCCCATGGGTGGGCATGGTGCCCGGGTTGGCTTGCAGGCGCGGCTTGGCGGCCAGCGAACCGGCAATCGCCAGGATCGGCACGATGACGGCAAAGCGGCCGAACCACATGGCGATCGCCAGCATCACGTTGTAGAACGGCGTATTGGCGGACAGGCCGGCAAACGCACTGCCATTGTTGTTGGCTGCCGAGCTGAAGGCGTAAAGAATTTCCGAAAAGCCGTGCGCACCCGGGTTGGCAATGCCGGCCCGGCCGGCGTCGACCATGACGGCAATGGCGGTCCCGCCCAGCACCAGCACGGGAGTGACCAGGATGGCGATCGACGTCATCTTCATCTCGAAACTCTGGATTTTCTTGCCCAGATATTCCGGCGTGCGACCGATCATCAGGCCGGCGATAAACACCGCCATGATGGCGAACACCAGCATGCCGTACAGGCCCGAGCCCACCCCGCCGAACACCACTTCGCCAAGCTGCATCAGCAGCATCGGAACCGAACCGCCCAGGGGCGTGAAGGAGTCGTGCATGGCGTTGACGGCGCCGCACGATGCGGCGGTGGTAATGGCGGCAAACAGGCTTGATGCGGCAATGCCGAAGCGCGTTTCCTTGCCTTCCATATTGCCGCCAGCCTGGATCGCACTGCCGACCTGGTCGACGCCCATCTGTGCCAGCTGCGGGTGCGCGGCCTGCTCGGCGCCCATCACCACCAGGGTCGCGGCAACAAACATGATGCTCATCGCTGCCAGCACGGCGACGCCCTGGCGGCGGTCGCCGACCAGGCGACCAAAGGCAAAGCACAGGCCGGCGGGAATCAGGAAGATCGCAAGCATCTGGCCAAAATTACTCAAGGGCGTAGGGTTTTCGTAGGGATGAGCGGAATTGGCATTGAAAAAACCGCCGCCGTTGGTGCCGAGCATCTTGATCGCTTCCTGCGAGGCTACCGGGCCCATGGCAATGGACTGCGTGGTGGCCGTCAGGTTTTCCATGACCGGCTGGCCCTTGGCGTCTTTCAAGGGCTGGCCGTCGGCACCGTTTTTCGGCACCGAATAGGCGACCGGCTCAATGAGCTGCACGTCCTGGTACGCCGAGAAATTCTGAATCACGCCCTGCCCCATCAGAAATACCGAGAACAGCAGCGACAGCGGCAGCAGCACGTACAGGGTCGAACGGGTCAGGTCGACCCAGAAGTTGCCGATGGTCTTGGCCGAGCGGGCGCTGAAGCCCCGGATCAGGGCGAACACCACCGCCATGCCGGTAGCGGCCGAAAAGAAATTCTGGGCCGTCAGCGCCAGCATCTGCGTCAGATAACTCATGGTCTGTTCGCCGCTGTAACCCTGCCAGTTGGTGTTGGCGACAAAACTGATGGCCGTATTGAACGACGAATCCGGGCTGATATTGGGCAGCGACTGGGGATTCAGGGGCAACCACAGCTGCAAGCGCTGCAGGGCGTAGACAAACAAGGCGCCCAGAGCGTTAAACACCAGCAAGGCGACGGCATACGCCTTCCAGCCCATGGTGGCGCCGCTGGCGACGCCGGCGGCGCGGTAGAACAGGCGTTCGATGGCGCCCAGCCAGCCCATGCCGGGAACGGCAGCGCCCTCGCCCTTGCCCACCTGGGCCAGCACGATGCCGAGCGGCCACGCCAGGGCGAACAGTGCGACCAAAAAGGCGCACAACAAGATCAATGATTGGGTGCTCATCACAAATCCTCCGCATTGAGCAAGGCATGCACCAGGTAGGCCAGCAGGCCGATGGCGACGACGCCGCCGATTTGCCAAATTTCCATTATTTTTCTCCCATCTTCTGGCAGCCTGAGGCAAAAGCCCAGGTCAGTGCGAAGAACAGCACTGTGGCCCCGATATAAATTGCATCCATGTGATCCCTTTTGATGTTCTGGTGTCGATACGGTCAGCGTAGCGCTGACCGCCTAAAAATTTTGTAAACACTTGAACCAAAGGTGTAAACAAGCCGTAAAAATTTAGAACGTTTTGCTGATCGTCAGCTGCAGCGCGGATTTGCCAAGAAATTTGCCGTTGGCCGGCGACGCATACGCCACTTTGCCGGCGTTGGTGCCAATGTAGGCAAGGGCGCCAGTGACAACGCCGAAGTCATGGGTGACCCCGACTTTCCAGTCGGTGTAGCTGGCCGCGCCGTTGTTGGCGACGCGCTGGCGGCCGACATGCAGGTTCAGTGTGACGTCCTTGACCAGCTCGGGATTGACCGACAGGTCGAGGTAGCCGCTGTTCTTGCTGTCGACAAAGCCGAACAAATTACTCACCGCGTGCGAATACTTGAGCGAGCCCGGGCCGTATGACAGCTGGCCGTACAGCTCCGTGGTATTGGCGTTGGCAAAGCCGCTGACGTGGGCCAGGCCGTTAGAGGGATAGACATAGGTCAGCACGCCGACGTCGTAGCCAAATCCCTGTCCGATATCGCCGCGCTTGCCGCCGTACAGGTCGATTTCCACATCGCCGCTGCCACCGGCGTCCTTGGTCCATTTGATCGTCGAGGCCCAGATCCCCACGTACAAGCCGGAAGGCTCGTTGGTAAAATCGGCGCCGCCCTGCACGGCCGGCTGCAGGCGGGTCTGCGAAATGCCGCGGTAACGGTAGTCGCTGGTGACGGCGGCATTGAAGGTCAAGGCATTGGGCTCGGCAGCGGCCTCTTGCGCCAGGGCCTTGCTTGATGCAAAAGTAGAAACCAGGGCGACTGCAAATAATACGTTTTTCATGAAACTCTTTCTCGTTCAGGGGGGGTAAATCAATGGTTGAATGAAATGGGGAAACCCGCGGCCTGCTGCGCGTAGACCTCGCGGTACAAAGCGTGCAACTCGGCAGCCGCACCGGGATCGCAGGTCTCGGCGTCGCACACGCAGCGCCCGTGGCCGTATTCCTCGGCGCCAGGACAGTGCAGCACGGTCGTGGCCAGGCTTGCCGACATGACCTGGCTGACATACAGGCGGGCGCGCGCCAGCTCGAGTGCGGTCGGCTCGCCGCCGTCGGCCAGGATGACGAACAGCACTCTGAGCGAGGGGTTGAACATGCGCGCGCCGTTCAGGTCCGCAATCAGGCCGTAATTGGCGTCAAGGTCGTAATCGGCCGGCGCGAGCGGCACGACGACCACGCGTGCCGACAACAGCGCGCTGTGGCAATCCTGGCTGGCGCAAGCGCCGGTGTGGATCAGCAGATCGCTGTAGCGCGCGGCGATCTGGTCGATGCCGCCGCTGGGCACCCGGGCGGGCAGCGCCAACGACGCCATGGCCGGCCCCTGGCCTGCCTCCTTGCGTGCACAGCCCCAGCGATAGGCGCTGCGCGCCGGGTCGATGTCGAGCAGGCACATGCGACTGCCGCTGCGGGTACGCAATACCGCAAGGTTGGCGGCCAAAGCGCAATGCTGGCGGCCGGCCGCGGTGCCGGCGATGGCGACGATCATTGCAGTTCTCCTTCGGAGGTGCGATGGCTGCCGAGCCGCACGCCAGGCAACTGCTGCTGTACCGCTTCGCTCAGCAGCGCGACAAAGCCCAGTTGCACGCACAGCCACACGTCAATGCGCTGGCCGCCGGCGCACACAGCAATGCGCATGAATTCCAGAGCATCGCCGCACACCCGCATGGCAAGCTGGCGCAGGCTGGTGACGGAAGCGCTGTCCACCGTCAGGCGCAGCACATAGAAACCCGCAGCTGCAAGGGGGGCTCCAGCGGCGTATTTCGGCACGCGTGCGGCGGACTGTTGTGACACGTGGCGGGTCGGCCAGGATTTCATGCTGCCTCCATCGGCAATGCGTAATTGACCCGGTGAAGCGTATCAAGCAAGGCGTAAAGATTTTCTAAAAAAACCACGACGGCGCGTAAACGCGGTGTAAAAAAACGCAGGCCGGGACGGCCCGATCCCACCCGCGTTTACAGTTCGTTTACGCATTCGGCGCCGTTCTTGACAAATTTTTTACAAGTCACTGTGTACGATCTGTTTGAACTCGCTACCGGAACGATCAATGCCATGAATGTTGCAGAAGAGATACCGCCCTCGGCACACCGATTGCTGACACCCCATATCCGTCACGGTGTGGAGGACGATGTCGCCGAATTGCTGCGCATCGAACAAGCCAGTTTCAGTTCCGACCGTTTGAGCCGGCGCAGCTTTCGCCATCTGCTCACGGAAGGCAACTCGGTGACCTTGATCGACGACGCCGGCGGCGCGCCGCGTGGCTACATTACCTTGCTGTTTCGCGCCGATGTATCGCTGGCGCGGGTGTACTCGATCGCCAGCGCGCCCGGATGGCAGGGGCAGGGCGTGGCGGCCGGACTGCTGGCGGCGGCCGAGGAATTGGCCCTCGCACACAGTTGCGTGGCGATGCGCCTGGAAATTCGTCGCGACAATGTCTCCTCGCAGCAGCTATTTATGCGCCATGGCTACGAAGTATTCGGCGAGCACGCGGCGTACTACGAAGACGGCATGGACGCGCTGCGCCTGGAAAAATCGCTGACAGCACGCCTGCGTCCCCAGCTGGCGCGCACTGCCTACTATCCACAGACGCTGGGTTTTACGTGCGGTCCGGCGTGCCTGATGATGGCCATGAAAGCCTTCGATCCCGTCATGCTGCTCGACCGTACCCTGGAATTGCAGATCTGGCGCGAGGCCACCACCATCTTCATGACGGCCGGTCACGGCGGCTGCGGTCCCTACGGCCTGGCGCTGGCAGCCCACCGGCGTGGCTTCCCAACAGAAATCTATGTCAACGGCGATGGGGTGCTGTTTCGGGAATCGGTGCGCAGCGAGGAAAAGCGCGAGGTCATCACGCTGGTGCACGACGATTTCGTGCGCCAGGTTCACCAAGCCGGTATCGATGTCCATCACAAGCTGGCGGGCACCGCCGAGCTCGATCGGTGCTATCGCACAGGTGGCATTGCTCTGGTGCTCATTTCCACCTACCGACTCACGCGCGAGCGGGCGCCGCATTGGGTTGTGCTCACCGGGTCGGACGAGCGCTACTTTTTTATCAACGACCCCGACCAGGCCAACGGACGCGCCGCTGAGGAGCACATCAACATGGCCATCCTGAAGCAGGACTTCGAACGCATGGCACGTTATGGACGCAAGGCCACCAAGGCCGTGGTTGTCGTCTACCCGCCCACCACCGGCACCGATGCCGCAGAACCGAACGCCTAACCCATTTCTCACTTATGCAGAACACTTCTTCTCGCGCCGGCGCCAACGCCGGAGTCTCCACCGCGACGCGCACTCTAGCGCCGCCGCGCCTGGTGATTGTCGTCGAACAGCAAAGGGACTGGCCAGACAAGTCCACGCCCTACAAAGTAGTAACGGCCGCGCAATTTCTCGCCTCCGCCGACAATCCGGACAGCGCCGGCACCACCGTCATTAATCTGTGCCGAGGCTACAAGTATCTGTCGGTCGGCTATTACTGCTCCCTGCTCGCTGAGGCGCGCGGTCAGGCCGTGCTGCCGTCGGTGAAGACCATCAATGACTTGTCGCGCAAGGCAATCTACTGCCTCGATACCGATGAGCTCGACTACGCCTTGAACCAATCGCTCGACGACAGCGCGGCGCGGCCCATGCCAGTCGAATTCTCCATGGACATTTATTTTGGCACCACGGAATACACCCCGCTGGCCACACTGGCGCGGCAAATCTTTGAAACCTTTCCGGTCCCCCTCATGCGGGTCGAATTCGAACGCGAAGGCGACTGGAAAATTGCCGCCATCCGCGTGCACAATGTCAACAGCTTGAGCGACGCCCAGCTGGCGCGCGGACGTCAAGGCTTGCATGCAATTGCCTCGGCGCCCATGCCGGCAGCGGCGCCCGTCAAGCCTTACCGCTACCATATCGCCATCCTGCACGATCCGGACGAACAACTGCCCCCCAGCAATCGAGCAGCGCTGCAGCGTTTCATCGACGTGGGTCGCACGCTGGCGATGGACGTCACCCTGATCGAGAAAAGAGATTTTTCGCGTCTTGCCGAGTTTGATGGCCTGTTGATCCGCGAAACCACCGCCATCAACCACCACACGTATCTGTTCGCCAAAAAGGCGGAAAGCGAAGGCATGGTGGTGATTGACGACCCGATGTCGATTCTGCGCTGTACCAATAAAGTCTACCTGGCCGACCTGATGCGGCTTAACCGGATTCCCACGCCCCGCACTTACGCCCTGCAGCGCGCCGATCTGGACGATATCGACGCGATCGAGCGCGACATTGGCTATCCGATGGTCATGAAGATACCCGACGGTGCATTTTCGCGCGGCGTCACCAAGGTGGCCGACCTCGCGCAGTTTCAGCAGACCGCGCAGGCCCTGCTCACCCAGTCGGCCCTGATCCTGGTGCAGGAATACATGTACACCGAGTTCGACTGGCGCATCGGCGTGCTCAACCGCGAGCCTTTGTTTGCCAGCAAATATTTTATGTCGAAGGATCACTGGCAAATCGCCAAGCGCGATGCGGGCGGCCAGGCCGAATTCGGTGCCGCCCGCGCCGTCCCGCTCGACGAGGTGCCACCCGAGCTGTTGGCGCATGCGCTGGCAGCTGCCAATCTCATCGGCGACGGCCTGTATGGCGTCGATATGAAAATGACGGCGCGCGGTCCAGTGGTGATCGAGGTGAACGACAATCCCAACATCGATGTCGGCAACGAAGACAGCGTGCTGGGCGACGCCTTGTACCGCAGTATCCTGCTCGACCTTGCGCGCCGGCTCGACCTGGCGCACGGCATTGGGGCGCCGCAAAACCGGAATGTTGCATGAACGAGGGCGTCGCCCGGGTCAACTGCTCGGTTTATCGGCACGGCCAGAAACTGTCCACTATCACCATCGACGACATCAGTGAAGCGCTCCACGAGAGCGATACCTTCGTCTGGCTCGGCCTGGTGGAACCGGATCGGGAGCTGATGCTTCGCGTCCAGCAGGAGTTCGATCTGCACGAACTGGCGGTGGAGGATGCCCAGAAGGCCCATCAGCGCCCGAAGATCGAAGAATACGGTGACACCCTGTTCGTGGTGCTGCACACGGTGGCCCTGAGCGGCGACACGGTGGACTTCGGTGAAACCCACGTGTTTGTCGGCAGCCGCTTTGTCATCACTGTGCGGCATGGCACATCGAGCAGCTACGCGGGCGTGCGCGAGAAAACCGAGCGGACGCCGGCCCGGCTGGCGACAGGCCCCGGCTACGTGCTCTATTCCATCGTTGACTTCATTGTCGACCAGTACCAACCGTGCATGGATGTGCTGCAGTTTCGCTTTCGCCAGGTGGAAAAGGACCTGTTCCAGGAGAACCCACCAGACAGCAATCTGGAAACGTTTTACAAACTCAAGAACGAATTACTGGCCTTGCACTCGGCAGCGGGCCCGCTGACCGATATCTGCACGCAATTGCTGCGCTTTCACGGCGATATCGTTCCCAAGGAAACACGTATTTACTACCGCGATATTCTCGATCACGTTGCCAGTGTCAACGAGGCGGCCGACCGCCTCCGGACCATGATCGATGCCGCGATGCAGGTGGCGCTGGCCCAGGTGACGATCCGACAGAACGAGGTCGTCAAGCGCCTGGCAGGATGGGGAGCCATTCTTGCCGTGCCGACGATGGTATTTAGCTGGTACGGAATGAACTTTGAAGTCATGCCAGAGCTGAAATGGCAGTGGAGCTATCCGGCGGTCATGAGCGCCATTGTCGTCATCAGCGCGGCGCTGCATCGGCGCCTCAAGCGGGTTGGCTGGCTGTAGTCGCAGCTTCATCAACGCTTGCCGCCACCAAAGCAGGACGGCCAGAACTATCGAGCGTTCTATCCACCCCGTTAGCGTGGATCGTGCCGGAAGGTGCCTGACCTCGCCGGACATAAATCAAGCAAGCTCCCTATGACGGGACGAAAAAAAGCCCCGTCTCCGGGGCTTTTTTTCTAATACTTGGCGGAGACGGTGTCTGTAGAACCTCCCTATGAAAAAAAGCGAGAAATCGGGGCTATCTACCTTTCTATCTACCTTTCGGCGCACGGCTTATCTGCAGTACAGGGAGTGAGGTGTACTGTCAATAGCGGACACTCTTGTTTCAGGCCGCCTGTCATTGTTCTCTGAATTTTTCAGCGGTGGCGACCTTTTCGCAACAGAACGCCAGCCAAGGCTGGCAGTGTTGCCGCATCGATCACGTGACACGCTGAGCGCGCCGATTTCGGCACAGACAAGACTGACACAATGTCAATTTTCGGAACAACATGCGCTGATCGGGGCGCAGCGCACCAGCCATTGCGTGAACATTCTTACTTTTTTTGTAGTTCATTCCGACAACTCCGTAAGGAAATTTATTTTTCTTTCGGCAACCAATCGACTGAACAATTGATCAGTAAATCATTGCCGCGCAGCGCAGGGCCGACACCTTGTTGCTTAGACTCATGAAATATTTTTGCAACTAAAATAGCTCCTAGACACATTGCAAAAAAGAAAATATACTTCGAAAATATGCACGCTAGGTTGCCCGGGCGTCATGCGTGATGGGGCTGCAATAGCGTGGCTGTACGCGCCTTCCCGACCACCTTCACCTGGCCTATGGCATGAGTTACCCCGCACGCAGCGTCACCTCTTCTGCCATCCACGGCGCCGCCGACACACTTGCGCTCTGGGTCTTCGCCGTGCTGGCTGTGTTACAAGCGATCATCGTCGCTGACCTCAGCGATGGCGCGCTACGCACGGTGGGGCTGGCCGGTCTGGCGCTGACGCTGTTACTGACCGTTGTGCCAACTGGGCGGCGCGGCAAGCTGCCGGCGGTCGCCCTGGTCGCGCTGGCGCTGGCCATCAATTTCACCTGGTTTCTCATTGCCGTACCGGACCCCTCGCGCTGGCGGATCATGCTGGTGGCAGTTGCCACGGGCTACGTCAGCACGCTGTTGGCGATCCTGCCGGCAAGTCTGCTGCCCCGCTTGCGACTCGGTATCTGGATCTCAGCGCTGACACTGACATTGACAGTGCCCCTGTCCGAATGGATTTTCGCCCAGACCGAGCCAGGCCGCCAATTGCTGTCGTACAACCCGACGGTGATCCATTGGTCAGGCGGCACCGCGCCCCATCCCGTCCTGGAAGAATACTACCCACCCAACACGGTGGCGACTACCTATTATCGTTCCAACCCGAACGCCTATTTCACCAGGGACGATACCCGCTCGCAGCAATGGCAGCTCAACATCGCCGATCCCGCCAGCGCCGCCGCACTGCAATTTCCCGCCGGCGCCGCCGACCGCGCGACCGTGACGATGGCCCGCGCGGCACAGCAAATCTGGCAGGTGCAGCTGGTCTATCCCGGCTTGACTGTGGCCGACGACGACGAGGTGATGGTGGCGTTTCGCGTGCGCGCCGCGCAGCCGCGCACGATCGGCGTGGGCGTGGGACAAAATCACGCGCCATGGGAATCGCTGGGGCTGTACAAGCAAATCACCGTCAACAGCGTGTGGCAGGATGTGCTGCTGCCGTTCCACACCAAAGGCGGGGACGACCACGCCCGCCTGCACTTCGATCTCGGATCGGACGCCGCCGCCGTCGACATCGAACAAGTCCAGGTGCGCCGGCGCGTCTCTTCAATGAGCATGGTTCGTCCAATTGCCGCCTCCTATTCCGTCGAGTACCGATTCAATGACCAAGGTTGTCGCGGCGCGAGCCTGCCCTCGACGCCGGCAAGCGGCCACCGCCGCATCCTCGTGCTGGGCGACTCCTATGGCCTCGGCGTTGGCGTGCACCAGCAGGACACCATGTCGGTCCAGCTTGAACGGCTCCTCAACAGCGGTTCCGGCACCGCCAGGTCCGACGTCGTCAATTGCAGTGTGAGCGGCTACGCCACCTTGCAGGAGCGTCAGATGTATGCCATCCAGGCGCCGTTTTACCGGCCGGCGGTGGTGATTGTGCCGATGGTACAAAACGACGCCGACTCGTGGCGCGACGATGTCCGCGATGGCTATTTTTACGAGCGCACCAAGTTCGACCGCCTGTTCCTGATGTGGGGCGTGTACCAGGGCCTGCGTCATGCAAAGCCACCGGCAGACTTCAGCAAAAATGTGCAGGAACTGCGCGCGCTGCGCGATGCGTGCGCAAAGAACGGCGCGCGCCTGGTGGTGGTGTCGTTCAGAAACGGCAATCTCGAGCAGGGAGAATGGGGTCGGATGGCAGCTACCATCAAGGCCGGCGTGGCCGGGACCGACATCATCTGGGCCGACCTGGGCGATGCCATCAAGGGCCAGCAGGACTGGCGTTCCCTGTATGTCCATCCAGAAGGCGATTTCCACCCGAACGCCGTGGCCCATGCGCACGCGGCGGCCGAACTGGCGCGCCTGCTGCGCGCCAACGGCCTGGCCAACTAAGCTGGCGCCTGTCCGATGCCGCCCACCACATCCCCGTGCTTGTTGCGCCCCTGGGCGCGACCATGAAGCACCTGTTCATCTGCCGTGAGTATCCGCCAGCGGCGTATCTGCCAGGCGGAATCGGCACCTATGTGCGCAATATCGCCGAAAGCCTGGCCAGCGCCGGTGAGACCGTCGTCGTCATCGCGCACCGCTGGGCCGGCGCCCCGCGCCTGGCCGAGCAGTCGTTCGACGGCCGCCTGACCGTGCACCGTATCGCGCTCGATGAACCGGTGACCGATCCTGCCGCCCTGTCGCCGCTGCGTGGCGACGCCGTCCAGCGCGGCATGCTGGCGTCGTCGTTTCCCGCCCAGGCTTTTGGCTGGCAGGCCGCGTTGCTGGCCGAGCGACTCATCGACAGCGAGGGCATCGACGTCGTCGAAGCGCAGGAGTGGGAAGCGCCGCTGTACTACCTGCAGCGACGGCGCGCCCTTGGCCTCGGTCCGCAACGCCAGCCTGCCTGCGTGGTCCATCTGCATTCGTCCAGCGAAAGTATTTTTAACGCCAACGCATGGGACACGACGGTGGCCGATTACGCCCCGGCGGCGGCGATGGAAGCGTGGTCGATCCGCGCCGCCGACGCCATCCTCGCCCCGAGCCGCTTCATCGCAGACGAAGCGATCGCCCGCTACGGCATCGCCCGCGAGCGCGTGACCGTGATCGCCTATCCGCTTGGCCGCCGCGCCGCCATCGCGTCACAGCATGACTGGTCGGGCAGCACCGTGTGCCATATCGGCCGGCTCGAATTGCGCAAGGGCGTGCTCGAATGGGCGCAGGCGGTCGATCATGCCGCCCACGACTATCCCGCCTTGCGTGCCGAGTTTGCCGGCGGCGACACCCCCGTCGCGGTGACCGGCGTGGACTCCGTGCGGGCCGCCATGCTGCGCCCGATCGGCGCTGCGCGGCGTGGCCGCCTGCACTTTCACGGCAACCTGGGGCGCTCCGGCATGGATGCCGTCATGGCGCGTTCCTTCGCCGCGGCGATTCCCTCGCGGTGGGAAAATTTTCCGAACACGTGCATGGAAGCGATGCTCAGCGGCCTGCCGGTGATCGTCTCGCCCAACGGCGGCATGCGCGAACTGGTCGAAGACGGCGTGACCGGATGGATCGCCGCCGACGGCAGCGCCGCCGGACTGGCCGCAGCGCTGGCGCGCGCGCTGGCCACCACGCCAGCGCAGCGCGCGGTAATGGGCGCGGCAGCCCATGCCGCCGTCCTGCGCCGCTGCGACACTGCCGACGTGGTGCGCCAGCATCTGCTGTTCAAGGGGCAGCTGGTGCAGGCGCATACGACTGCGGCGCCGGCCGCGGGCCGGATCGCCGTGCTTGTCAGCGGCCACGCAAGCACCAGCGAAAACAGCGCCATGCTCGAGGCAATGTTCGCCTCCCTTCGCAGCCAGACCCTGCGCCCGGCCGCAATTGGCCTGGTCGGGATGGCGGCCGGCGCCGCCCGCTGCGCGGCCGCCATCGCGCCGACCATCGAGGTGGCCACCGACTGCGCCATGAACGCCGCCGTGGAGATGGCAGCCGACGGGACTTTTTCGGCTCTGCTGATGGTCGACGTCACGCAGCCCTTGTCCTGCGGCGCGCTCGCTGCCCTTGCCGACATGTTCGCGCGCGATGCGGCGCTGGGCGCGGCCTCAGGCTGGCTGCTGGCAACCCAGCCGGCAGCGTGCGTGCTGATGGCCGAATCGGTCGCCGTGCCGCAGCGCTGGCACGGCGTCGCCGGGCCGCTGGCCTTGCGCGCAGATGCACTGCGTGAACAAGCCGGCACGGCGGCGGCCGATGTCGTCGCGCGCATATTGGAAGGCCGCTGGCACGGCGCGGTCTATCCGGGCATACTCGCGCTCACCGAGCACGGTGCCGCGCGGCCAGCAGGCGAGCGGCACTATTCGGCCATGGCGTTGGCGGTGCGGCGCCTGCACATGCCGCCGGGCCGCTGGCTCATGGAATGTCCGCCGCCCTATCGGCACGCACTGCTCAATCGGGCGCTTGCACAATTGCCGGCAAGGTTAGTGGCACGGCTGGCGGCGCCCCTGGTGGCACCTGAGCGCACCATTGCCGCCATTCCATACAACCCAGATGCCGCACTGGCGCCCGTCCCGGCCCCAAGCGAGCAAGGCGCGCCGCTGGTGTCAGTGATTATCGCCGCCTACAACGGGGCCGACTACATCGGCGCGACCCTGCGCTCGGTGTTCGCGCAGACACTGAGCGACATCGAAGTGATCGTCGTCGACGACGGCTCGACCGATCACACCGCCGCCCTGGTCAGTGCCATGGCCGTGCACGAGCCGCGCCTGCGCCTGATCCGCCAGAGCAACCAGGGAGTGGCGGCGGCGCGCAACCGCGCCATCGGCGATGCGCGCGGCACCTATGTCGCACCCGTCGACGCCGACGACCTGTGGGCGCCGACCAAGCTGGCGCGGCAAGTGGCCCGCATCGAGCAATGCGGCCCCGAGACAGGACTGGTGTACTGCTGGTGGGCCTGGATCGACCAGCACGGCGCCCTGCTCGACCGCTCGCCGCGCTGGCGCGAAGAAGGTAACGTGCTGGCACGGCTGTTGCAGATCAACTTTACCGGCAACGCCAGCATTCCCCTGTACCGGCTCGCCTTCGTGCGCCGCCACGGCGGCTACAGCGTGCGCCTGCGCGATCTTGGCTGCCAGGGCTGCGAGGACTGGGACCTGGTGCTGCGCATCGCCGAACACAGCGCCGTCGCCTGCGTGCCGGAGATCCTGGTCGGCTACCGGCGCTACGCCACCAGCATGTCGGCCGGCTGCGCCGTCATGTGGCGCTCGGGCACCCGCGTGATCGATGAACTGGCGGCGCGCCAGCCGGCCCTCGGCGCCGCCGCAGTTCGGCACGCGCGCGCGCAACTGGCCATGCACCTGGCCGGCGTGGCGTTCTGGTCGAAACGCTACCTCGCCGCCTGCGGCTGGGCCTTGCGGGTGCCCTCGGCCTGGTTGTCACTGGCCATTGCCATGCCGGTGCTGCGCATGCTGCTGCGCCGCCTGGTGCAGCCAGGCAGGCCAGGTCCAACGACCGGGCACGATTGGCAAGCGGCCGACGGCATCGCCGAACCGTTGATCCCGTACGACGCCATCTATGCGCGCCACTGGGCAGCCACGTCCCCCATTGCCGCGCAGCGCTTGCGCCGGGAGCGGCCGTGAAGCGCCTGGACGGACTCGCCCGTTGGGCCGCATCGGCCCCGCTGCAGTGGCTGGCGCTGGCACTGGCGACCGGCGCACTGATTTACCTCGACTGGGGCCACGACGGCCTGTGGTTCCAGGGAGATGCGCCACGCCATGCGGCCACAGGCCTGTTCTTCGCCGATCTGCTCGCGGCGCTGCCGGCGCACCCGGTCGACTACGCGCTGTCCTACTACGTGCGCTATCCGATCATCACGCCACTGCTGTATCCACCGCTGTTTTACGTGGCCGAAGCGATCGGCTTTACCGTCTTCGGGCCTTCGCCGTGGCTTCCCAAAGCCATCGTGCTGGCCAGCGCCGCCGTGGCCGGCGCCTACAGCCTGCTGTGGGGACGCCGCTGGATCGGCCCGCCCGCTGGCTGGGCCGGCGCCTTGCTGCTGCTGATGCCCGGCATGCTGTTGTACGCCAACACCGTCACGCCCAATGTGCCTTCGCTGGCCCTCACAGTGGCCACCCTCTACCACCTGCGTCGCTGGAGCGACGGCGACGCCGGCCGCCATCTTGCACTGTTCATCGGCCTGGCCGCCGCCAGCGTGCTGACCTATTACCCGGCGGCGCTGGTACTGGCGGTGGCGGCATCGTGGACCTTGCTGGCCGCGCCGCGCAAGGCCGGTTGGACCATCATCTTGCTGAGCGCGGCCGCGCTGGGCACGATCATCGTGCTGGGCAGCCTGCTGCCGCTCAACCTGCTGAGAAACCGTCCCGTGCTCGCCAGCCTGTTGAGTGCCCCTGGCTGGCAATTTTATTGGCAGGCGCTGCCCGCGCTGGTCGGCACCGCCACGCTGGCGCTGGCGGTGCCAGGCGCCCTGCTGGCGGCGTTGCGGCCACAACGCCGCCAGGAAGCGGCCCGTTACGGCCTGGCCCTGCTGGTCACGCTCGCCTGCCTGGTGGTGCTGCCACCCAAAGACGCCCGCTATGCCCTGCTGCTGCTGCCGTTCGCCGCCCTTGCCGTCATGCTTGGCGTGATCACCTGCGCCGACGCCGTGCGCGCGCCGCGCGCCTGCGTGCTGGCCGTCGGCCTGCTGTGCGCCGCCGGCGGCGCACTTGCCGGCTGGCACAAACAGCAAGTTGCCGTCGTCGCCGGCTTCGCGCCGCTGGCGCGCATGCTGGCCAGCGAGGGCCCCGACAACGCCGTCCTGTACGCCGGCCGCTACGATGGCGTCTTCGGTTTCTACCTGCGCCTGGCCGACCCGCACATGCGCCAACGCGTCGCGTTCGCCCACAAACTGCTCTACCAATACGACCTCGCCGAGGGCTTCGAACGCATCGAACAGCCGCGCATCGACGCCGCCGGCGACGTCGCCGCGCTGGTGGCGCAGCGCTGCGGCTGCCGCTGGGTGGCGTTCGAGGTGCGCGAGGACGCCACCCTGACCGTAGCGGACCGCTTGCTCAGAAGCGCCCTCGCCGGGCCGCCCTTCGCGCTGGTCGCCTCCTTCCCGCTGGCCGCGCCAAGCGCCATACGGGTCGATCTTTACCGGCTCGCGCTGCCGGTGACGCCGTCGCCAGCGCAAGACATCGCCTTTCCCACCTTCGGCGCGCGGGTCTACCGTGGCATCGCACCGCTCAGACCACGCTGACATGAAGCGATTACTGACCTCACGCCTGCGACCTGTTGCCTTGGTCGCCCTGCACGCGGCCCATGCCGCGCAGCGGTGGCGCCTGCGCGCCGAATCGCTGTGGAGCGACCGGCCCGGCGCCGGCGCGCCTCGCCTGCGCGTGGCGGCCACGGCATGCTGGCAATTTCCCATCTATTCGCAAACCTTCGTCCAGCAGGAAGCAGCCGCGCTGGCCGCAGCCGGCTTCGAGCTGCGCTTTTGCTACGCTGAACTGGGCGAGCACGCCGACTTGTCGGTGTCGGCCGCCATCCTGTGGGGCCTGAAGCGGCGCTTGATTCTGCATGTGAGTACGGCCGCCACCGACCTCGCCTACTACCAGCGCCGCATGCCCGACAAGCTGGCCGCGCTGGTGGCGCTGCTGTGCGAAGCGAGTGGACTATCGCGCGACCAGCTGTATTGCCACGAGCATTTTCTGTACGCGTTTTCCTTCACGCGGGCCATGCAGGCGTGGCGCCCGCACTACCTGCACAGCTATTTTTTTTATGAACAGTCGCTGTTCGCGCTGGTGGCAGCGCACATGCTGGCGATCCCGCGGGGGGTTAGTTGCTATGCCGACCATCTGCTGGACGATTACGCGCTCAAGGTGGTGCCACTGCACCTGCGCAGCTGCGCCGTGGTGGTGGCCACCTCGAGCCGCATCGGCGCCGAACTGAACGCCCTGCACGGCGCCCCGCTGCCAGCGGTGCTGGTCAAGCCGAACGCCATCGACACCGCCAGCTTCACGCCGCGCTTGCGCCCGCAGCACCGGGCCGAGGACCTGGTGCGCCTGCTGTGCGTGAGCCGCATCGATCCAAAGAAGGGGCTCGAATACCTGATCGAGGCGACCGCACTGTTGCGCAGCTGCGGCTACCGCGTGCACACCACCATCGTCGGCGCACCCACCCCGGACAGCGCCGAGAGCCGCTACGAGAGCGACCTGCGCGCCCAGGCGGCGCGGCTCGGTGTCAGCGATGCCATCGATTTCGCCGGCAAGTGCAACAGCGCCGCGGTGCGCGTGCACCTGGCCGCAGCCGACGTCTTTGTCGCTCCCTACGTCGAACTGGCCAATGGCGACAAGGACGGCATCCCCACCGCGGTGCTCGAAGCGATGGCCTCGGCCTGTCCCATCGTGGCAACCGATGCCGGCTCGATCGGCGAAATCGTCACCCACGACCGCGAAGCGTGGATCGTGCCGCAGCGCGACGGCGCCGCGCTGGCGGCGGCCATCGATCACCTGCTCACCAGCGCCGGTCTGGGCGCGCGCCTGGGTGCAGCGGCGCAGGCGCGCGCCGTGGCGCAGTTCGATGTCGGCGTGTGCGAACACGCGTTCCATCAGCGCATCCGCGCTGCGGTCAAGGCGGCAATATGAAAATAGCCCTGCTGTCGTTCGAATATCCCCCCGAGACCGGTTTTGGCGGCATCGGCACCTATACCTGGCACCATGCGCGTGGCCTGGTCGCGCTGGGCCACGAGGTGCACGTGCTGGCCGGCGCCACCACCGCCACCGCCATGCGCTCAGAGATGCGCGATGGCGTCATGGTGCACCGCTACTGGTCGGGCGAGGCGGCGATGGCGGTCTTCAACGGCTTTGGCCGGGTGCGTTTCTGGTGGACCCGTCAACGGCTGCAGAATGCCTGGAGCATGCGGGCCGGTCTTGCTGAACTGGAGCGCATGCACCGCTTCGACGTCGTCGAGATGCCCGAATGCGGCGCCGAGGGTGCGCTGGTGACGCGCCGGCGCGAGCTGGCCAGCGTGGTGCGCCTGCATTCACCGGCGCAGCTGATCATGGGCTACTACGATGTGCGCCGCGGCGACGTCAGCCTGTGTTCGGCCATCGAGCGGCAGGCCATCGTACGGGCCGGCGTACTGACCGCCTGCTCGCGCTTTGTCGCCGACGCGACCACCGCGCAGCTGGGACTGAACCGGCCCATTGCGCACATCACCAACGGCCTTGACATCGACTGGTTCGACAGTCTGGCCAACAGCTTCGATGTGCACAGCCACTACGGGCTGGTGCGCGCACGGCCCATCGTGCTCTTTACGGGCAGGATGGAAACACGCAAGGGTATCGATGTGCTGCGCCAGATCGCCATGCTGCTGCTGCAACGGCGCGAAGTGAGCCTGGTGCTGGCCGGCGACGACCTGTTCGGCCACCTGCGCGAGACGCTGGTGCCGGCCCTGGCGCAGCTGCCCCTCAAAGGCAGCCTGCACTGCCTGGGCGCGCAGCCGAACGCCGACCTGCGCTCGCTGGTGCGCGCCTGCGACGTTTTTTTGCTGCCCAGCCTGTGGGAGAACTGCCCGTATTCCTGCCTGGAGGCGATGGCCGCCGGGCGCGCAGTGGTGGCATCGCGCCAGGGCGGCATGCCGGAGCTGATTGACGACGGGGTCGATGGTTTGCTCGCCGATGCGCACGACGCCGCCGCTTTCGTCGCCCACATCGAAGGCCTGCTCGACGACGCCGCCCTGCGCGAGCGGCTCGGCGCCCGCGCCCGCGCTGCCATCGAACGCCGCCACAGCCATATCGAGGTGGCGCAACAAACGCTGACGCACTATCGACTCGCCATCGCCGCTGTCGGGGAGCAAGCATGCCGATGACATCGTTTGCCCGCTTGAGCGAGACCGCGCGCTGCGCCGACTGGTGGTCGCACAAGATCCCGCCGCTGCTGGCAATCGCGGCGGCCGGCTGGCTGCTGTCGGGCGCCACGCCGAGCAACTGGACGGCCGCGCTGTCGGCGCTGGCCGCGCTGGTGTGCGTGGCGGTGTTCGGCTACGTGCTCAATGACCTGTGCGACATTGATGCCGACCGCCTGGGCGGACGGCGCAACCGCATGGCGGCGCTGGGACATCGCGCGCGCGCAGGCGCCTTGCTGCTGCCCGTGGCCTGCCTGGCGGCGATCGTCTGGCAGGCCGCCGATATGCCGCTGGCACTCCTGCTGGGCCTGAACTTGCTGCTGCCAATCGCCTACTCGGTGCCGCCGCTGCGCTTAAAGGGGCGCGGATTGTGGGGTGCCCTGTTCGACGCCGCCGGCGTGCATCTGCTGCCGGCGCTGATCGTGGCGCGCGCGGCAACCTTGAGTATCGATGCGCCCGGCCCCTTCATCGGCGCCGTCGGCTGCTGGGCTGCCCTGGCCGGTGTGCGCGGCATCGTCCTGCACCAGGTCGCCGATCACCAGGCCGACAGCGTGGCCGGCGTGCGCACCCTGGTCGGCACCATCGGCATAGGCGCGGCGCGGCAGCTGGTGAGCTGGCTGCTGCCAGTCGAATTGCTGGCCCTGTGTGTGCTGCTGGCGCCGCTGGTGGCGCGCGCGCCGCTGGCAGCGCTGCTGCTGGCCGCCTGCGCGCTGCTCGAAGCGGTCAAGCGCCTGCGCGGCTGGCGCCAGCCCGTGTTCGAGCCAGCCGACAGTTCGCGTGAACCCTATGTGCCGTTCCTGAACAACGAAATGGTCGAGGTGTGGCTGCCGCTGTCGCTGCTCATTGGCCTGGCCATGCTGGAACCGCGCGCCTGGCTGATGGTGCTGGGGTTTGTCGGGCTGTTCCATGCCAGCCTGCGCCGCGCGCTGCGGCAAGCGGCGCGCGCCTGCCGTGCGCGCTGGCCCAGCACCGCGCCAGCCGCACCGCCGCCGCTGCGCGTACTGATCGGCGCCACCAGTTGGACCGTCAATGGCGTCAACGTGTTTTCGGCCAATCTGGCGCGCGGCCTGATCGCGGGCGGCGCCGAAGCCACGATCCTGTTGACCGAAAACGACAGCGAGCTGGTCTCGACCAGCGAACGGCTGCTGCCGGCAGCGCCCGACCTGCCGTTCGCCTCGCTCGGATTGCACCGCACGGCCAGCTGGGGCGCGCACTGGGGCGCGATGGTGCGTACGCTCGATGCAAACGCGCCCTGCATCTATATTCCCAATTCCGACTGGCGCCACTCGAACGTCTGCCCGCGCCTGTCGGACCGGGTGATCGTGGTGGGCATCGTCCACAGCGACGACCCCCTCCATTACGATCACGTGCGCCGCCTCGGCGCCAGCTGGAACATCGTCGTGGCCGTCAGCGAGGCAGTGGCCAGGCACACGCTGGCGCTGTGTCCGCATCTGGCCGATCGCCTGGTGGTGATCCCGATCGGCGTGCCCATTCCCGAACGCCAGCCGGCACCGGCGCGCGCGGCGCCGGTGCTGCGGCTCATTTACCACGGCATCTTGAAGCAGCACCAGAAGCGGGTGCTCGACTTGCCGCGCATCGTCGCCGCCGCAGCGGCGCGCGGCGTGCCGCTCAAGCTGACCATCGTCGGCGCCGGTCCCGACGAGCAAGCGCTGCGCCTGGCGGCGGCGCCGCTGGTGGCGCAGGGCCTGATCCATTTTCACGGCCTGGTTGCCCCGGAAGCGGTGGCAGCCTTGCTCGAACAGCACGACGTCTACCTGCTGGCGTCCGAATTCGAAGGCATGCCCAACGCCCTGATCGAGGCAATGGGCAGAGGTTGCGTGCCGCTCGTGTCGCGCATGGAAAGCGGCATCCCGGAGCTGATCGACGATGGCGTCAACGGTGTGCTGGCGACGATCGGCGATGCCGAGTCGTTTGCCGATGGCATCGCGCGGCTGTGGGCCGCACCGGCGTTGCGCCAACAGATGGCGGCCAACGCGTTCGCCTCGGTGCGCCACGGCGGCTTTCGCGTCGAGGACATGGTCGCCTCCTACCGGCACGTGTTCAAGCGCGCCGCCGAGGACCTCGCCGCCGGCCGTTTCAAGCGCCCGGCCGGATTGCTCGACCATCCGCCGGCCAGCGTGGCCGGCGTCAGCCTGTTTCCCGTGGCGCTGCCGTTCACGTTGCCGCAGGTCGGCAATTTCCCTTCGATCGACGATGCCGAGCAATACCAGGAGCAGTTGTCGCAGGCGGTGACGCCCACGACGGCCCTCGGCCTGGACGAGCTGGCCAGGTCGCTGGCCGGCATGCGGGTATTCATCGCCGCGCCCGTATGGACGGCCAACGGCGTCAATGCCTGGTCGGAGGACGTGGCGCGCGCGCTGCAAGGCGCCGGTCTCAAGGTCAGCCTGCTCTTTACCGAGGAGACGACGGTGCTGGTCAATATCGACGCCGACCGTTTGACGCGGCCGACCGACATCGACTGCATCGAGCTGGCCGTGGCCGGCGAGGACAACTGGGGCGCCCGTTGGGGCGCGATGATCAGTTTGCTCGAATCGAATGCCCCGTGCGTCTATTTCCCCACCTTCGACTGGCGCCATTCATGCATCAGCGCGGCGCTGTCGGACCAGGTGCTGGTGATCGGCAGCTTTCACGACACTGGCCCACTGTACCTTGAGCACGGCGCGCGCATGGGGGCCAGCTGGAACGGGGCGATCGCCACCGACCGCGTGGTCGCGCGCCAGGTGCGAGAACAGCTGCCGGCGCTGGCGCCGCGCCTGGCCATGATCCCGCACGGCCAACTTGGCGCGACAGCCGCGCCGAAAGAGCGCGCCACGCTGCTGCTGCTGGCGCCGCCCGAGAGTGACCCGGCAGCGCTGGCCTGGCTGGTCGAGCTGGCGCGCGCCATGCTGCAGTGCGCGCCGACCTTGACGCTGCTGGTACTGAACTCGGCGCCGGCACAGGCGGCCGTCCTGGCCATTGACGGCATTGACATCGCCGGCGCCATCAATCGCCAGCAGATGCGCGCCCTGTTTGGCCAGACGCTGATGGTGGTCGCCGCCGATAGCACGGGCGCCAATTACCGCAGCCTGTGCGAGGCCATGGCACACGGCGCCGTGCCGCTGGTGCACCCGCAACTGGCGGCGCAGTGGCCGGCGCTGGCCAGGGCCGGCGCTGTCGTGGCTGGCAGTGCCGACGCGGCGGTGGCCGCGCTGGCCCGCCTGCGCGCCGACGGCGCCGCCCACGCCGGGCAGATGGCCGGCTTCGCCGTCGACAGCGGCTACAGCGACCGCCAGATGCTGCACGCGCTACTCGAGCTGCTCCATCGGGCACGCCTTGATGGGGAAAGTTACGCGTTTCGACGGCGCCGCGGACCAGTGTCTGCGCCGCCGGCGCGCATCGACGGCATCGACATCCTGCCGCTGGACCTGGCCTACCACAGCCGCCTTGGTCGTTTCGCCTCGGCCGCCGAGGCCGGTAGTTTCGCCGCCAATGCGCGCCTGCGCAGCATACCGAGGAGCACTCCAGCATGACCATCCCCGTCCCCGCTCGACGCGAGCCGCTGCTGCCGGGCGCCTTTTATCGCTATTGGTACCCGCTGCTGGCGCTGTCGCGCCGCGAACTGCGCAAGCGCTACGCGACGACCGTGTTTGGCGCCTTGTGGACGGTGCTGCTGCCACTGGCAACGCTGGCGATCTATCTGACCGTGTTCGTGTTTATCCTGCGCTCTGGCCGCAGTGACAGCCAGGCCTGGCATTTCGCCGTCAACATGCTGGCCGGTCTGCTGCCGTTCCAGGCCTTCGCCGACGGCCTGCAGCGCGCTTGCCCGTCCTTGCGCGAAGACCGCGCCCTGCTCGATCGCGAACAGTTCCCGGCCGAAGTGGTGGCCGCCTCGCGCGTGCTGAGCACCTCGGTGAGCGAAGTGGCCGGCCTGGCCCTGCTGCTGCTGGCCGTGGCGCTGCACGGCGAGCCGCCCGGCCCGCTGGTCTTGCTGCTGCCGCTGGCGATCGCCTTGCGCATCTTACTGACGGTCGGCATCGGCTGGTTCGTCAGCATCCTGTCCGTGTTCATCGCCGACGTCGCCGAGGTGCTCGGCTTTGTGCTCACGGCATGGTTATTCCTCACGCCGATCTTCTACAGCGCCGAGGCGCTGCCGCCGGCACTGGCGTGGACGCTGACGGTCAATCCGCTGCACCACCTGGTGTCGATCTACCGCGCGCTGCTTGTGCATGGCCCGTTCGACTCGAGTGCGGTGGCGATCCTGCTGGTGTGGGCAGTGGCGGCGGCGGCGGCCGGGCTGTGGATGCACCGGGCAACCATCGACCGCGCCAAGGATTTTCTCTGATGTACAGTATTCGCGCCCGCGTGGTAAACAAGGCCTTCCGGCTTTACCGCAACCCCATCGACAGCCTCAAGGAAGTGCTGCTGCGGCGCAGCTACGGCGAAACGGTCAGCGCCGTGCGCGACGTCAGCTTCGAGGTGGCCGCCGGCGGCTCACTTGGCATCGTCGGTGCCAATGGCGCCGGCAAATCGACCCTGCTCAAAATGCTGGCCGGCGCGCTGGCGCCGACCAGCGGCAGCATCGAACGGCATGGCCGGGTCGCCGCGATGCTACAGCTCGGCGCCGGCTTCCACCCGGACCTCAGTGGCCTTGAAAACATCCGCGTCGGCTGCGCCGTGATGGGCCTGTCGCCGGCGCAAACGGCAGCGCTGATGCCGCATATCGTCGACTTCGCCGAGCTGGGCGAGTTCATCGACAAGCCGGTGCGCATTTACTCGTCCGGCATGTATCTGCGCCTCGGCTTTGCCGTCGCCACCGCCAGTGCGCCCGATATCCTCGTGGTGGACGAGCACCTGTCGGTGGGCGACCAGCACTTCCGCCTCAAGTGCATGCGCCGCATCAAGGCACTGCGCGAGGGCGGCTGCGCCCTGGTATTTTGTTCGCACGATATGTATGCCATCGGCGAAGTGTGCGAGCGCACACTGTGGCTGCGCGACGGCCAACCGGCCATGCTGGCCGATACCGCTTCGGTGCTCAAGGCCTACCAGGACCATGAGCGCGACCGCGATGGCGCTGCGGCGCAGGCGCTACCGGCACCAGCGCCGGCCGATCCGCGCCGCAGCGGCACCGTGTTGCGCGACGTGTGCCTCGGTTCGGACGCGCATGCCGGTGTCATCGCCACCGGCCAACGGCTGACACTGCGCATTACCGCCGACGTGAGCGAGCAGGCGTGGCGCGACGGCGTCCATGTCGGCATCGTCATCGTGCGCAACGACGCGCTCTGGTGCTACGGCATCAGCACCAAGATGGATGGCCTGGCCAGCGGCATGCAGCGCCTCGACGGCACGCTGTGCGCCGTCACCTTCGTCATCGACCAATTGCCGCTGCTGTCGGGACAATATTCTTTCACCGTGGCGCTGATGGACAATCTGAGCCCGCTCGTGTTCGACTCCAGGGCCGCGGTGGCGCCGTTCGCCGTGCACCACGACGGCAAGGACGTCGGCGTCGCCTTGCTACCTCACCGTTGGGAACTTGCATGAACCAGTCGCTTACCGCCGCCAGTGGCGCCGACGACGTAGACCTCGCCGCCGCCTGCACTGCCATCGTCGACTACCTGGCCAGCAGCCAGGGCGCCGACGGCAGCTTTCCCACCTACCGCGCCTTTCCCGCCGCAGTGCCGTCCTATGTTGGCGCCACCGCATTCGCACACTGGTTCAGTTTCGGCGAATGCCCGTTCTGCACCGCCAATATCGTCTATCACCTGGCCGACATCGATGTGCCCGGGGTGGCGGCCATCATCCGTAAAGGCTGCGCTTCGCTTGCCCGTGGCATGGAAAACGGCGTGGCGCGCTACGTGCCGGCGCACGCCAAGCCGATTGATTTCCCCACCGACGTCGACGACACCTGCCTGGCCGCGCTCGCCCTCGAGCGCAACGGCGTCGCCAGTGGCGTCAACCTGGCAATGGTGTTCGAGAACATCACGCCTGGCGGCGACATCCTGACCTGGCTGGTGCCGCGGCCGGCGCCCTGGTACCGGCGTGTGCGCCACCGCGCCGAGCGCCGCTGGCTGCGCGCCGACAAGGCGGTGTCGGACGCGGCCATGCGCGCGTATGGCACGCCCGCAGCCGTCATGGCGCTGATCGACGCCGAGTACCGCGACAGCTTCGAGCCTGGCATCGCCGCCAATGTGCTGCTCCATTGCGGCATCACGCCACGCACCCGAGTGCTATTGGCGCGGCTGATTGAACGGATCGAGACGGCGCAGATGCCGCCCGGTTATTACGCCAGCCTGAGCGTGGCCTACTTCCACGTGGCCCGGCTGGCGGTGCACCGCATCGACCAGCTCGAACGCGTCAAGCCGACCATCCTCGCCCATTTCGCCGCCCTGCAGCAGGCCGACGGCATGGTCGAGACGCCTTTTCATACGGCGCTGGCGGCACTGTCGTACATGTACTTCGAGGCCTGGGAGGCGCCGCAACTGGCGCGCGCGGTGGACTACCTTGCGCGCCATCGCATGCACACAGAAGGCTGGCTGCCCTGGCATTACTGCAACGACCTGCACGGCGTCTTCATCGACGGCGGCGCTGAACTGACGGCAACCCTGTATCTGGAAGTGCTGTACCGCTGGCACCAGCGCAGCGTAGCCGGTCGGGCAAATGGAATCAATCAAGGAGCATGAGCATGCGGGTACTGGTCGTTGGAGGGGCAGGTTATATCGGCAGCCATGCGCTGCGCGTGCTGGCGCGGGCGGGGCACCAGGTGTGGGCCTACGACAATTTAAGCGAAGGCCACCGCGCGGCAGTGCCGCCCGGGCTGCTGATCGAAGGTGATCTGCACGACGGCACACTGCTCGAGAAGGTATTGCGCGAGCATGCCATCGAGGCGGTGATGCATTTCGCCGCCTGCGCGCTGGTCGGTGAATCGATGGTCGATCCGGCCAAGTACTATCACAACAATATCGTCGGCACGCTGTCGCTGCTCGAAGCGATGCGCCGCGCCGGCGTCAACCGCATCGTCTTTTCGAGCACCACCGCCACCTATGGGGCCGCCGTGACCATCCCCATCACCGAAGACGAACCGCAGCGGCCCATCAATCCCTATGGCTATTCAAAAATGGTGGCCGAACAGGCCTTGCAGGAGTATGCGCGCGCCTATGGCTTCGCCACTGCCGCGCTACGCTACTTCAATGCCGCCGGCGCCAGTCTGGAAGGCGGTATCGGCGAAGCGCACACGCCCGAATCGCACCTGATTCCGAATATTCTGAAGGTGGCGCTGGGCCAGGCCGAGCGCGTGCTCATTCACGGCATTGATTACCCGACCGCCGACGGCACCTGCGTGCGCGACTATGTCCACGTCGACGACCTGGCCGATGCCCACCTGCGCGCGCTGCAGGCGCTGGTGCCGGGCGTAGCCCTGCAGCTCAATCTCGGTAGCGGTACCGGCTACAGCGTGCGGCAGGTCGTCGACGCCTGCCGCGCCGTCACCGGCAAACCGATCGAGGCGGTGAGCGGACCGCGCCGGCCGGGCGACCCGCCGATACTGGTGGCCGACAGCAGCCGCGCCAGGGCCCAGCTGGGCTGGAGCGCCAGTCGCTCGGACCTGCACACCATCGTCGCCAGCGCGTGGCAGTGGCACCTTTCTCATCCGAACGGCTACGGCGACACTGCCGCCGACGGCGCGCACGCACAACAGGAACGGGCATGACGATCAAAACAATTCTGGTCACCGGCGGCGCCGGTTTCGTCGGCTCGCACCTGTGTCGCCGCCTGCTCGACGATGGCGCCGCCGTCATCTGCGTCGACAATTTTTCCACCGGCAGCGAGCGCAATGTCGATGCCCTGCGCGCCCATCCGGCGTTCACCGTGCTGCGCCACGATGTCACCGAGCCGCTGCGGCTCGAGGTCGACCAGATCTATAACCTCGCCTGCCCCGCCTCGCCCGTGCACTATCAGCAGGACCCGGTGCGCACCACGCGCGTCTCGGTGCTGGGCGCGCTCAACCTGCTGGAGCTGGCGCGCAGCACAGGCGCACGCATCTTGCAGGCCTCGACCAGCGAGGTGTATGGCGACCCGCAGGTGCATCCGCAGCGCGAGGACTACTGGGGCCACGTCAATCCGACCGGTATCCGCGCCTGTTACGACGAGGGCAAGCGCTGCGCCGAGTCATTGTTTTTCGACTATCACCGGCAATACCAGACCGATATCCGCATGATCCGCATCTTCAACACCTATGGGCCGCACATGCATCCCGAAGATGGCCGCGTGGTGTCGAACTTCATTGTCAGCGCGCTGCGCGGCGAGGACCTGACCGTGTGCGGCGACGGCCAGCAAAGCCGCAGTTTTCAGTACATCGATGACCTGATCGAGGGCATGGTGCGCGTGATGAACAACCGCGACGGCCTGATTGGTCCCTTCAATATCGGCAATCCGGTCGAGATCACGATCGCCGAGCTGGCGCGGATGGTGTTATCGCTGCTGCCCGACAGTGCCAGCCGCACCGTCGCCATCGCCGCGGTGCAGGACGATCCGCAGCAGCGCTGCCCGGATATTTCGCGCGTGCGCGAGGCGCTGGGCTGGTCGCCCAAGATCGACCTCGTTACGGGGCTATCGAACACCATCGCCTATTTTCGCCACCACCTGCAGGCGGAGCATTGAAGCGCCACAGCGCGGCGCCGTTGCGGCCGGTGTTCGCTTGCACCCTGATCCTCCAGGGCGTAGGGCTGATCCTGGCGGCGCTGCTGTGCCACACCATCAACGTGCCGACGCTGCGACTGCGCATCGAAACCCCGCTGATACTGGGCGCTGGCGGCGCGCTGCTGGTGCTCGGCCTGGGCGCGCTGGCGGCACGCCGGCTCTCGCCGGCCTGGTCGATGGCGGCCGTCTTCGCGACCTTGCCCGTCACCGTCGCTTTCGCACTGGGCTACCAACCAGTACGGCCGGGCGATTTCACCTTGCTGCTCGGTGCACGCTTGTGGCAATCGGCCACCGAGTGGACCGACATGAACACCACCGCCGATCCGGTGGCCGGCCACAAGGGCAAGCCCAACAGCACGGCGCGCCAGTCAAACCGCGATTTCAACGTCACGTACCGGACCGATGCCGACGGCTGGCGCGTGATGCCGGCGCCCACGCCCGACCCCAGCGCCGCGCCAGGCGCTCCCCCAACGGTCTGGTTCCTTGGCTGTTCGTTCACCTTTGGCGCCGGCGTCGAGGACAGCGAAACGTACGCATATCAGCTGGCCGCGCACGCGTGGCCGCATGCGCGCGTGCGCAATTATTCTTACTCGGGCTGGGGCACGACCAATGCGTACCTGGTCCTCAAGGACAAGCTGGCCCAAAAAGAAAAGCCCGACGTTGTCGTCTATGGCCTGATCAGCCACCATATGCGCCGCAATTACCTGCGCCAATCGTGGTTCTCGGTCAACGGCAGTGACAAGCCGATCCCCCACTTCGAGCTTGAGCAAGGCCGGCTGCGCTGGGACGGCTTCATCAGCCGCAGCGCAGCCATCCTGCCCGACTCGCCCGAGCTCGACCGCAAGGAATTGGCACTGACCGTGGCGCTCATCGGCGCCATGGCCGAGATGTCGCGACAGCGCGGCGTGCCTTTCGTTGTGCTGGTGCTGCATAGCGATCAGCCTGCGCTGGTGGACGCCGTGCGCGCAACACCGAACCTGTCTGTGCTCGACGTGAGCCAATTGAGCACGGCGTTTCATCCGCACGATGGTCATCCGACGGCGCTGTGGCACCAGGCGGTGGCGCACGCCATTGCCGCCGACCCGCTGCTGGCCCGCGTGAGCGTAAAAGCCGCGCTGCATGCGCCGGCGGCGATTGCCGATCCGCCCATGCGGCTCTGGCACATGTCGCGCTCATCCGACGTTCCCGCCACCAGCCGTGCCACGATCGTCTATCCCGCCGCTGCCGGCGCGCCGCTGGGGGCCCAGTTCAGTGGTACGCCGGTGGACGATCCCTGGAAGCTCTATCTGCACCGCTTCGGCTTCGACATCGTCGCCGGCCGTCGCTATGTCTACACGATGCGGGTGCGCGCCAGCGCGCCGCGCACGCTGCACTATCTGGTCAGCAGCGGCGGCGCGCCGTGGGGTAATCTGGGACTGGAAAAACAGCTCGCGCTGGGCACCGACTGGCACAACGTGCGCGAAGAGTTCACGGCCACCGGCAGCGACAGCAACGCCCAGATCATGCTGTTGCTGGGGGGCGCCACAGCGGCCGTCGAAGTGGACGGCGAACCGCAGCTGCGCGCGCTAACGGGGGCGCCGGCCGAGACGCCACTCGACCCAGCAGAACGCGAACACGGCGCCGCTGTAGACGTACACCAGCTGGTGAAAGGCCATCGCCAGCAGCGCGAAACGGCTGCCGTGACGGCGGCGAAACAGAGAAAACAGACGGTGGTTGGCGCCGATGGCGGCGCCGCCGAGCAGCGCAGCGCACAGTAAAGCCGGCAGCGGTGGCGCCAGCAGCGGCGCGGCCAGGGCAGAGAGGAACAGCGCGGCCAGCAGCGCGCGCCAGCGCTCCGAATGCCGTACATTGAGCTCGTCGCGCAGCGTGCCCCGCGCGAGGATCAAGCGCGACCACGGCAGCGCGCGGCGCAAGATGTCAGTCGCCAGCAGCTCTTTCAATCGCCATACTTTCAGGTGGGTGCACAGGATCGCCGGGTCCAACACGACCGGCATGCCCAACGCCGCCATCCTGGCCCCCATGTCGATGTCCTCGATCGACGGCTGCGGATAGCGCGCCCCATCAAAGCCGCCGACGGCGGCGAAGGCGGCGCTGCGCACGGCGCCGCAGCCAGCCCAGAAGCTGGACGATGCCCCGCCGCTGCGCTGATGCTGGTGGTGATGCGCGAGGTTCTTGTACTGCGAAAAAAAGCCGGGCGCGGCCGGTTCATCGTCGTACGAACCAAACAGCGCGGCCAGCGGCGCACCGCCAGCGCCGCCAAACACCGCGCCGATCCGCTCGGCCGCCTGCGCATGGACGACAACGTCAGCGTCGACAAACCACAGGATCGCAGCGCCCGCCGCGCGCGCGCCCACGTTGCGGGCGGCGCCAGGTCCCAGCCGTCCGCCCGAGGTCATCACCGTTGCCCCGGCCGCCCGCGCCAGCAGCATCGAATCGTCGGTGGAGCCGTCATCGACGACGATCAACTCTGCGACCTCGCCACGCGCAAGCATGGCCGTCAATGGTGCCAGTGAACGGGCCAGGAAGGCGCTGCCATTATAGACGGGCATGATGACGGCGATGGCGGCCGGATTGGCCCCGCCGTGGGGCCGCTGCGCGCACATCGTCACCATTTAGTCCGGCGCAAACGCATGCTGGTAATCGCGCGCCAGCGCGGGGTCCTGGGCCGACTTGCGCAGGTAGGCGTTGCCGATGGCCAGCACGTCCATGCCGGTGCCCATGAAGCAGCGGAAGGCGTCGCCCGGCTCGCACACGATCGGCTCGCCGCGCACATTGAACGAGGTATTGACCAGCAGCGGACAGCCGGTCAGGCGCTTGAACTCGGTCAGCAGCGCGTGGTAGCGGGGATTGGTCAGCGCATCGACGGTCTGAATGCGGGCCGAATAGTCGACGTGGGTGACGGCGGGAATCTGCGAGCGCGCCACGTTGAGCTGGTCGATGCCGAACAAGGCGCTGTCGGGGGCGCTCATGGGAAGGCGCCTGTCGAGCTTGACCTCGGCCACCATCAGCATGTAGGCACTGGTGGCATCGATGTCGAACCAGTCGGCGGCATCCTCGGCCAGCACCGATGGCGCAAACGGCCGGAACGACTCGCGAAACTTGATTTTCAGGTTCAGTGTCTTTTGCATGTCGACGCGGCGCGGGTCGCCCAGGATCGAACGCCCGCCCAACGCCCGCGGGCCAAATTCCATGCGGCCTTGAAACCAGCCAGCCGCCTGGCCGTCGGCCAGGTCGGCGGCGCAGCGCGCCACCAGCTCGTCATCGCAAAGCACCTCGTAGACGGCGCCCAGGGCGCTCAGGCTGGCGTTGATTTCTTGCTGGCTGAACGACGGTCCCAGGTAGCTGCCGCGCATGCTGTCGGCGCCGTTGGCGGCCAGCGTGCGCGGCATGCCCAGCATGCCGTGGTGGGCCGACAGTGCCGCCCCCAGTGCGCCGCCAGCGTCGCCGGCGGCCGGCTGCACCCAGATGCGCTTGAAGGCGCCGTCGCGCAGCAGCTTGCCATTGGCCACGCAGTTCAGGGCAACGCCGCCGGCCAGGCACAGGTCACTCAGGCCCGTCGTGCGCGCTGCCGCGCGGGTCAGACGCAGCATGATGTCCTCGGTCACCTGCTGGATGGAGGCGGCCAGGTCCATGTGGCGCGTGGTGAGCGCCTCGTGCGGCAGGCGCGCCGGACCACCAAAGAGCTGCTCGAATCGGGCATTGACCATTTTCAGGCCCGTGCAATAGTCGAAATAATCCATGTTCAGGCGGAACGAGCCGTCGTCCTTGACGTCGATGAGGTGCTCGCGGATCAAGCCGGCATAGGTGGGCTGCCCGTACGGCGCCAGGCCCATCAGCTTGTATTCGCCCGAATTGACCTTAAAGCCGGCGTAATACGTAAAGGCCGAATACAACAGGCCCAGCGAATGGGGGAAATGCAGCTCGCGCAGCACTTCCAGTGCATTGCCGCGGCCGACCGCGAGCGAGGACGTGGCCCATTCGCCCACGCCATCGAGCGTGAGCACGGCGGCCGACTCGAACGGCGACGGATAAAAGGCACTGGCGGCGTGACTGAGGTGGTGCTCGCCGAACAGCATGCGCGCGGCCCAGTCGACAGCAGGCGCCAGGTTGGCCAGTTCACCGATGAGCAGGTCCTTCAAAAACAGCTTTTCGCGCAGCCACACCGGCATCGCCTTGCGAAATGAAGCGAAGCCGCGCGGCGCGAAGGCGATATAGGTTTCGATCAGGCGGTCGAACTTGAGAAAGGGCTTGTCGTAGAAGGCCACGTAATCGACGTCCTGCATGCTGACCCCGGCCTGCGCCAGGCAGTACTTGACGGCGTTGAGCGGAAAAGCCGGATCATGTTTGACGCGGGTGAAGCGCTCTTCCTGGGCGGCGCCGACGATGACGCCATCGCGCAGCAGGCAGGCGGCGCTGTCGTGGTAATACGACGAGATCCCGAGAATGAACATCGGTCAGAACAGCGTGTAAATGAACGGCGCCAGCGCCGAACCCTGGGCGAACACGATCAACGCCCCGAACAAGGCCATGACGATCAGAATCGGCATCAGCCAGAATTTTTTATGCGAGCGCATGAAGTCCCACAACTCCGCGATGAATCCAAGCATGGTGTTCCTTAAAATTGCTTTTTCATTTGTTGATCGGCACGTCCCGGCGGCGTGCGCTCGATCCAGTAACTGCGCGCCTGCCGATCGAATTTCAGCCGCAGCAGATCCTTGCGCAGTAATTTGCACAAGAGGCCGGTAGTGACAAAGGCCAGCAGGTAGATCGCCAGCAGCGCGAGCGGGCTCACCAGTGTGTGCAGCAGATGTCCCAACTTCGACCACAGGCGGTTCAAACGGGCCAGCGTGACCGGGCGCCACAGGGCGATGGCCAACACCAGTAGCGCCAGGCCCAGGCTCCACAGGCGCGGTGCGCCGTGCGCGGCCAGTGGCAGCAGCCCGACGATGGTAAAAAAGGCGCTAAAGACGAGGCCGAAGCTACGGTCGGAACTGCCGGCGGGTGCGCGCGCGGTGGCACCAGGTTCAGGTAAATGGTCGTTCACTGGGCCTCGCGGTAGGGTTAAGTGGCGCCGGCCGCAGGACGTAGCGGTTGGCGCTGTCGGCTTCGTCGGCGCTGCGCATTTCGTGATAGTGGGGATCAAGGTTGACGGCCATGGGATCGAGTTGCTCGCCGAGCAGGCGGCGGCCCATGATCAAGCCCATTTCAATCGAGTGATCCGAATTGTTGTAGCGGAACGAGCCGCTGCGTCCAAGGATGTGCAAGCCTTCAAAGCCGGCCAGAAATTGATGGATCACGGCCAGGTTGGACTGGTAGGCCAGGTCGTACACAGGGTAGGCGTCGGTGGTACGGACGATCGCGTAGTCTTTCAGGTCGCCGGCCGCGATCAAGCCGAGGCGCTGCTCGAGATCGTCGACGCAGCGTTGCACGATGTCTTCGTCGGCCATGTTCCAGATCGCATCACCCCGTGAACAAAAACACTCGAGCACCAGCGAGGTACAGCCCGGCTCTGGCACCATCGCCGCGCTCCAGTTTTTCGGCTCGTGCAGGCGGCCGAACAACACTTCCTCGTCCTGCACGTACAGCCAGGTGTCGGTGGAGACGCGTTCGCGCGCCAGGATCAGGTTGACGGTGACGAGCGCGCGAAACTGCAGGGCGCGGGCGGCAGCGACGACGGCCGCGCCTGGCGCCGGGCTGAGCATTTGTACGAGACGGCCCAACGGCATCGACGACACCAGCGTTTCGCAGTCGACCTTGTGCTCTTGACCGCCACAGCGGTAGTGCAGCTCGAACTGGTTTGGTCCGTGGTAAATCACCCGGGATGCCGTGGCGGCCACGATGACCTCGCCGCCGCGCCCCACCACCTGCTCGGCCATGCGCTCGGGAATGCGCACGAAGCCGTCGCGCGGATACATGAATTGGTCGATCAGGCTGGCGAAGGCCGGCTGCTTGCGGCCCACGGCGTCTTTCAGCAAGGTCCAGATCGACAAACCCTTGGTGCGCTGGGATACCCAATCGGACGAAAGTTTCTCGCACGGGAGACCCCACACTTTTTCCGTGTAGCGGCGAAAAAACATGTCATACAGTTTGCTGCCGAATTGGGCAATATAGGCTTCGCGCATATTCGCCGGCGGGCGCGCGCGCAGCAGCTGGACCACGGTCGCCCAAATAAACACCAGGCCCGCGTGGGCCATCACCAGCAGGCTGGAACGGCGGAACAGATCGACGATATCGATCGGGTACAAATAATACTTGCGGTCATAGTAAATACGGCTGATGCGCTTGACCAGCACCAGTTCGTCACCCATCAGGCGACGCAGCCAGGCATTCAAATCTTCATTTTTGCTGAACCAGCGGTGTCCGCCGAGGTCAAAGGCATAGCCCTTGTAACGCACGGTTCGGCACAAACCGCCGACAAATGCGTTGCGTTCGATGACGGTCAGGTCGACCCCGCCTTCGCTCAGTTCGTGTGCCACCGCCAGTCCTGCCGCGCCGGCGCCAAGAATGACCGTCTTGCCCGGTGCGCGCAGTGGCGCGGCAGGTCGAAGGGGCGCATTCATGCGCGGCCCTGCTGCCTGAACCGGACACGGACTGCCATAAAACAGTGGGTCGAGCGGACAAAAGTCGGAAGAGGATCCGGCTGGGCGATCATGGCATTAGCGCACTGCCGTGCGGCAGCCGATGATAATTAGCGAACCATAATTGTATCCTATAAGAAAACTTATAAATATGATTTATTTAACCATTCCCCAAGATGCGACGCCAATCGCAACTGCCCGCCCCTGCGCCACCGAATCGACCCAAGTCATCCATTTCGGCGGCTTTTCTGGCATCGCCGCGCCCCATCAATTCGTGCAGTGCATCCAAGGCGAAGCCCCAACCTATTTTGCCGATCATTGCACCGACAATCAGGGCGGCGATGGGGTCTGGCAAGGGGAAGCCGAACGGACGTGCCAGGCATTGGCGATCAGCATACTGAACTTCACACGCGTTGCCACTTTCAACATGTAGCGGAACAACAGGGCAAACCCATGCACGACCGGAATGGTCTCGGGGTTTTCCAGTTTGCCAACGGCAGCCCACGCCATGCCTGCGCCGACGGCCATGAGTAACAGGTCAACGGCCCGGGAGGCACCGTTTTCGAAGCGCTGATCTATTTGGGCAGCATCCTGCGCAGCGTATCATCGCGCACGAGATAGTGGTGGTACAAGGCCGCCGCCGCATGCAAGCCGATCAGCACATAGCCGACGCTGGCGCCAGCTTCATGCATCTCTTTGAACCAGTCGGCCAACTGTTCGCTGGCACCCACCAACGGTGGCAACGACAGGCCAAAGAACACCACCGGCACGCCCTCGGCGCTGCGCATGGCCCAACCGAGCAGTGGCATGCCCAGCATGAAGCCGTACAACGCCAACTTCATCAGGCGCGCCGCCAGTACTTGCAAGGCAGGCGGCGGCGGCGAAATGGCCGGCACCGGCCCAGCCAAGGAGATGGCCAGCCGCAGCAGCGCCAGCACCAACACCGAAATACCCAGCGTGTAATGCCAGCTTTTCATGGCCTCGCGCGCCGCACTGCCCTTGAGGAAGTATCCGCGTAGTTCCATGCTTGCAAACACTGCCACCAGTAGCAGCAACATCAGCCAGTGCAGCGCGGCGGGTAGCCATCCGTACTGCGTATTACTGTTTCGCCATTTCATGGGTAATCCTCCTTCGATGCGTTTTCAGCAGAACCGTCATCGAAACGATGAACGACAGACCCAGTGTAAAGGCGCAGTTGTTAAGGAATAATTAAGCCTCAAGCGATGCGAAACACACTTTCACCACCAGACCAGCACCTCCCGGTCCATCAGACAGCAATACGGTGGCGCCGTGGACATCGGCAATGCGACGCACGATCGACAAGCCCAGTCCGCTGCCAGGCCGGTTCGCATTGGCGAGGCGAAAAAAACGCTCGAAGACACGTTCGCGCATGGCCGGCGCGATGCCGGGCCCGGCATCGCTCACGCTGAGCCAGGCGCCGGTGGCATCGGCGGAGCAGGCCAGCACGACGTTGCCACCGGGCGGCGTGTAGCGCAACGCATTGTCGAGCAGATTGCGCACCAGGATCAGCAGCAGCGCGCCATTGACGCGGCAGACAGCCGGCGCCAAGTCCGTCAGCAAGGTGTGATGGTGTTGCCGTGCGCTGGCGTCCCAGATTGTCAGTTGCCCGGCCAGCAGCAGGGCCAGATCGTGCTGCGCCAGCTGCGCACTGTGCTGATGCGGGTCCAGCCTTGCCAGCGTCAGCAGCTGGTCGACCAGCCGGGTCGCACGATTGACACTCAGGCCAAGGCTTTTCACGAACTCTTCGCGCTCGGCATCGTTCCTGGCCCGCTCGATCACCTGCAGGCTGGTCTTGATGGCGGCAAGTGGTGTACGCAGTTCATGTGCTGCATCAGCGGTGAAGCGCTGCTCGTGCTCCAGCGTCGCACGGACGCGGCCAAACAGGCGGTTGATTGCCAGCAGCAAGGGCGCCAGCTCGTCGGGGGCACCATCGAGGCTGACATCGGCCAGGTCGTTGGCTGTGCGCAAGGCGACCTCGTCGGCCGATGCTTGCACCACCTTGAACACCTGGTTGACGCTCCACCAGATTGCCGCCGCCGCGATGGTAACGGCCAGCACGGCGAAGCCGAAGAATTTCCAGGCGAAGCGGGCGCTGATTTCCTTGCGGTGCGTGGCCGGCTCGGCCAGTTGAATTTGCAGGCGGCGGCTGCTGTTCCAGCCGGCATACACGCGCCATTGCTGCCCGTCGCGTGCGACCCAGGAATAGCCGCTGGCGCCCGGCGCGGCAAAACCCGTCTCGGGAGCCCCGGCGTTTTTATACAAGATCCGCTGGTCGCGGCTCCAGATCTGAAACAGCAGATATTGCTGGTGATTGCGATTTTCCTGCGTCGCCATCACCAGCGGCGTGCCGGCCACATGCTCCTGCACTTCGTGGTCGGCCAGCGACAGCAGCAGGTGCGCCGTTTCGCTCAGGGACTGGTCGAACAGCTCGGCGCTTTCCTGTTCCGCATCGAGGTAGACAATCAGCGCGCTCACGCCCCACAGCAGCAGCGTCAGCCCCAGCAGCAAGGCCAGCAAGGTGCGCCGCAGCGACCAGCGGCCTGCGCGCCCCAGCCAGACGCGCGCCGTCATGCGCCCCCCGGCACAGCCGCCTTGTCGATGCTGTAACCGACCGCGTGCACGGTGCGGATCAGCGCCTTGCCCAACTTCTTGCGCAAATGGTGAATATGCACCTGCACCGCATTGCTCTCGATCTCTTCCCCCCAACTATAAACGCTCTCTTCCAGACGCTCGCGGCTGATCACCTGGCCGCAGTGTTCGATGAGCATGAGCAAAATACTAAATTCCTTGGCCGTCAACGGCACCGCCTGGCCGGCCTGGTGCACGCGGCGGGCGGCGGCATCGACGACGATGTCGCCGTGGACCAGCGTGGTCCGCACGCGCCCGTGCGCCCGCCGGCAGGCGCTGCGGATGCGGGCCGACAGCTCGTCGAGGTCGAACGGCTTGATGATGAAATCATCGGCGCCGCCGTCGAGGCCAGCGATGCGGTCGACCACCTGGTCGCGCGCCGTCACGATCAGCACGGCGCCGTCGTAACCGCCCTGGCGCAGCAGCGCCAGGGCCTGCATGCCATCCTGCTGCGGCAAACCCAGGTCCAGCAGGATGCAGGCGTAGTGATGCAGCCGCGCCGCCGTGTGGGCGCTTTCGGCCGACTGTACCCAGTCGACCGCGTAGCCCGATTGTTCCAGGCCGATCTGAGTGGCGCGCCCCAGTTGGGGATCATCCTCGGTCAACAAGATACGCATCGCTGGCACTCCCCGTTCATTCAATGCCAACAATGATAGGCGAAGCTTGTTAAGAACTTCTTAATATCTTCACATCACCATGGGCGCCATTACTCAACTGATGGAAATAAAGCACATGCGATGCCCCCTGCCAAACTCCCGCTTGCCGTCGCTTCATGTCGCCTTGCCGCGCACGCTGCTGCTGCTTGCCATGCCCTGTTTATTTGCCGCGCCCATCACCATGGCGCATGCCGCTGCAGCCAATATACGCATCAGCGAAGCGGACATGACCCGCGCCGGCATTGCCGTCACCGCTGCGCTGGCGACGCTGGAGGGCAGCACAGCGGTGGGCAACGGCGCCCCTTTTCCCGGCACCGTGGTTGCGGCGGCAAGCTCGCTGAACCTGGTCAGCAGCGAGCTCGGCGGCGTGGTGCAGCAGGTGCACACGGCAACCTTGCAGCAGGTGCGTGCCGGGGCGCCCGTGGTGACCTTGTTCAGCCAGCCTTACGTGGCGCTGCAGAGCGACTACGTGCAAAAGGCCACGCAGGCGCAACTGGCTGCCGATAAACTGGCACGCGACACCAGTTTGTTTAACGACGGCATCATTGCGCGCGCCCGCCTGGACGACAGCCGCGCGGCGGCAGCCTCTCGCCGATGCTGGTCGTCAGGGCACCTGTTGCCGGCAGCATCCTGGAATTGCCAGCGCAGCCGGGCCAGCAGATCGACGCTGGCGCCGCCATCGCCAAGCTGATCCGACCTGGTCCCCTGTGGGTAGAACTGCAGGCGGCACGCCAGCAGCCACGCCTTAAAATTGGCGATCGACTGCAAGTTGCCAACTGCAGTGAACTGCGGGTCATCGCCATATCTCCCGAAGTCAACGGCGCCAGCCAGAGCCTGCAGATCCGCGCCGAGCAACTCGATCGCGACCCGTGCCTGAAGGTCAATGCCTACGTCGAGGCCCGCCTGCTGGCGCCGGACCGCGATGCCGGCCAGCCGTGTAAATCAAGAATTCCAGGGCGCGCGCGGAAACACCCTCGCGCTGGCGCAGAAGGACCATGAATGCCGGCGCCTCAATCCATGCCAAGGCCGGCCGGTTGATCACCGGCGCCACCTTGTTCGGGTTCGCCAGCAGGAACTCCAGGTGACCGCGCCAGCGGGCAGGGTTTTCACCAACGCGAAATTTGCTCACCGTCGCCCAGTCGAGGATCGCCTCGATCCTGCCGCGCAGGCGCGTGGCCGTTTCCGTCTTGTCGATCCAGATCGGCGCCAACGCCTTGACCACCAGCGCCGTATCTACCTCGCCCACGGCCGCAGCGCCAAAAACTGGTGACACGTAGGCCGCAAGGGTGTTCTCCCATTGCTGGGCATGTTTTGCATTGCGCCATGAGGCGCGATGGGCGGCCATGTAAGCTTGGGCGCAGGCGTCGAAGGTGATTGTGCGGGCCTCCACCAGCTTGAGAGCCACTGCGGCATCGCGGCGCTCAGCCAGAGGGTTGGCGCCAGAACGGACGCGCCGGCCGCATTCGCGCGCCACTTCCCTTGCCTCGGCAAGCGATACATCGCGCAAGGAACCCAGGCCCATGTGATACCGCCGACCGTCGATTTCATAACGGTACACCCGGCTCTTGCTGCTACTCGCGGATACTTGCAGCCACAATCCTTCGCCGTCGCAATACCACCCGGGCACAGCCAGGCGTGCGACCTTCAATGCGGATAAATTGTTGACTGTTCTCGCCATGACCGAGCTCTGCAGGACCGTAGTTCTATCTACCGTTCTATCTACCGCTTAGAGCTGGATTGTGCCGGACGTCCCCGGAAAAAAATCAAGCGAGCTGTCTATGACGGGACGAAAAAAAGCCCCGTTTCCAGGGCTTTTTTTCTAATACTTGGCGGAGACGGTGAGATTCGAACTCACGATACAGGTATAAGCCGTATGCATCCTTAGCAGGGATGTGCCTTCGGCCACTCGGCCACGTCTCCATTCTGCTGCTGCAATTGCTACATCAGAAGACCGAGATGATACCGGCTGGGTACCCCTGCGGTCAATGGAACGACCCACATTTTTTGAAAATTCTTACGCTTTTTCCAGTTCGAACGCTTTGTGCAGGGCGCGCACTGCCAACTCCATGTATTTCTCATCGATCAACACGGAAATCTTGATCTCCGAGGTGGAGATCATCAGGATGTTGATGCCCTCTTCCGACAAGGTGCGGAACATCTGCGAAGCGACCCCCACGTGGCTGCGCATGCCCACGCCCACCACCGATACCTTCGATACCTTGGCGTCGCCCAGCACGCTGGCCGCGCCGATGTCGGCCTTGACGCCCTCGAGCACGCCCATGGCCTTCTGGTATTCGCCGCGCGAGACGGTGAAGGTGAAGTCGGTTTTACCATCGACCGACTGGTTCTGGATGATCATGTCGACTTCGATGTTGGCATCGGCCACGGGGCCCAGGATGTGGAAGGCCACGCCCGGCTTGTCGGGCACGCCCAGGATGGTGATCTTGGCTTCATCGCGGTTGAAGGCGATGCCGGAAATGACGGCTTGTTCCATATTTTTGTCTTCCTCAAACGATATCAGGGTGCCCGAATTGGCTTCTTCTTCGAGCGGCATCAGGGGGTCGGTCAGCGAAGACAGTACGCGGGTGGGCACGCGGTAGTTGCCGGCGAATTCGACCGAGCGGCTCTGCAACACTTTCGAACCGAGCGAGGCCATTTCCAGCATTTCCTCGAACGTCACCGTCTTTAAACGGCGCGCCTCCGTCACCACCCGCGGGTCGGTCGTATACACCCCGTCGACGTCGGTGTAAATCAGGCACTCGTCCGCCTTCAAGGCGGCGGCAATCGCCACCGCCGAGGTGTCCGAGCCGCCACGGCCCAGCGTGGCAATGTTGCCATGGTCGTCGACACCCTGGAAGCCGGTGATGATCACCACCTTGCCCGCGTCCAGATCGGCGCGCACTTTCGTGTCGTCGATCGACTGGATGCGCGCCTTGGTGAAGGCCGAATCGGTCTTGATGGACACCTGCCAGCCCGCATACGACACGGCATCCTTGCCAATGGCCAGCAGGGCCATGGCCAGCAAGCCCACCGACACCTGCTCGCCGGTGGAACAAATCATGTCCAGTTCGCGCGGGTCGGGCTGGTCCATCAGCTGCCTGGCCAGGCCAATGAGGCGGTTGGTTTCACCCGACATGGCCGACGGCACCACCACCACCTGGTGGCCGGCATCGTGCCACTTGGCCACACGGGTGGCAACGTTCTTGATGCGATCCGTCGAGCCCATCGACGTGCCGCCGTATTTGTGGACAATTAAAGCCATAGGTGTTTCTCTGTAGTAGGAGGTAAAAAGAGGGCTTTACTCTACATGCTGCAATGCAAAATGACAAGAAGCCGGGTCGGCAAAGCTATACCTTGTGGATATAAGATCATGCGCTTTTCGACTATCAGGGGGCGAGATCGGCCTGCCAGCGCAAGCTGATGCTGCCCTCGCCGTCGACCAGGTGATGGTAATCCATGCCGATGCCGGCCGCATACAGCAAGCGCTTGCCGGCGCTGACGACCGGCAGGCGGGTGCGCTCCCAGGCCGGCACATTGACCGCCTGATAGTGGTACTTCAGGCTGCGGGTGGGCCGGTTGTGCGCCAGTTTGAGGCGCTCACCGCCGACCCGGAAATCGATCTGCAAATCCTGCTCGCGCAGCCAGGCGCCATCGAAGCCGCGCCCGGCTTGCTCGAAATGCACGGTGCCGCCGTAGTCCGGAAAGTGCAGCGCGGCTTCGCCCTGCCAGCGAAAACGCTGGGCGTGCCGGACGATGATGCCCTCGTCGTCCGGGTCGCGCATGCCGGCCAGGTCGTCCAGTTTCGGTACGATGTGCAGGCGGTCGCGGTGGCGACGGATGTGGCAGTCGGGGTGGGTCACCAGGATCTGCGCACCGGGCCGCGCTTCGAGCAACTGCGTGACCATCTCGTCGAGCCAGGCCGACGAGGGCATGCGCACGTTCTGCAGGCCGAACCAATGGCGCAGCAGGTTGCGCACGCGCTCGAGCGACATGCCGCGCAAGCGGGCGACGTCGATGAAGGCGTCGACTTCGACGGCGCGCAAATCCTGCTCGGCCAGTTCGACCAGCAAGCGCTGGGCCGATTGCGCGTGCGCGGCGCTGCGGGCGAAGCGCTCCTGAAAGCCGGGAAACGCCGCCGCCAGCGCCGGCATCACCTGCAGGCGCAGGGCGTTGCGGGCGTAGCGGACGTCGAGGTTCGACTCGTCCTCGATCCAGCCCAAGGCATGCTCGGCGGCGTAATCCTCGAGCGCCTGGCGGCTCACCGGCAGCAGCGGCCGGGCCATCACCAGGTCGGCGTTGGCGAGCAAGTCGGGCGCGCTGTTGGCCGCGTCCATGCCGGACAGGCCCGCCATGCCGGAGCCGCGCAGCAACTGCAGCAGCACCGTTTCGGCCTGGTCGTCCAGGTGGTGCGCCGTCAGCATCAGCGTCACGCCATGCTCGGCGCACAGGGCGCCCAGCGCGGCATAACGCAGCTTGCGGGCGGCCGCTTCGACACCGGACTTGTTTTTTTGCAGGCTCACCTTGCGCGCGTCGAAACGCACGCCCAGCGCCTCGCACTGCGCGCGACAGTGCGCGAGCCAGTCGTCGGCGTTCGGGCTGATGCCGTGGTGAACGTGGAAGGCAAACAGGGGCACATCGTGCGCGCTGGCATAGGCGTGGGCCAGATGCAGCAGTACGGTGGAATCAAGGCCGCCGCTAAAGGCCAGGGCCAGCGGGGCGGTGCTGCCATCGCGCAGCGCATCGAGCGCGCACGCGAAGGTGGCCGGCAGGACGCCGGCTTGGGATCGACTCACGGACAACTCACTCTTCGACGGGCAGGGTTTCTTTGAATTTGCCGTAGCTCATCAGTTTTTGGTGACGGGTGTCGATCAGCTCGCGCGTTTTCATGCCCTGGAACTGGCGCAGCGAATCGGCCAGCGCGCGCTTGAGCATGGTGGCCATGGCTTTCGGGTCGCGGTGGGCGCCACCGAGCGGCTCGTTGATGATCTTGTCGATCAGGCCCATGGCCTTGAGGCGGTGGGCGGTGAGCGCGAGGGCGTCGGCGGCGTCGGCGGCACGCTCGGCGGTTTTCCACAGGATCGAGGCGCAGCCCTCGGGCGAGATGACGGAATAGGTGGCGTATTGCAGCATCAGCACGGCGTCGCCGACGGCGATGGCCAGCGCACCGCCGGAGCCGCCTTCACCGATGATGGTGGCGATCAGCGGCACTTTCAGCTCGGCCATGACGTACAGATTGTGGCCGATGGCCTCGGACTGGCCCCGCTCTTCGGCGTCGATGCCGGGGAAGGCGCCGGGGGTGTCGACGAAGGTAAAGATGGGCAGGCCGAATTTTTCAGCCAGCTTCATCAGGCGCATGGCCTTGCGGTAGCCTTCCGGCTTGGGCATGCCGAAGTTGCGCAGCGCGCGCTCCTTGGTGTCGCGCCCCTTCTGGTGGCCGATCACCATGCAGGCCTGGCCGTTGAAGCGGGCCAGGCCGCCGACGATCGACAGGTCGTCCGCGTACGAGCGGTCGCCATGCAGTTCGTGGAAATCGGTGAAGATTTCGTTGACGTAGTCCATGGTGTAGGGACGCTGCGGATGGCGGGCGATCTGCGACACTTGCCACGGCGTGAGCTTGGCATAGATATCCTTGGTCAGCTGCTGGCTTTTCTTGGCCAGGCGGTCGATCTCTTCGGAGATGTCGACGGCGGAATCGTCCTGCACGAATCGCAGCTCTTCAATCTTGGAATCGAGCTCGGCAATCGGCTGCTCAAAATTGAGGAAAGTTGTTTTAATCATTGGTCCTCCGAGGGAATTCATGGACGGCGCCGCCTGAGCGTGCGCTGCCTTTTGTAATTTTTTTAAGGGCCGCGGTGCTCGCCCGGCAGGCCGCTGATCGCCTATTCTACCGCAGCAGGGTCCAGGCTACGCCACAAATACCAGGTGGCCACCGTCCGCCACGGCTCCCAGTTGGCCGACACTTCGCGCGCATCGCTGCGCGAAACGGGCTCGCCGGAAAAGTAATTGTGGCTGATGCCGTGGATCAGGCCAGGGTCGTCCAGCGGCAGCACATTCGGCCGCAGCAGGTTAAAAATGAGAAACATCTCGGCGGTCCAGCGGGTAATGCCGCGAATTTGCACCAGCTCGGCGATCACTGCTTCGTCGGCCATTTCCGCCCACAGGTTGGCGTGCACGCGCTTGGCCTTGAAATGGTCGGCCAGGTCGAGGATGTACTCGGTCTTGCGCTTGGACAGACCGCAGCCGCCCAGTTGCTCGGCACCCGCCTTGATGACCTGGGCCGGGGTGATTTTCGGGCAGGCCGCCAACAAGCGGGCCCAGGCGGCGTCCGCCACCTTGTTGGTCACCTGCTGGCCGACGATCGAGCGCGCCAGGGTGGTGAACGGGTCCGGGTGGCCGACCAGGTGCAGATCGCCGAACTGGGGGATCAGCTTTTTCATGATGCGGTCGCGCTTCATCAGCTCGAGCTTGGCCTCTTCCCAGTAAGCCGGCACTTCGATCAGCAAAGCGGCGTTGCCGACGACATCCCTGTTGAGCGCCATCATGCGCGGCGCCAGTTGGTGCTGCCGTCCGGCTTGTCTTCGAGGATGACGCCACTGGTCAGCAGTTCGGCGCGGATGCGGTCCGATTCGGCGAAATTCTTCGCTTTCTTGGCCTCGGTGCGGGCGACGATCAGGGCGGCGATACCGGCGTCGGCGTCGCTGGCGGCCCCTTGCAGGAACTGCTGGGCGCTGCGGCCCAGCAGGCCGATGACGTCGGCCAGCGCGCGGTACTGGCGCGCCAGCGCGGGCGACTTCGTTTTGTTCAGTTCGCTCACCATGTCGAACAGCACGGCAATCGCGATCGGCGTATTGAAGTCGTCGTTCATGGCGTCGGCGAAGCGGACCGCATACGGCCCGGTCCAGTCGACGGCGACGGCCTCGCCCAAATCGATTCCGTCGAGCGCCGTGTAAAGGCGCGTCAGCCCCACCTTGGCGTCGTCGAGGTGGGCGTCCGAATAATTGAGCGGGCTGCGGTAGTGCGCCTTGAGGATGAAAAAGCGGACCACTTCGGCGTCGTATTTTTTCAGGACGTCGCGGATGGTGAAGAAATTGCCCAGCGATTTGGACATTTTTTCATTGTCGACGCGCACGAAGCCGTTGTGCAGCCAGTAGTTGACCATCGGCTTGTTGAACGCCCCTTCGGACTGGGCGATTTCGTTTTCGTGGTGCGGGAACTGCAGGTCGGCGCCGCCGCCATGGATGTCGAAATGCTCGCCGAGCGTGGCGCACGACATCGCCGAGCACTCGATGTGCCAGCCGGGGCGACCGCTGCCCCACTTCGACGGCCACTTGACTTCGTCGGGCTCGGACTCTTTTGATGCTTTCCACAACACGAAATCGAGGGCGTCGCGCTTGCCCGTGTTGACGTCGACCCGTTCGCCGGCGCGCAGGTCGTCGAGCGACTTGCCGGACAGCTTGCCGTAGCCGGGGAAGTTGCGCACGGCGTAATTGACGTCGCCATCGTCAGCCTGGTAGGCCAGATTGTTTTTTTCCAGCAGCTCGATGATGCCCAGCATTTGCGGCACGTAATCGGTCGCGTGCGGCACCGAGGTGGGCGGCAGGATGCCCAGCGCCTGCGTGTCTTCGTCCATGTAGCGCTCGAACCGCGAGGTCAGCGCGTGGATCGATTCGCCGTTTTCCACCGCGCGGCGGATGATCTTGTCTTCGATGTCGGTGATGTTGCGGACATAGTTGACCTGGTAGCCGGACACCGTGAGCCAGCGATAGACGACGTCGAAGGCCATCATCATGCGCGCGTGGCCGATGTGGCAATAATCGTAGATGGTCATGCCGCACACGTACATCCCGACCTGACCGGGGACGATAGGGACGAAGTCCTGTTTGTCACGCGCGAGCGTGTTGTAAATCTTCAGTTGGCTCATCGGGCTCTTGCGGTGGATAGCAGGGGCCGCGACGCCACGAACCATAGCTGACAGGGGTGCGGAACCCACGGGGGCACGCACCGGCAGCGGTTGATCGTTCGATATCGTCACGGCCCTCTGTATTGTTCTTATTTGATAGAATGGACGTTCTGCACGAAAGTATAGCATTGTTAAAATCTCCTCTGGCCGCAGATGGCCAAGGTTTATTTTTCTGCAAACCGCTTGACAGCGCTTTGCGCTAACTCCACCTTGTGAAAGTCGCCATGGTCGCCTCGATGTTCCGAAATTCCCCCGCCCGCTGGCTCGGCCGCGCGCTCACCGTGCTGCTCGGCCTGTCGTTCGGCGGCGCCGTCCTGGCCGCCGACCCCGCCAAGGCGCCGCAGGTGTCGCTCAAGACCAGCATGGGTGAAATCGTGCTCGAACTGGACCAGGAAAAAGCACCGAAAACGGTGGCCAATTTCCTCCAGTACGTCAAGAACGGGCACTACAAGGGCACCGTGTTTCACCGCGTGATCGACGGTTTCATGATCCAGGGCGGCGGCATGGATGCCAGGCTGGTCACCAAAAAAACCGGCAAGCCGGTGCAGAACGAAGCCAATAATGGCCTGTTGAATGTGCCGTATTCGGTGGCCATGGCGCGCACGGGTGACCCGCACTCGGCCACCTCGCAGTTTTTCATCAACGTCGCCGACAACACCGCGCTCGATTACCCGGGCCGCGACGGCTTCGGCTACACCGTGTTCGGCAAAGTCATCCAGGGCCAGGATGTGGTCGACAAGATCAAGGGCGTCGTCGTCGACGACGTCAAGGGCCAGCAAAACGTGCCGGTGGTGCCGATCGTGATTACCGGCGCCAGTGTCGTCAAAACAAAATAAACGACGCAGCACTCTCACCAATCATTTATCCAAAAGGACAATCATGACCAAAGTACTGATCACCACCAATATGGGCGCCATCACGGCTGAACTGGACGAAGCGAAAGCACCGAAAACGGTCGCCAACTTCATCGAGTACGCCAAGCAAGGCCATTACAACAACACGATTTTTCACCGCGTCATCAGCGACTTCATGATCCAGGGCGGCGGTTTCGAGCCAGGCATGAAACAGAAATCGGCGCCGCAAACGGTCGAAAACGAAGGCAAGAACGGCCTGAAAAACGACAAGTACACGCTGGCCATGGCACGCACCTCGGATCCCCATTCGGCGTCGGCACAGTTCTTCATCAACACCAAGAACAATGCCTTCCTCGACTATCCAGGCCAGGACGGCTGGGGCTACGCCGTGTTCGGCAAAGTCACCGAAGGCACCGACATCGTCGACCAGATCAACAAGGTCAAGACCAGCCGCAGCGGCATGCACGCCGACGTGCCAAGCGACGCCGTGATCATCGAAAAAATCGAAGTCCTGTAATTGCGCACCCTCGGCTGGTTCACCCGGCAACAACCATGAACCAGCCGGTCCGCATTGCCGCGTATTTTATTTCCGACCTGCACCTGCAGGACGCGCACCCGCGCACGGCCGAGGCGTTTTTTCGCTTCCTGGCCGAGCGCGCGGTGCACGCGGACCAGCTGTACCTGCTCGGCGACCTGTTCGAATACTGGGCAGGCGACGACGATCTCATCTCCCCATTCAATGCCGCCGTGGCCGCCGCCTTGCGCCGCGTGGCCGATGCCGGCGTGGCCGTGTTCTGGATCGCCGGCAACCGCGATTTCCTCGTCGGCGCCGGCTTTGCCAGCGCCTGCGGCCTGACGCTGCTGGCCGAACCCCATGTGACGACGATCGCCGGCACCCGCGTCGCGCTGGTCCACGGCGACGCCGAATGCACCAGCGACACCGCCTACATGGCCTTTCGCGCCCAGGTGCGCGATCCCGCCTGGCAGGCGCAGTTCCTGGCGCTGCCACTGGCCCAGCGCAAGGCCATCATCGCCGGCCTGCGCGACGGCAGCCGCGACGCGCACGCCAATAAAACCATGGCGATCATGGACGTCACCGCCGACGCCATCGCCGCCCTGCACGAGCGCAGCGCCAGCGACGTCATCCTCCACGGCCACACCCACCGCCCTGCCCTGCACACGGACGGCGCGCGCCGCCGCTATGTGCTGCCGGACTGGGAGCTCGACGCCGACGCCCCGCGCGGCGGCTGGATCGCCATCGACGCCACCGGCGCCATCAGTCGCCACGACTGGGACGGCACGCCCTTGCCGCGCGCCGCCGGCTAAAAATTTTCGTAGTCAAAGCTTTACCCATCATTAATAATGGCACATAGGCAAGCGAGTACCGCTTTGTCCGTGGCACCATGCATATCCGAAATAACTTGCTGCCACCTGTGACGGTGTTATAGTCTACTACAACACCAATCACCCAGGGAGGCACCATGCAGCACGCCATGCCACCGATCCGGCGGGAGCATCGACCATGATGACGCCCGGCTGGAACGAACACACGCCAATTTACCGGCAACTGAAAGAGAAGGTGCTTGAAATGATGCTCGACGGCGACCTCAAGGCGGGCGATGCCCTGCCCTCTGTGCGCCAGGTTGCCGCCGACTATCAGCTCAATCCCATCACCGTATCGAAAGCGTACCAGGAACTGGTCGACGACAATCTCGTAGAAAAAAGAAGGGGAATCGGCATGTACATGACGGAAGGGGCCAGCGAGAAACTGCTGGCAAGCGAACGCGAGCGCTTCGTGCGCGAGGAATGGCCGGCGATGGTGGAACGGATCCGCCGGCTGGGCCTGAGTGTCGATGATTTACTCAGCGGCAGCGCGCCGGGAGCGCAGTCATGAGCGCCGTCATCACCGCCAGCGGCTTGTCGAAACGCTACGGCAAGCAGGCCGCCGTCGACAATGTCAGCTTCAGCATTCCCGCCGGCCGCATCGTCGGCCTGATCGGCCCCAACGGTTCCGGCAAGACCACCACCCTGAAAGCGGCGCTGGGCCTGGTGCCCTTCGATGGTGAACTCAACGTGCTGGGCTTCGATCCCCGCACCGAGCGCGACGCGCTCATGCGCGAGGTCTGCTTCATCGCCGACGTGGCCATCCTGCCGCGCTGGCTGTCGGTGGGCGACGCCATCGATTTCGTTGCCGGCGTACACCCCCGCTTCGATCGCAAGAAGGCCGAGCGCTACATCGCCGCCACCAAGCTGAAGCCGTCGATGAAGGTCAAGTCGATGTCGAAAGGCATGGTGGTGCAGCTGCACCTGGCGCTGGTGATGGCCATCGACGCCAAGTTGCTGGTGCTCGACGAGCCCACCCTGGGCCTGGACATCATCTACCGCAAGCAGTTCTACCAGAACCTGCTTGAAGATTATTTTGATGAAGGCAAGACCATCATCATCACCACCCACCAGGTGGAAGAAGTCGAACACATCCTCACCGACCTGATGTTCATCCGCGACGGCAAGATCGTGCTGGCCGCGTCGATGGAGGAAGTGGGCGAGCGCTACACGGAAGTGATGGTGCCGAGCGAGAAAATCAACGCCGCCAACGCCTTGCAACCGATCGACAAGCGCAGCGTGTTCGGCAAGGCAGTGATGCTGTTCGACTCGGCCGGGCCGGGCGGGGTCTCGCGCGAACAACTCGCTGGCCTGGGAGAAACCCGCAACATCAGCGTGGCCGACCTGTTCGTCGCCACCATGAAAGGAAGTTACGCATGAAAACCATGAACTGGCTGATCCGCCGCGAATACTGGGAGCACAAGGGATCGATGTTCTGGGCGCCTGCCGTGGTGGCGCTGGTAATGGTGGCGGTGGTGGCCCTCACGCTCGCCTACGGCTTCCTGTCGCCGGCCATGGATGCCAAGGTGATCGTCAACGGCCATGAATTTACCCGCGCCGCCGCCGTCGCCACCATGGGCCAGGAGCAGCGCGTGATGATGGCCAATGCCGTCGCCAATGGCTACATCGCCGCCGCCGCACCACTGTTCGGGGTGCTGCCCTTCGTGGTGTTCTTCTACTGCCTGTCGGCGCTGTATGACGACCGCCGCGACCGCAGCATCCTGTTCTGGAAGTCGCTGCCCATCTCCGACCGCGACACAGTGCTGTCGAAGGCCCTCACCGCGCTGGTGCTGGCGCCCGTGCTGACGTTTGTGATCGGCATCGTCACCGCCTTCGTGATCGTGCTGCTGACCATGTTCGGCGCCGGCTTCTTCGGCATCCACATCGTCGGCCTGGTGCTGGGCAACCCGGCGTTCTGGCTGGCGCCCCTGCAGATGCTGGGCCTGTTGCCGGTGTACTTGCTGTGGGCGCTGCCCACGGTCGGCTACCTGCTGATGGTGTCGGCATGGGCCCGGTCGAAGGTGTTCCTGTGGGCCGTGGGCGTGCCGCTGCTGGCGCTGGCGCTGCTGCGCTGGGTCAGTTTCATGACGTCCTCGTTCATGGATGTGGGCATCGACGTCAAGTGGATCGGCGAGAACATCGTCCTGCGCGGCCTGGCCAGCGTGGTGCCGGGATTCTGGCTGCCGTTCGGCACCTCCTCCGGGCGCGCCCTGCTCAATGCCGACAACCACGTCGATGCCGGCAATGTGTTCGTGCAATCGTGGCTGAGCCTGGCCCAACCGACCGTGTGGATCGGCGTGGTGGCCGGCGCGCTGATGATCTACGGCGCCATCCGCCTGCGCCGCTGGCGCGACGAAGGCTGAACCGGTACACGGGAATGCAAAAACGCCGCGAATGCGGCGTTTTTTATGCACGATTGCGCATAAATCCTAGTCGAATTGCTGTTTGAAAGCGGCGAACTGGGCTTTTAATTCATCCACTTCCTGGCGCAGGGCGGCGACTTCCTGCTCGAGCTGGGCGCTCTTGCTACCGGGCACGGGCGCGCTGACGCTGCCGAACGCCGATTCCTGGCGCGCCAGCGCCGCTTCGCCGGCCAGCAGGTGGCCGTAGCGGGGTTCCTTGGTGCCGGGCGCAAGCGCCAGCTTGGCCACCAACGGCGGGTATTTGTCGATCAGGAACTGCAAGCAGGTTTCCACCTCGGCCACCGATTTGAAATCGTGCAGGCGCCCGCTGCGGGTACGGATTTCGCCGGCCGTCTGCAAGCCGCGCATCATCAGGATCGCCAGCACTGCCAGCTTGTCCTGCTCGAGCGTCCACTTGATGCGCATGCGGTGTTCGTACTTGACCACGCGGGCGCCGGCCTGGGTGATGCCGCTGACGAATTTGCGCTGCATCAGGCGCTGCAACACTTCGGCGACGGTCTCTTCGGACAACTGCATGACCGGGTCGCGGCTCGACAACTGGTTACAGCCGTTGGTGAGGGTGTTGAGCGACAAGGGATAGTTGTCGGGCGTGAGCGCCTCTTTTTCGGCCAGCACGGCCAGCACGCGCACCTCGAACGGGTCGAGCTGGTCTGGATTGTCTGCAGCGCCATGTTCCATCGTCATCCGGCTTCCTTAATCGACTAGTTTATTCAATTGGACGGTGTCGAGTCTATCACCGTCGGGCATGGCCGGGCAGCACAGCCCCGCCTGCTTCAGGGTGGACATCATGCGCTCGATCTGCTCATCCTGGCGGGCCGCGTGGTTGATCAGGCCGTGCAGCGCCTTCGACAGGGGATCGTCGCCATTCGGGGTAACGCCGTAGGCGGAAAACATCTGCGCGCTGCGTTCGTCGACATCGACATTCTTGCGCACGATATGGGCCGGGTTGCCCACCGCGGTGGCGCCGGCCGGCACCGGCTTGACCACCACCGCGTTCGAGCCCACCTTGGCGTACTCGCCCACCACGAAGGCGCCCAGCACCTGCGCGCCGGCGCCGATGATGACGCCCCGCTCGAGCGTCGGGTGGCGCTTGGAGCCGCTGGTGAGCGAGGTGCCGCCCAGGGTGACGCCCTGGTAGATGGTGCAGTCGTCGCCCACCACGGCGGTTTCGCCGATGACGACGCCGAAGCCGTGGTCGATGAACACGCGCCGGCCGATGGTGGCGCCGGGGTGGATTTCAATGCCGGTGATGATGCGCGCAATGTAGGCGATGAAGCGGCCCAGCCACTTGAGCTGGTTGCGCCAGCACGCCTGCGCCCAGCGATGCATCATGATCGCCTGGAAGCCCGGATAACAAGTGAGCACCTCGAACCCGTTGCGCGCGGCAGGGTCGCGTTCGATGATGCTCTTGATGTCGTCAGTGAGATTGGGAAACATGCGGGGATGGGGCGAACAGTTGCAAGACAACCATGGTAGCGCATCCCGGGCCGGGACGCTGATGAACGCCGCGTTTGACGGCGCCCATCGGCAACGGACTGGCGCGGCGCCAGCCCCGTTGGCAGTGCTGCCGGTCAGACTTCGCGGGCGAGCCGCTGGCGGCGTGCTTCGTACAGGCACACGCCCGAGGCGACCGAGACGTTCAAGCTCTCGACGGAGCCGAACATGGGAATGCCGACGAGCACATCGCAGGTTTCCCGGGTCAGGCGGCGCATGCCCTCGCCTTCCGAGCCCATCACCAGCGCCGCCGGCCCCGTGAAATCGGCTTCGTACAGGCCGCGGTCGGCATCGTCGGTGGTGCCGATGAGCAGGATGTCGCGTTCCTTGAGCTCGCGCATGGTGCGCGCCAGGTTGGTGACGGTGATGTACGGCACGGTTTCGGCGGCGCCACTGGCGACCTTGGCGGCGGTGGCGTTCAGGCCCACGGCGCGGTCCTTCGGCACGATGACCGCGTGGGCGCCGACGCCGTCGGCCACGCGCAGGCAGGCGCCCAGGTTGTGCGGATCGGTGATGCCGTCGAGGATCAGCAGCAGCGGCGGACCTTCGATGGCGTCCAGCAGTTCGTCGAGGTTGCGTGCCAGCGCCAACTGGCTGGCGAAGGCAATCACGCCCTGGTGGCGGCGGGTGCCGACGATTTTATCGAGCCGCGCCGAATCGACCGGCATGACGCGCACGCCGAGCGCCTTGGCGCCGGCGATCAGGTCATGCATGCGGCGGTCCTGGCGGCTCGCATCGACAAAAATTTCTTCCACTGACGACGCTTCGTGCCGCAGGCGCGAGGTGACGGCGTGAAAGCCGAAAATCATTTTATTCTTCATTGTGCGCGTTTCTTCTTGCTGGTTTTTGCCGGCGCCGCCGACTTGGCGGGGCCTTTGCTGCGTTTGGCCGGGGCCGGCTTGGCCGACCCGTCGACCGATTCATCGAGGTCGTAGCGCGACGGCGCTGCCGCCTCGCCCGACATTTTCTTGCCGCCCGCCTTGGCCGGCTTGGCTTCCTGCGCCCTGGCGGCGGCGCTTTTCGGCACACCGGTGCCATCGACGTCGTCGTTGACGTTGCCGGCCATGACCAGGTCGATCTTGCGTGCTTCCAGGTCGACCCGCGCCACTTGCACCGTCACCTTGTCGGTGAGCTGATAGCGCTTGCCCGTGCGCTCGCCGCGCAGTTCGTGGCGGGCGTCGTCGTACTGGAAGAAATCGGTGCCCAGTTCGGTAATGTGCACGAGGCCTTCCACGTACAGGTCGTCGAGCTGGACGAAAATGCCGAAGCTGGTCACGCCGACGATCATGCCGGTAAATTCCTCGCCCAGCTTGTCCTTGATGAAGTAGCACTTGAGCCAGGCTTCGACGTCGCGCGACGCTTCGTCGGCGCGCCGCTCGTTGGCCGAGCAATGGACACCGAGCGCGTCCCAGATCGTCAGATCCTTGTCCTGCTTCTGGGTGCCGGCCGCCTTGTCCTTGGCCTGCTTCTTGCGCGTGGCGTTCGACACGGTGGTGTTCAGGCCGGCCAGATTGATGCCTTTCGGCTCGTACTTTTTGCCCAGCAAAATCGCCTTGATGGCGCGGTGCGTCAGCAGGTCGGGATAGCGGCGGATCGGGCTGGTGAAGTGGGCGTAGGCCTCGTAGGCCAGGCCGAAGTGGCCGATATTGTCAGGACTGTAGACCGCCTGCTGCATCGAGCGCAGCAGCATCGTTTGCAGCAGGGCGGCGTCGGGACGCTCTTTGACCTGGCGCATCAGGATGGCGTAATCGTTCGCCTGCGGCTTGTCGCCGCCGCCCAGGTTCAAGCCCACCTGTTTGAGGAAGGTACGGACCTGGTTGAGCTTTTCTTCGGTGGGCGACGCGTGGATGCGGTAGGTGCCGGGGTGCTTGTGGCGAATCAGCAGATCGGCGGCGCACACGTTGGCCGCCAGCATGCACTCTTCGATCAGCTTGTGGGCCTCGTTGCGGGTGCGCGGGATGATCTTTTCGATCTTGCCCAGCGCGTTGCAGACGATGTACGTTTCGGTGGTCTCGAAGTCGATGGCGCCACGTTTCTGGCGTGCCTTGTGCAAGGCCTGGTAGACATTGAACAGGTTGCGCAGGTGGGGCACGATGGCGGCGCGGCGCACGGCCTCGTCGCCCTGCGGATTGCCCAGCATGTCGGCGACGGCGTCATAGGTCAGGCGCGCCGCCGAATGGATCACGGCCGGATAGAACTGGTAGGCGGTCACTTCGCCGATCGGCGAGACCACCATGTCGCACACCAGGGTGAGGCGGTCGACGGCGGGATTGAGCGAGCACAGGCCATTCGACAGTTTTTCCGGCAGCATCGGGATGACGCGGCGAGGAAAATATACGGAGGTGCTGCGCTCGAGGGCATCGACGTCGAGTGCATCGTTGGGCTTGACGTAATGACTGACGTCGGCGATCGCCACCAGCAGGCGGAAGCAGTTTTCATCACCGACACGCACGGGCTCGCAGTACACGGCATCGTCGAAGTCGCGCGCGTCTTCGCCGTCGATGGTCACCAGGGGCACGTCGCGCAGGTCGACGCGGTCGGCCAGGTCGGCGTCGCGCACTTCGGCGGGCAACTTGGCGGCCTGGTTGAGGGCGCCTTCAGAGAAAATGTGCGGCACGCCGAATTTGCGCACGGCGATTTCAATTTCCATGCCGGGATCGTCGAGGTCGCCCAGCACTTCGACGACGCGGCCGGTGGGCTGCTTGAAGCGCGATGGTTGCTCGACCAGTTCGACGCTGACGATCTGGCCCGCCTTGGCCTTGCCGGGACTGCCGGCGACCAGGATGTCCTGGCCGATCCGCTTGTCTTCCGGGGCAATGAGCCAGACGCCGTTTTCATGGAGCAGGCGGCCGATGACGTGACTGTTGGCGCGGCTGACCACTTCGACGATGGTCGCTTCCTTGCGGCCACGGCGGTCGACGCCGGTGACCCGCGCCAGCACTTTATCGCCGTGCAAGACTTTCTGCATTTCTTTGTCGTTGAGGAACAAGTCCTCGCCCGGCTCGTCGGGAATGACGAAGCCGAAGCCGTCGCGGTGGGCGCTGACCTTGCCGGCCACGAAGCCGGAATGGTCGGCCAGGGCAAACTGCCCTTCCTGGTCCGAGGCCAACTGGCCATCACGCTCCATGGCGTTCAGGCGGCGCGACAGCACGTGAATGGCGTCCTCGTCGACCTTCAGGGCTTTTGCCAGGGCATTGGCGTCGAGCGGCGACTGGGCGTCGCGGAAAATGCCGAGGATATCCTCACGGCTGGGAATGGTATGAGTAGGTTGGTTCAAATCGTTTTCTTAATGTATTTGACAGTGCTCACGGTAGACGTCCGGTTCACTGCAGTGAGTAGATTGACACGCCATTTTGCATAGTGTAACGGACGACACCATGAATCGCCTAACGCGGCGCTCGTCAAATGTCTTGCCAAAAAAAGGCGCTTTCGACACTTTGACATTTCAAATTGTTCCGCTATAATTTCGGTCTTTCGCGGCAAGCCTAGGCCGAAGCGAACGAAAAATGCAGCAGAATGGAAGATGGTCGCAGCGCAGAGTAACGAAAGTTAGTCTGGCGCAAAACACCAAAGACCAGTATGATAGCAGAATTCGGCGGCAACGCAGAGAAGCAACAGTGCCCACGTGGCGGAATTGGTAGACGCGCATGGTTCAGGTCCATGTGCCGCAAGGTGTGGGGGTTCGAGTCCCTCCGTGGGCACCACTACCGGAGTGTTTTCCGCAGTTAGTTGTAAGCAGTAACAACCATTGCGCCGTGATCGCAGTTCGGGATTGCGGCATTGTAGTTGGCAGCAAAAGCAGTAAAGTTGAGGTTGCAATATCAGTGCCCACGTGGCGGAATTGGTAGACGCGCATGGTTCAGGTCCATGTGCCGCAAGGTGTGGGGGTTCGAGTCCCTCCGTGGGCACCACTACCGGAGTTATTTCCGCATTCAGTTGTAGTAGCAGCCACAAAACGCCGCAGTTCTCTTGTCGAGAAATGCGGCGTTTTGTTTTGCGCTGTGCCTGCGCGCCGTTTTTCTGCGTCGCCTCCCTTCTCCTGTGCGCACATTGTGCAGCGATAGGCTAAACTGCTCCTCGCTGCCTGCCACAAGGAATGCCATGCTTACGCTTCAGATACCTGCCATTAGCTGCGGCCACTGCGCCCGCGCCATCACCGAAGCCGTGCTCGAACTCGATCCGGCCGCGCAGGTCATGATCGACATTGACCGCAAACAAGCCTCGATCAACACCAGCGCGGCCACCGCCGCCATCCTGGCGCGCCTCGATGACGAGGGTTACCCCGCCACCGCCGCTTAGCACAGACGGCCGTCGCGAGCGAACCATGCCCATGGATCTGAGCGCCCTTCACTGCAATTACCACGCGATGCTGGCGCAATCGCCGGACCCCTGCGTGCTGGTCGATCTGCACACTTCGCTGCTGGTCGACGTCAATTTGCCAGCGGAAACGATGCTGGGCCGCACGCGCGCCCAGCTTTTGTCGATGCGCATCGATCAACTGTGCCCGGACCAGCAGCCGGACGGGGGCAGCTCACGCCTGCTGCTGAAGGCACAAATGTCCAGCGCGGGCGAGAACCGCAGTCACCAGTTCCCCCTCGTTGTTGCCAGCGCCGATGGCCGCCAGTTGCCCTGCGAAGCTTTGCTGATCCGCCTGCCAGTGGCCGGCCACGCGCTCGCGCACGGCCGCCTGGTCGACATTTCGGAGCGCCTGCGCGCCGAAAAGCTGCGCGACGGCCAGAGCGAAATTCTTGAAATGATCACCGGTGGCGCCGCCCTGAAACCGGTGCTCGACCGCCTGGTTGGCCTGGTCGAGTCGCTCTCGCCTGGCGTGTTGTGCTCGGTCCTGCTGCTCGACGACGACGGTTTTTCCTTGCGGCCCATGTCAGGGCCGAGCTTGCCGGCGGCGTACATGAAGGCGCTCGATGGCATGCACATCGGCCCCCATACGGGGTCATGCGGGGTGGCCATGTACGCCAAAAAAATGGTCATTTCGCCCGACATCCAGGTCGACCCCAACTGGGCGCCCTACCTGCCGCTGGCCACCCCGTTCGGCCTGCGCGCCTGCTGGTCGACGCCGATCATACCCGACGGCGAGGACGTGCTGGGCTCGTTCGCCATGTACTACCACGAAGTGCGCAGCCCGCACGAGTCGGACATCCGCCTGATCGGCATCGCCAGCCACCTGGCCGGCATCGCCCTCCAGCGCCACCGCCGCCAGCGCGAACTGAAACTGCACCGCGAGCACCTGGAAGAACTGGTCACGGCGCGCACCACCGCGCTGACGGCGGCGGTGGCGCGCGCCGACCAGATCAACCGGGAACTGTCGAGCGCCCTGGCGACCCTGTCGAAAGCGCAGGACGAACTGGTGCGACGCGACAAACTGGCCGCGCTCGGCGTGCTGGTGGCCGGCGTGGCGCACGAACTGAACACCCCCATTGGCAACAGCGTGGTGGCGGCCACCTCGCTGGCCGAGCGCACCCACGCCTTGCGCTTGCAGATGGCGCAGGGCTTGCGCCGCTCGGAACTGGAGCGCTTCCTGGCCGAGGCCGGCGAAGCCGGTGATTTGTTGGTGCGCAATCTCAAGCGCGCCGCCACCCTGGTGGCCGGCTTCAAGCAGATCGCCGTCGACCAGGCCAGCGCCGACCGGCGCCACTTTTCCCTGTCGCAGTTGTTGAGCGACCTGGCCGCGCCCCTGCGGGTGGCCGCCAAGCCGGCCCGCATCACGCTCGAACTGGACCTGGCCCATGACCTGACGATGGACAGCTATCCGGGGCCACTGTCACAGGTGGTGACGGAACTGTTTGAAAACTGCCTCGAGCATGCCTTTGCCGGCATCAGCGGCGGCGTGGTGCGCATCAGCGCCATCGAAACGGGCAGCCAGGTATCGATCTGCGTGGCCGACAACGGCGTCGGCATTGCCGCCGCCATCCAGGCGCGCGTGTACGACCCGTTTTTTACCAGCGGCGCAGCAGGCGCCCGCTCTGGCCTGGGCCTGCACGTGGTGCACAACATCGTCACCAACATCCTGGGCGGCAGCATTGAACTCGACAGCGCGGCCGGCGCCGGCGCCCGTTTCACCCTGCAACTGCCCACCGTGGCGCCCCAGCGCGCGCCGGCGCCGACGGCCATCGAGGCGGGGCAGACCGCCCTGCTGGCCCCATGATGGGCCGCCCCCGCCTGCGCCTGGTGGCCGCCGTGCTGCTGCTCGCCACCGGGGCCGCGCTTGCCAGGCCGGCGCCGTGGTTCACCTGGCGCAGCAAGCTCAACGGGCTAACCGTGTGCGCGCAAACTCCGCTGGGGCCCGGCTGGGAAAAGGCCTTCGGGCCCTACCGGGACAGCCATTGCACAAAGCCGGTGGCGCATGAATAATGAAAGATCGTGGTCCGCCGCGGCGGTCACCGACTAAAAACACCCATCGACGGCGCAGCCGATCGGTGTGGCACAGCAGTACCGGAGGAGAAGCAGCAAGGTTGTCCATCGCAGCACCAACCGAGGAGAAGTGCATGTTTACCAGTCCCGAGCAATTCGCATCCGCCACCAAGACCCTGTTCGAACTTCAGATGATGACGTTCAACGCCCTCACCAGCAAGGCGGTGCAGGGCGTCGAACAAGTGGTGGCGCTGAACATGGCCACCGCCCGCAGTTCGGTCGACAGCGCCATGGCGGCCGGCCAGAAAATGCGCGACGCCAAGGATGCCACGGCGGCGATGGCGGCCATGGCCAGCCAGGCCAAGCCGGACATGGGTGGCGCCGTCGAGTACCAGGAACAGATGAAAGTGATCATCGACGACATCCGCAAGGAATTCCACGATGCCGCCGACAGCCACATCGCCGAAGCCAAGAGCGCCTTGAGCGCGCTGATCTACGACGTCACGCAGAACGTCAAACCGGGCTCGGAAAACGCCGTCGAAATCATCAAGACCGCCATCGACAACGCGTTCAAGGGTTACGAGCAGGTCACCCAGGCCACCCGCCAGGCGGTGGCCACGGTCGAGGACCAGATCAGCAAGGCCAGCGCCAAGGTGGCGCCGGCGAGCAGTTGAGTTCGCTCGTCGCGTGATCAGGCCGCCGACTTGCCTGCGCCCAGCATCTCCTCGAGCTGGGCGTACAGCAAGTCGTCCTTGATCACCGCGCGCAGCCAGACGTGCAGGGGCTGCTCGCCCCAGTGCGCCGCCTTGTCGGCCAGGTAGGCGACGGGGCTGTGCGGCTCGCTCTGGCGAAAGAATGCCGCCACCTGTCGTAACTGGGCCAGCGCCTGCGCCCGGCTTTGCACGTGGCCACCGGCCACGGCCAGCGCTGGCGGCGGCGCCGATGCCACCAGCGCTGGCGCCCCGTCGGGCGCCGTTGCAGCGGCAGGCGGCGCGTCCGGCGCCGCTGTCACGGCCGCCATCGGCGTGGCAAAGTGCGCCACATCGTGCAAATTGGCGCGGGCGGCCGTGAAACCGGGGCCGTCGGGACCCAGGCGGGCATCGATCACCCGCTCGAGTTCGTCCAGCGCCCCCTGGCAATACACGCAGTCCTCCAGCAGGCGCCGGTAGAACGCCGCCGAACTCTTGCGACGGGCGCCGTCCGGATCGGGCACGCTGGTGCCAGCCGGGGCCGCGCCCGCGGTGCTGCCGGCATGGCTGCGGGCGAAGGCGAAATCGTTGAGACAATAGGCGCTGGCCCCCTCCGTCACCGGGATCTCCCTGGCCAGTTGCGCCACCCGCGCGGCAATCCAGCTCAGATTGCCGATGCGCTGCTCGTGACCGCCCTCGTCCGCCAGCGGATACAAGGCGTCCCAGTAGCGCTGACACAGCCCGGCCGTCACCAGGAGCGCCTCGCCCAGTCCGCGCAGGGACGCCGTCTTGGCCGACGCTTCGGCCAGCCAGACCGCCAGGCGCAGATCCTTGCTGCGGCTTTTCAGCAGCCGGCTGCAGCCGGCGGCGACGAACTTCCAGTCCGCCTCCTTGAGCGTGGTGACCCAGGCGCCCTGCTCGAGCGAAGGATCGTCGGCCTGGCGCGCGCGACCGATGGCGTCGAGTTCGCTGGAAAAGGCCAGGTCCTCGCCGCACGGACGCGCGGCGCTGACCGGGGCCAGCAGTTCTTCGATATCCATGACGCCTCCCTGGCTAGGCCGCTTCGATCAGGTACTTGAATTTGCCGGCGCGGGTGGCGCCGCACTTGATGCGCCTGAGCGCGCCCCCTTCGGCCATCGCCGCCAGCACGTTGTCGGCGATTTCGGGCAGCAGCGTGCCGTTCAAGATCGCATCGACATTGCGTGCGCCCGAGTCGACTTCGGTGCAGCGCGCCAGCACGGCGTTGACGAGGGCCTCGTCGTACTCGAAGCGGGCCTGGTGCTTGTGCAGGATGCGCGCGCCGATGCGCTCGAGCTTGAGGCGGATGATGCGCGCCAGGACGGCGTCGCCGATCGGGTAGAACGGCACCACCGTCAGCCGGCCCAGGAACGCCGGCTTGAAGTGCTTCATCAGTTGCGGGCGAATCAGCTCGGCGAGCTGCTCGGGCGTGGGCAGGTCGGCGGCGGCCTTGTTCAGGCAGGCCTGCATCATCTGGCTCGATGCCGCGTTCGAAGTCAGGATGATGATGGTGTTGCGAAAGTCGATCTGGCGGCCCTCGGCGTCGTCGAGCACGCCCTTGTCGAACACTTGAAAAAACAGTTCGAGCACGTCGGCGTGGGCCTTTTCCACCTCGTCGAGCAGCACCACGCTGTAGGGATTGCGGCGCACCGCCTCGGTCAGCACGCCGCCTTCGCCATAGCCGACATAGCCCGGCGGCGATCCTTTCAGACCGGACACGCTGTGCGCTTCCTGGTATTCGCTCATGTTGATGGTGATGAGTTTGCGTTCGCCCCCGTACAGCAGGTCGGCCAGCGCCAGCGCCGTCTCCGTCTTGCCGATGCCGGAGCTGCCGACGAACAGGAACACCCCTTTCGGCTTGTTCGGATCGTCCAGGTTGGCGCGCGCGGTGCGCACCCGCTGGGCCACCACCGCGCCGGCGTGCGACTGGCCGATGATGCGCTCTTCGAGCAGCGCCTGCAGATTCATCACGGTCCTGATTTCGTCCTTGACCATGCGCCCCAGCGGAATGCCGGTCCAGCCGGCGACAATTTCGGCCACCACGTGGGCGTCCACCTGCACCGGCACCAGCGGCGCCTCGCCCTGCAGCTCGCGCAGGCGCGCGATCATGCCGCGCAAGGCGCCTGATTGTCCCGCCGGCGCCGCGCCGTCGCCCGCCTCGATGCTGGCGCGCAGCTGCTGGATGTCGTTGTTGATGGCTTTTTCCTGCTCCCAGCGCTGGCGCCCCTCGCGCAGGGCATTGAGCGCGCTCGCGTGGTCGGCCGCCAGCTGGGCCAGGCGCGCGCCATGGTCGGCGCCGCCGGCCTGCTCGCGCAGCAGCGCCGCCACCTGGGCATCGATGCGTTCGATCAGGCGCGCCTGCGTTTCCACCAGCGCCGGCGTGGCCGACTGTCCCAGCGCCACCTTGGCGCAGGCGGTGTCGAGCACGCTGATGGCTTTGTCAGGCAACTGGCGGCCACTGATGTAGCGGTGCGACAGCGCGACGGCGGCCTCGATGGCGTCGTCGTACACGCGCACGCCGAAGTGCTGTTCCATCAGCGGCGCCATCGCCCGCAGCATGGCGCAGGCGGTCGCTTCGTCGGGCTCTTCGACCTTGATCACCTGGAAGCGGCGCGCCAGGGCGGCGTCCTTTTCAAAATATTTTTTGTATTCGCCCCAGGTGGTGGCGGCGATGGTGCGCAGCTCGCCCCGCGCCAGCGCCGGCTTGAGCAGATTGGCGGCGTCGTTCTGGCCGGCGGCGCCGCCGGCGCCGATCATGGTGTGGGCCTCGTCGATGAACAGGATGATGGCGTGCGGGCTCCTCTTGACTTCGTCGATGACGTTTTTCAGGCGATTTTCAAATTCGCCCTTGACGCTGGCGCCGGCCTGCAACAGGCCCATGTCGAGCGTGTGAATCTCGCAGCCCTGCAGCACCGCGGGCACCTCGCCCTGGGCGATGCGCAGCGCCAGTCCCTCGACGACGGCAGTCTTGCCGACCCCCGCTTCGCCCGTCAGGATCGGGTTGTTCTGGCGCCGCCGCATGAGAATGTCGATGGCCTGGCGGATCTCGCCATCGCGCCCGATCACGGGATCGAGCTTGCCCTCGCGCGCGCGCTGGGTCAGGCAGGTGGTGAACTGGTCGAGCGCCGGCGTGGCGCGCTGGCCCGCCGCCACCTCGGTCATGGCGTCGCCGGCCGGCACCTGCGTGCCTGGCGCGGCCAGCGTCGATTCGGCCGAGCCGCGCGTCATCTTCTCGAAGTCGTGCTTGAGGCGCTCGACGGGGATCTGGGCAAACAGGCTCGAACCGCGCTGGGCCAACTGGGCCAGGTCGGGCGCGGTCAACAGGGCCAGCAACAGGTGGCCGCTGCGGATGCGGTGCGGTCCGGACGAGCCCAGCGAGGCGATCAGCCAGGCGTGTTCGAGCAGCGTGGGCAAGTGGCGCGAGAACACCGGCGTGCGGCTGCTGCCGCGGGCGAACTTGGCGATCTCGCGGCGCAGGTCCGATTCGAGGCCGGTCAGGCTGATGCCGCACTGGTGGGCGATGCACGTAAAATCGCAGTCGGGCTGCTCGAGCAGGGCCAGGAACAGGTGCTCGATGTCGACTTCGTAGTGGCCCTGGCCGACGCAGATGGCGGCGGCGCGGGTGGCGGCAGCGCGGGTGCTGTCGTCGAGTTTTCCAATCAGCGTTTTCAGGTTGATGTCCATGGCGGTTCCTTCCGATGAGGATCAGGCGCGGCGGGGGCGCACTGTGCCCGCTGACCGTTTTGCTGATCGAGTAACACCAAACAACAACCGCGGCCCGGGGCCGCGGCATCAAGGACCGTCGCTTCTTCCTACACCACCTTGTTGGTGGCCAGGTCCCAGCCGCCCGAGGTGTTGCCGCCGGAGCCGCCGGTGACCTTCTGCTGGGTGTACTTCCACTTCACCTTCGAGAACTTCAAGCCCATGGTCTCGGTCAGGATGTCGCCCTCGCCCACGTTCGGGCTGACGTCGCCGATCAGGACATTTTCCAGTTCGATTTCAAAATACTTGATGCGTTCGCCCTTGCCGTCGGCGCGCATGAATTCGAACTTCGCCTTGGGAATGGTTTTACCGGACGAGCAGGTTTGCAGCAGGATCGGGGTGGCCAGGTCGGCCAGCTTGGAAATGTTGATTTCGCTGTGCTCGCAGCGCTCGGCAGTGTGGCCGCCGCCGGTGGACGCGGTGGCCGACTTCGGCTGCGACACCGACCAGGCCACCGATTTGCATTCGATCCAGTCCTTGTGCTTGTCGTCGGTCGACTCGCCCTTGATACCGTCGATCTGCAGGTATACGTCAATTGCCATGCTCTGCTCCTTGGATAGTTAATGGATAGGTGAAAGTAAGAGTAAACATCAGTTTTTGGTCGATTGCGGCAGTTCCGCGACCAGGCGGAGTGAAACGGACAATTCGTCGAGCTGGAAGTGGGGCCGCAGGAACGACACGGCGCGATACACGCCCGGCCGGCCCGGCACCTCGGCCACCTGCACGCTCGCTTCGCGCAAGGGAAACTGGGCCTTCTGTTCCTGACTGGCGTTGTCGTCGAGCAGGACGTACTGGGTCAGCCAGCGGTTCAGGTACTCCTCGACGTTCGAGGCGGCCGAGAAGCTGCCGATTTTGTCGCGCATCATCGCCTTCATGTAGTGGGCGATGCGCGAGACGGCGAAGATGTACTGCAGTTGCGAGGACAGCACGGCATTGGCGTTGGCCGCGTCGTTGGCGTACTTGCGCGCCTTTTGCGCCGACTGGGCGCCGAAGAACGCCGCGTAGGCCGTGTTCTTGCAATGCACCAGCGAGATAAAACCCAGGTCCGACAATTCCTTCTCGCGGCGGTCGGTGATGGCCAGCTCGGTCGGACATTTCAGGGCCACTTCGCCGTCGTCGGTCTTGAAGGTGTGGGTGGGCAGGTCTTCCACCAGGCCGCCCCCTTCGACGCCACGGATGGCGGCGCACCAGCCGAAGTCCTCGAAGGCGCTCATCAGGCGCGCGCCGAAGGCGTAGGCGGCGTTGCACCACAAGTACTTCTGGTGGTCGCTGCCGTCGACATCTTCGACATAGTTGAAGCCGTCGACCGTCATGCCGTCGGCCGGGTTGAAGGGCAGCCGGCCCAGAAAGCGCGGCAGGGTGATGCCCACGTAGCGCGCGTCCTCGGACTCGCGAAACGCCTTCCACTTGGCGTATTCGACGGTGTCGAAGACCTTGGCCAGGTCGCGCGGCTTGCCCAGGTCGCCGAAACTCTCGATGCCCATCAGCTCGGGCGCCGCCGACGTGATGAAGGGAGCATGGCTGGCCGCCGCCACGTGCGACATCTGCTCGAGAAAATAGATGTCTTCGGGCTGGCGGCTGATTTCGAAGTCGCCGATCAGGGCGCCGTAGGGGGCGCCGCCGAAGGTGCCGAACTCCTCCTCGTAGACCTTCTTGAAAATCGCGCTCTGGTCGAATTCCAGCGCCGACTGGAAGTTCTTGATTAACTCCTTCTTGGTGGCGTTCATCATGCGGATCTGCTGGCCGCCGGAGGTGGTGGAGTTTTTCACCAGGTACTGCAAGCCGGTCCAGCTGCGCTCGAGCTTTTGAAAGGCCGGCGCGTGCATCACCGCCGACAGTTGCGCCGAGATCATCCTGTCAAGTTCGGCGACGCGGGCATCGAGCGTGGCCGACAGGTTATCGGACATCACCACGGTGCCGTTCATGACCTGGCTGACCAGTTCGGCGATCAGGTCCTTGGCGCGCGCATGTTCGCTCGACGACGCCGCCACACGGCTTTGTTCGATGATCTCGTCGAGCAGGTCGACCTCCCCCGCCATGGTCTGCGCCTGCGCCGCCTGGTCCTGGGGCCGGCTGTCGATCAGGGCGCTCATTGGGGCTCCTTGCTGCGCAGGCTGGCCAGCTTCTCGGTGTTCGACAGCACCTCCGAGAGGATGTCTTCGAGACGGTCGTTGCCGGCGAGCTTGTTGCGCAGGTCGGCCAGCTTGGTGCGCGCTTCGAGCAAGCCGTTCAGCGGCGCCACCTGGCGCACCACCGACTCGGGCCGGAAGTCGGCCATCTCCTTGAACTGCAACTGCACGGCGAATTCACCGCCTTCGCCGGAGAGGTGGTTGGGCACCCGGAACTGCGCCACCGGCGCCACCGCGCCCAGCACCTCGTCGAAATTGTCGGCATCGACGTTGACGAAGTTGCGCTCCTTCAGGGCTTTTCTCGCCGCCGCCGGATCGCTGCCGAAGTCGCCGATCACGCCCACCACGAAGGGCAACTCCTTGTTTTCGATGGCGTCGCCGATCTCGACGTCATAGGTCATCTGCACCCGCGGCGGGCGCACTTTCTGCAGGCGCTTTTGCACGCCGTCTTTCTTGGCCATGTGGACTCCTGAAGAGGGAAAGGGGCCGGACCAGCCGGCCGGGATCGCGCGGGGTGCGCGCCTGCGCGCCTAGTTCAAGCCGCAAAACGGATTCGTGCAGGGCGGCTTGACGGTCGACGCCGTGCTGGCCGGCTTGACCGTCGATGCCGGCGTCGCCGGTGTCGCTGGCCGCGCCGGCGCCGCGCGCGGGCCGGTGGGCACCACGATCGGCTCTTTGAGGGTGTTGCGCAGCAGCGCCGCCAGGTCCTGCGCCTCGGTGCGCACGGAACCGGTAAAGCCGTTCTTTTGCGAGAGGTCGCCCAGCGCCTTGCTCGACACCCGCAGACCGCTTACCGCCACCAGGCTGTAGGCGAGCATGTCGTTGGGATCGCGCTCGAGCGCCTGCAGGCCGCTGACGATGGCTTCGCCGTAGTTCTTGTCATCAAAGCGCATCTGGGCGATGCGCAGCAGGGGCGTCTTGTCGGCCGGGTTGCTGGCGGCGGCCGTGCGCAGCATGGCGTAGGCCTGGTCCGGACGGCCCGCCTTGGCGGCGGCGTCAGCCTCGCTCAGAATGCTGTCCATGCTGGCCAGCTTGCTCCCCGGCGTCGCAGCCGGACCCGCACAGGCGCTGAGCAAGGCCGCACAGGCAAGCGCGGGAAAAATGCGGAAGATAGTCATCGAAGTCTCCGGTACCGTTTGTCCAGCCGCTATATTGAACGTGAGAAATACGGCCCCCTTGCGACGGATCAATTGTTTTGCTGTTGTGGTGTTTCCGAGAAATTTACGCAGCACTTGCGACAACGCAGCAAATGCGCTGCTACATCGCCCAAGCTTGGCGTTTGCTTGCCGCCGTTCCATGGCGCGCCCCAATCGAGGAGGCTGTATGACCCAACACGCAGAACGACGCGCCGCCCCCACCCTGCTGGCCAACCGCGGCGCCGGCGGGGCCGGCACACAGAGTCTGCTCGACCTGATGTACGAAGGCTTTTATGCGCTCTACCTGCTCAAGAACGGCAGCGGCCCGCAAGACCCCGCCGTGTTCGGCGACACCATCAGCGGCTTCCTCGCCGAGGTCGATCGGCAGGCCAAGGCGCTGGGGGCGCCGATCGACGATGTGTACGCGGCGCGCTATGCGTTCTGCGCAGCGGTCGATGAAATCATCCTGCGCTCAAGCTACATGGCGCGCGAAGGCTGGCAGACCCGCCCCCTGCAACTGCGGCTGTTTGGCGACCAGCTGGCCGGCGAACATTTTTTCACCAAACTCGAGGATCTGCGCACACGCGGCGCTCCGCACCTGCAGGCGCTCGAGGTATTCCATATGTGCCTGCTGATGGGCTTCCAGGGCCGCTACGCGATCAACGGCGACGAAAAGCTCAAGTTCATGAGCACCACGCTGGGCAACGAGATCGCCCGCATGCGCGGCCGTACGCGGGCCTTCGCACCGCACGCCGAGCGGCCCGACCAGGTCGCCAACAAGCTGCGCAGCGACCTGTCGCTGTGGGTGCTGACGGCGGTGTTCGCGCTGGCCGGCCTGGGCGGCTACATTGGCCTGCGCGCCAGCCTGGCCCACTCGACCAACGACGCGCTGGCCGGCTACAACGACATGATCAAGCTGCCGCCGCGGGCGGCCAGCGTGACCATCACCCTGCCCTGACCGGATCGGGCAAGCCGGCGGGATGGCGCGCTACTGCACCACCTTGAACTCGATGCGCCGGTTGCGCGCGCGCCCCTCGGCGCTGCGGTTGTCCGCCACCGGCCGGTCCGGTCCCTCGCCCGACACGGCGATCAGCTCGGCCTTGACGCCCTTGGCCGCCACGTAGCCGCGCACCGCCTCGGCGCGCGCCTGCGACAGCGCCAGGTTGCTGGCGCGGGCGCCGGCATTGTCGGTGTGGCCGATCACCTCGACCTTCTTGTCCTTGAGCGCCAGCAGTGCCACGCTCATCTGGTCGAGGATGGCCTTGCCCGAGTCGGTCAGGGTGGCCTTGCCGGACTCGAATTCGATGATGCGGTTGGCCAGGGCGGCATCGAGCACCGACTGCTCCGAGGCCACCACGCGCAGGCCGTTGTTGACGGTGATGCCGGCGCCATCGGCCACGCCGCTCAATTGCGCGCCGATCTGCTGGCGCTGGACGTCGCTGGCGACGTCGCCGCGCAGGGTGGCCGAAGCGCCGTCGACTTTCAGCTGGCCGTGGCTGACCAGCTTGAGGTTCGGCACGATCAGCTGGCCCAGCGCGTCATTCCACTCGCGCGAGGCGGCTACCGGCCCCACCGTCAGTTGATCGACCACGCGGGCGGCGCCGAACACCTGGCGCAGCCGCGCCACCAGCGCCTGGCGCGATGGCTCATCGGCCAGCATGCCGCTGACGATGACGGGGGCGCCGCCGGTGGCGGGCGGGGCACCAGTCCCGGCGACGGCCACAGGCGCCGACGCGGGAGGTGGGGCGGGTGTGGGTGCGGGAGCGGGGGCGGTCTGGGCAAGGCAGGCGCCGGCGCCCAGCAGCAGCAGCACCATCATCAGGCGTTTTTTCACGTGGCAGCTCCCAGAAAGGTATCCATGAACAGGTCGCGCGCCATCCGCAGGGGCAAGCCCGGCTGGGCCAGGTGGCTGGCCAGCGCGCGTACATCGATGTCGACGCGCAGCTGCTCGTCGACCCAGCCGGTGTCGGCAAAACGGACCTGCTGGTGCTGGCCGACGACAGGATCGATGATCGCGTGCAGCGCCGCCACGCAGGCGTCGCAAAAGCCGACCACCAGCACCGGGTCGCCGTCCTGCTCGGTGAAGAACAGCGCCAGGTCGAGATCGGCCTGGCGCAGGAAGGGGGCGATCAGCTCCATCCAGAACGCCGCCACCGCCGGCCGCGCGACCGGCTCGCGCGGCAGCGGCAGCACCAGGCTTTTTTCCAGGTCGGCGGCGCCGCTGTGCATCACCGGCTGGAGCAATAATCCCAGCGCCAGCACCAGGCTGCCGACGTCGTCACGCCGCAGCTGCGCCGCCAGCGAGCCGAGCGTGCCGGTGGCGAGAAACGCCGCTAGCGCGGCACCGGCATCCTGGTCGAGCAGCGGGGAATGCTCGGCGATGTCGTGCAGGGGTGCGATCGGCGCGGGCGAGGCCAGCACCGCCGGCGTGCGCTGCGCCAGCAGCGCGAACAGGGGGGCCAGCACCAGCGGACAATGCGACACGAAGTGGGCCGGCGCGTGAACGCCGATGGCGCGCATGAGCAGAAACGGGAAGCGCCGGCCCGACTGATCATGGCTGCCGACGATGTGCCCGGCCACCGCATGGCGCCGGCGCGGTCCGACGAAGGCGAACGCCACCGGTGCCATGGCGTCGTAGTGCAGCTTCCAGCGGGGATCGTCCGGCAGGCGCGTCATCACCTGGGCCAGCCAGTCGTCGAGCACGCCCATCAGTTCGACATCGGGCGCCAGCTTGACGAAGTCGCTGCAGGCGGGCAGCTTGCCGAAATATCCGATGCGCTCGCGGGCGATGGCCGCGCTCATGGCGGCGTTCATGGCGCCCCCGTGCCGGCGGCGGCCATGCTGGCGCTGGCCGGTGCGGCAGGCGCAGCCGGGGCAGCGGCCTCGCGCCCGGCGATCATGGGCGGCAGGCGCAGGCCGCGAAAGCCCTGGCCCGCCGCTCCCGCTGCCGCACCGGTCTCGCCACTGCTGATGATTTTCAGGTCGACCATCACCGACACCAGGCCGCTGCTCCAGCGCAGTTCGAACACGCCGCCCTCCTTCTTCTTGCGGGTGGCCGCCTCGATCAGCTTTTTCAAGCCCTGGTCGGAGGTGTCGCTAAACACTTCCACGCTGCGGCCATCGACCGTGACGGCCGACACGCGCGCCCCCGGCACGCCCTGCGGCCCCGGATGGACCATGTTGGTCCAGGCCGGCGCGGTATTTTTATAGCGCATCTGCTGACCGGCGATTTCGACGGTGTATTCGGCGATGCCCGGCACTGGCTGGGGCATCATCTGGAACACCGTCTGCGGCGCGGTGGGCGTGACCACGCCGTTGGCGCTGAGCGGTGCGATCCAGCCGGGCAGGCTGGCCACCGCCTGCGGCGACAGGGCGATGCCGATGTCGGCCCAGGTGCGCGGCGAGACGACGTCGCCGCGCCGCACCACCAGCGGGCCCATCGCCGTGCCGACAAACCTGGCGATGGCGCCGTCGGGGCCGAACACCTGGCCGATCTCGGCCGGCGTGGCCTCGGCCGCGCCGGCCAGGAACGGCCCCTTGGTGGCCAGGTTTTTCTGGAACGGCTCGATCACCTGGGCGCGCCAGGTCTTGTTCAGCTCCGTCTCGCTGGGCCCGACGATGATGGCGAAGGTCTGCATCAGCGGGCGCACCAGGATCGGACGCAGGGCCAGCTTCTGGCTCTCGCTCATGCCGGTCAACATCTGCTCGTCGACGTACTTGAGCGCGTCCGACAATTCCGAGCCGCTGCCCTCGAGCGTCTGCTGCATGAACTGCTTGGCGCCCGGTCCCGGATCGCCCTGGTTCTTGAGCTGATTGAGCCGCCCGCGCAGGCGCGACAAGGCGTCCAGGTAGCCGCCCATCAGCGACGCCTGCTTCTCGCGCAGGCCCACCAGGCGCGCCACGCCGGCGAATTCGCGGCCCACCGCGCCCAGGGCGCTGGGGTCGACCGGGGTGGCCAGGGTGGTCGGCAACACCACCTCCTCGCGCACTTCCGACGGCGCATTGCGCGACAGCGCCGCCATGATCGATGCCCATACCCCCTTCTCGACCCGTTCGCGGGTGGCGGCGGCGCTGGCGGCGCCCGGGTTGTCCCACGAAGTTTGCTGGTAAATCGTTTCCAGTAGCCGCGCCAGCGGCGAGTTCTGGGTGTCGCCGAGCCGGTTCATGGCGTTGATGCCCCCTTCGAAGCTGCCCAGTTCCCCCACCGTCACGCCCTGGACAAACCGTTGCCATTCGCCGATGTAGTCGGACTTGTACATCTCGGTGAGGGTCTTCTGGATCTGCTCGGGGCTGCCCTCGAGCGTCAGGTCGTCCTTCACCGCGGTTTTGAGCACCCAGTCGGTGCTTTGCAGTTCCTTGTTGGACGCTTCGCGGATCGCACCGTAGACGAAGCCGCTCCACGCTTCGCGGGTGAAGGCACCGGAGACGGCGACGCTGCCGCCCAACAGGGCCTGGTCCTGCTGGCCGACGATGCGCGCCACCGTGATGGCGGTATAGCGGGTAGCGGCGCGCGCCTTGATGTCGGCGTACACGCGCTCGCGCGCGGGCGTGCCACGCACCACCTTGCGCAGGTTTTCGCGGGCGGCGTCGAGCAGGCCCAGTTTGGGCGTGAGCTGGGGCCATGCCGGGTCGCTGATCTGGGTCAGATGAAAACTGAGCAGGCGCTCGGCGCTGCGCACCATCTGCTCATGCGCCATGGCGCCGCGGCTGGACTCGAGCCAGCCACGCCAGAAGCGCGTGAGCTGGTCGTTCAGGTGCCCCGCCTCGGCGCGACTTTTATCGGCCAGCATCAGGTAGGTCTTGAGGGCGTTGTAGCCGTCGGTGACGCTGCTGGTGGAGGCTTCCTGGTACAGGGCGCCACGCGGGGCGGCGGCGGGGGTGGCGGGGGTGGCGGGGGCGGCGGCGGCGGCCGAGGCGTCGAGCCGGCCGGCATTGGCGTTCATCTCCGCCAGGTGTGCCTCGAGCGCGGCGGCGACCGGCTGCAGCATCACCTCGCGCACGCCGCCAAAGTATTCATCGCGCAGCTTGCGCTCGAGCGCCGCCCCCTGGTAGAGGCCGAAGCCGAGCATCCACGGCTTGTCGCGGCGGTATTTGTCGAGCTGCTCGATGCGGTCCTGCAGGATCTCGAGCGCTTCCAGGCGCACCTGCAGGTCGCTGCGCTTGTCCTGCAGGCGCACCACCTTGTCAAGATCGGCCTGGACGTTGGCGACCAATTGCTTGTTGCTCATGTAGGACCAGCTCCAGGCACCCAGCGAACAACCCAGCAGGATGGTGGCGCTGAAAAAGGCCCCGTACTTCCAGCGCGCGCTGGCCGGACTGGTGTAGCGCGCCACCAGTTCCTTGTCGGCGAAAATCACCTGGCGAAACAGGTCCAGCAAAAAATAGCCAGACTGCTCGCGGGCGGCGCCTTCGACCACGGCCGCGCCCTCGAGCGTCAGGTCGAAGCGGCTGGCCACCCGCCGCGACGACTGGTTCGGCGTGCTGCCTTCCTGCAGGGCGCTGGTGAAGTAAAAGCCGCGAAACACTGGCTTGAACTGATAGGTATTTTCGTCGAACAGGGTGGCCAGGAAGGAGCGCAGCGGCGCCTTGATGGAGGCGAATTCGGGCGGAAACGTGAACACACCAGGGCGCATGGTGGCGCTGCGATTGGCCATGCTGGCCAGGCTCATTTCCTTGAGCCCGTCGTGCAGTTCGTCGAAATGCTGGTCGAAAAATGCCAGCACATCGGGCGACGTGCTGCGGCGGTTGTAGCGCATGGTGGCGCCCCAGACGCGATCGCGCTCGGCCCGTTCGGTGTCGTGAAAAAAATCGCCGAAGCCGGCGATCAGGTCGGCCTTGGTGAAGATCACGTAGACGGGCGCGAACACGCCGAGCCGCTCGGTGAGCTCCTGCACGCGGGTGCGCAGGCTCTTGGCCAGCTCGATCGTTTTGTTCGGGCTGGCCCCCATCAGCTCGGCCACGCTGACGCAGATCAGGATGCCGTTGATGGGCGAGCGCCGCCGGTGCTTGCGCAGCAGCGCCAGGAAGCCGAACCACTCGGCGCGATCCGATTCGATCGTCGAGTAGCGCCCGGCGGTGTCGAGCAGGATGCCCTGGCTGGTAAAAAACCAGTCGCAGTTGCGGGTGCCGCCCACCCCCTGCACCGCCTTGCTGCCGGCGATCGGGAACTGCAAGCCGGAGTAACCGACAGCGCTGCTCTTGCCGGCGGCGGGATTGCCGATGATCATATACCAAGGCAATTCATACAGTGCCGCCGCGCCGATGCTCAGGCCCAGCTTCGAAGTCTTGATGGTGGTGACCGCTTCGAGCATGCTCTTGCGCAGCACCGTGACGGCGCCAGCACGGTCCTGTTCGGTGGTGTCGAGCGCCGCTGACGTCGGGCGCTCTTCGCCTTCACTGGCGGCCGGTGCGATGGTTTCACCGAGGCGCGCCGCCTGGCGCTTGCGGTAGTGGCGACGGGTCAGCCACCAGGCGCCCCAGACCGCCAGCAGGACCAGGCCGGCCACGGCCGCCCAGATCGCTGCCACCTCGAGAAAATGCGCACCGAGCAGCAGAAAAGCCGCCACCGCCACAAAGCCGATCAAGCCGAACACCCGGCTATCGGTGAGGAACTGCCAGAGTCGGGCCATGGGTCACTCGCAAGTTGGATTGAAAATCCGGCAGGCAATGTTGGCATCGTTGCGCGGGGCCAAATTTGCGGCAGGACAAGACCCGCGCCGCTGGGGCACGCCGCCGCCCGCCGTGGCCCGCCACGGCGCGTTCCAACGCTTGAGAAATCGCAAGCCCTATTTGCGCATCACGCCCTTCATCCGCAGTTCGGCATGACCAAAATCCATCATGGTCCATCGCCCGCCCCAGGTCAGGCCCAGTGATTCGGCCACTTCGCCATACAACTGGTAACCGCGCATGGCCCACGGATCCTTCTCGGAAATGATCAGCTTGCCGTCGCGCCAGAACGCGCAGTCGGCCGCAAGACCATATTGATGCCAGCTCTGGAAGGCGCCCGCATTGGTGACGCTGCTGCCCATGCTGGCGAGCAGGTTTTGCCGGGCCGGGCTGCGATAGCCTTCCAGCAGCGCCATCTCGTAGCCGTGGCGGTCCTTCATGATCTTGAACGCCATCAGCAGGCGCTGGCTGAAATCAGGCTGGAGCAGCTGCCAGTTGCGGCTGGCGTCGACCAGCATCGGCCGCACCAGCGTCACTTCGACGGTGGTGAAGGCCAGCGGCGGCAAGGCGGCCGGCGGCGACAGGCGCTCGCCTTCGAGCAGGGCGGCGATCTGGGCGTCCGGCACGGCGCGGCTGCTCTCGAAGCCGGGCAACATGCCAGGATGGCTCAAGCCGATCGCCAGTAGCGTCGGCACCAGCACCAGCGCGGCGGCGCTGGCGCTCAAGGCGCGGTGGCGCGCCAGCCACTTGCGCTGGCGGCGCCACCAGCGCGCGGCGCCCGCCAGCGGGGGCAGGCGCCAGCGGGGCAGGCGCCAGCGGCCCACTGCGCCCACCACTTGCCCTGCAAACTGCCTGCCTGCTGGAAACAGCACCATCCAGATGGCGCTGCAGGCCAAAATAAAATACGCAAGTGCGATCAAGATCAGCATGACCTCTCCCGGATTTGTTTCTAATCGGAATACGAAGGCCAATCTTAGGAGTAATATTGTGCGCCCTACAGACGAACATCAAACGCCATCCACACGCCCCAGTTTCATGTCAGCAACGCGGCGGCCGGCTGGCAATGGTGACAACATCCTGGCGCGTCTCGAGCGTAGCGGCGGCAACGGCGGGCGCGGGACCTGGTCCGGCCCGGCCCGGGCAGCGGCGCTGGCCGGCGTGCTGGCCACGGCGGCGCTGGTGTGGCTGCTCATCGGCCTGACCCAGGACAAACTGCAGGAGCGCCGCGAGGCCCAGGTGGTGGTGGTGACGCCCACCCCGGTGGAGCCGCCGGCAAGCGCCAAGCCGGAAGCGGCGCTCGACACTGCCCGCGAGGCGCCCGTCGCCAGGCAAGTCGAGGCGCCACCCGACCCGACCTCGCTCGAGCCGATTCCTGTCTTGCCAATGCTGGCCGACGTCGTCGAAAAGGCGCCCGCCGCGCCCCCCGCGCGCGCACCGCACCGCCCCACCGCTACGCCGCCCCCGGCCCGCTCGGCGCCCACCGTTGCCGCGAAGGCGGGCAGCGCCCACGGGCCACGCGTCAACCTGGCGCCGCCGGTCGCCGGCAAGGGCGCCGATGCTGCCATCGATAACGACGTCGCCCTGCTCTCGGCGATCCTGATTCATGCGCCCCGCCACCGTGCCGAGCGGGCGCGCGCCGAAGAGAAATGCAAGACTGACAAGAAGTGCACGATGGCCGGCCCACTGCCCGCGCTCCTTCACGCGGGCGAATAAAGCGCCAGGCGCGCTGCCGGAGAATTTCACTGGGAGCGCGGGGCCGGCTGCGATATACTGTACGCATGCACAGTACAGCATTGCGCGCCTTGCCGCCGTCCTTGGCCGAGGCCCTGGATTTTTCCGTCGATCGCCCGCGCCCCGATCACGCCAGCTCTCCTGGGGCAGGCGCGGCCCATCCCCTGTATTACCTCGACAATTTCCAGCGCGTGCTCGACTGGATCGGTGCACGCTACAGCGATTTGCTGTCGGCCGACGAAGGCGATTTCCTGGCGTGCTTCGCCGCACTGCCCCAGCCAGCGCGGGCCTTGTTGGTGCGCATGATCATGCGAAAGGGCACGCTGTTTCGGGTCAGCAAGCTCAACTATGATGAAATTGGCTGCGCCATCGCCGCCAGCGGCCCCCTGTTGGCCCGGGGCTGGCTCGAAGCCGATCCGCTGGTCTCGATCGACGAGCTGTTCGGTCTGTGCTCGAAGGGGGAAGTGGGCCAGGTATTTGCCCTGGCCGGGGCCAAGCCGACGCGTAAATCCGATCAGCTCGCCGCCATGCGGGCGCAATATGAAGCGCCCAGGCGCTTTTCCGCCTGGCTCGCTGCTAGCCCCTGCGCCGGCGACAGCTTGCTCAAGGTAACCGTCAAACCCGTGTGCGAGCGCCTGCGCCTGATTTTTTTCGGTAACTTTCGCCAGGATTGGACCGAACTGATCTTGTCCGACCTGGGCCTGGTACGCTACGAGCAGGTCGATATCTCGCCCGCCTCGCGGGGGTTTCGCAGCAGTGCCGACGTCGATCACTACATCGCACTGCATCAGGCCAGGGACGACTTGCGCGCGGGGGTGTCGCCGCACGTGATCCTGGCGCGGCTGCCAACGGCGTCTGGCGACAACCAGTGGCTCGACAGCCGCCGCCAGCGATTGCTGTTCCAACTGGCCGGTCAACTGGAAAAAGACCAGGATTTCGATGCCGCCCTGCCCGTGTACGAGGCCTGCCGTTTTCCCGGTGCACGCGTGCGCGCCGTGCGGGTGCTGGAAAAAACCCGCCAGTACGGCGCCGCCCACCAGTTGCTCAAAGGGGCCCTGCGCGCGCCCGAGGGCGAGGCCGAGCGCCAGCAGTTGCTGCGTATCGCGCCGCGCCTGACCCGCCAACTGGGCCTGCCGACAAGCCGCGCGACCAAGGCGCCGCCGCCCCTGCGCATCGATCTGTGCCTGCCGCGGCCGGGCCCCGACTGCTGGGTCGAGGGGGTGGTGCGCGAACACCTCGCCAGCAGTGAGGCGCCCGTGCTGTATGTCGAAAATGCGCTGATCAACGCCCTGTTCGGCCTGCTATGCTGGCGTGCCATTTTCTGCGCCGTCCCGGGCGCCTTCTTTCACCCGTTTCACCGGGGCCCGGTCGATTTGTACAGTGCCGATTTCGTCGCCCGCCGCGCCGGCCAGTTCGCCGCCTGCCTGGAAGAACTCGACAGCGACGCCTACCTGGCCACCATGCGCGCCAATTTCCGCACCAGGCACGGCATCGCCTCGCCCTTCGTCAGCTGGGAATGGCTCGATGGCGCCCTGCTCGAGATGGCGCTGGCCTGCATCGCCCCGCAGCACCTCAAGCGCCTGTTCGAGCGCATGCTGCTCGACCTGCAGGCCAACCGCAGCGGCTTTCCCGACCTGATCCAGTTCTGGCCGGCCCAGCGGCGCTACCGCATGATCGAAGTAAAAGGCCCGGGCGACCGCCTGCAGGACAACCAGCTGCGCTGGCTTGACTACTGCGCCCTGCACCAGTTGCCGGTGGCGGTGTGCTACCTGGCGTGGGCGGCGCCGTCGGCCGGGCTTGCCGATGGCTGAGGACAGCGCCGCCGCCAGCTACGTCGTCGCCGTGCGCGCATTGTGCGAATTTACCGCCAAGACGGGCGACCTCGACCTGCGCTTTACGCCCTCGCCCACCGCGCAGGAAGGCATCGCCGGCCACGCCGTCGTCACCCGCGGTCGCGGCGCCGGCTACGAAACCGAAGTCACGCTGGCCGGTCGTCACGGCCCCTTGCTGGTGCGCGGGCGCGCCGACGGCTACGATGCGCAGCAGAACCTGCTGGAAGAGATCAAGACCTACCGGGGGCGCCTGGAGAGCATGCCGGCGCGCCACCGCCACCTGCACTGGGCCCAGCTGCGCGTCTACGGCCACCTGCTGTGCCAGCAGCGCGGCCTCGCGCAGCTCGAGCTGGCGCTGGTGTATTTCGATATCGGCAGCCACAGTGAAACCGTGCTGCGCGAGCATGCCAGCGCGGCCGAACTGGCCACCGACTTTGCCCGGCTGTGCGAGCGCTTCTCCGCCTGGGCCGCCAGCGAACTGGCGCACCGCCAGGCGCGCGACGCCGCCCTGACCGCGCTGGCGTTTCCCCATCCCGCCTTCCGCCCCGGCCAGCGCCACCTGTCCGAGACCATCTTCCGCGCCAACAGCAGCGGGCGTTGCGTGCTGGCGCAGGCACCGACCGGCATCGGCAAGACCGTCGGCACCCTGTTCCCCGTTCTCAAGGCCGCCCCGGCGCACCAGATCGACAAGGTGTTCTTCCTGTCGGCGAAGAGCCCGGGCCGCCAGTTGGCGCTCGACGCCCTGCACACCATCGCCACTCCCGGCCAGCCCCTGCGGGTGCTCGAACTGGTGGCCCGCGACAAGGCCTGCGAACACCCCGACAAGAGCTGCCACGGCGACTCCTGCCCGCTGGCGCGCGGCTTCTACGACCGCCTGCCGGCGGCGCGGCAAGCCGCGGCCGCCTTGCCGGTACTCGACCGCGCCACCGTGCGCGCCACCGCCCTCGCCCATGACATCTGTCCGTACTATTTGGGCAGCGAGATGGCACGCTGGAGCGATGTCATCGTCGGCGACTACAATTATTATTACGACAGCGGCGCCATGCTGTACGCGCTGGCCACCGCCAACGGCTGGCGCGTGAGCATCCTGGTCGACGAGGCCCACAACCTGGTCGCGCGGGCGCGCTCGATGTACACCGGCGAACTCACGCGCACAGCACTGCGCGCCGCCCGCGCAGTGGCGCCGGCGGCGATCCGCAAGGCGCTCGACCGGGTTGGGCGTGCCTGGTCGGCGCTCGACAAGACCGCCAGCGCCCCCTACCAGGTGCTGCCCGAGCTACCGGAAAAACTGCTCACCGGCTTGCAGGGCGCCGCCAGCGACATCACCGACTACATCGCCGGGCAGCCGGAGCCGCCCGCGCCGGCCCTGCAGCGGTTTTATTTCGACGCCCTGCAGTTTGGCCGGCTGGCCGAATCGTTCGGCGCCCACTCGCTGTTCGACGTCGCCCGCGACAGTGGCGCCGATGGCACGACCCTGTGCATCCGTAACATCGTGCCGGCGCCGTTTCTCAAGCCCCGCTTCGCCTTCGCCCATGCCAGCGCGCTGTTTTCCGCCACCCTCAGTCCCTGGCACTATTACAGCGATGCCCTCGGCATGCCGCCCGATACCGCCTTCATCGACGTCGAGTCGCCATTTTCCACCACCCATTTGCAGGTGCGCGTCGTCGAGCGCATCTCGACGCGCTTCCAGCATCGGGCCCGCTCGGTGGCGCCGATCGCCGCGCTGGTGGCGCGCCAGTTCGCCGAGCAACCGGGTAACTACCTGGCGTTCTTCAGCAGCTTCGACTATCTCGAACAGGTGGCCCAGGAGCTCGCCGTGCGCTTTCCCGAGCTGCCCCAGTGGCGCCAGCAACGCCGCATGGACGAAGCGGCCCGGGCGGACTTCCTGGCCCGCTTCGCCGTCGATGGCCGCGGCGTCGGCTTCGCCGTGCTGGGCGGCGCGTTTGGCGAAGGCATTGACCTGCCCGGCGCACGCCTGATCGGCGCCTTCATCGCCACCCTCGGCCTGCCGCAAATGAACCCCATCAACGAACAGGTGCGCCAGCGCCTGCAGGCCAGCTTCGGCGCCGGCTACGACTACACTTATCTGTACCCCGGCATCCAGAAGGTGGTGCAGGCAGCTGGCCGGGTCATCCGCACCGATGGCGACCGCGGCGTGGTGTACCTGATCGACGACCGCTTCGCCCAGCCCGAGGTGCAGGCGCTGCTACCGCGCTGGTGGGGACTGAACGCGGCCAGATCAGGCCAATAGCTCGCGCAGCTTCTGGTAACCGCTGCGGCTGACCGGCACGACGCGGCCATCGGCCATGACGCAGACATGGCTGTCCTTGCCGTGCGCTTCAATGCGCAGCAGCTTGGCCAGGCTGACGATCCACGAGCGATGCACCCGCACGTGGCGGCGCGGATCGAGTTGTGCTTCAAGCTCCGCCAGGCGCTGGTTCTTCAGCCAGCGCTTGCCGCCGGCGCTGATTTCTATGTAATCGTCCTGCGCTTCGATCACCTCGATGTCGCCCGTCGCCAGCACGTGCACGCGGGCGCCGTCGCGGATCAGCAGGCGCTCGAGCGGCGCAGCGCTGGCCTGGGCGTCGCGCACGACGGCGTCGATGCGCTCGACCGGTGTGACGGCGGCGCGCGCATTGGCCAGCGCCGTGTCGAAGCGCTGCTGGCTGAACGGCTTGAGCAGGTAATCGACGGCGCGCACCTCGAACGCCTTGACGGCATGCTGGTCGAAGGCGGTGACGAACAAATAACGGGTGGCGCCGCCAGCCAGGGCCAGCACCTCGAAGCCGCTCATTTGCGGCATCTGGATGTCGAGCAGCACCAGGTCGGGCGCCAGTTCGGCGATCGCCTTGACCGCCTCGAAACCGTCGCGGCATTCGGCGACGATGTCGATATCAGGGTGCGCCGCCAGGTACTCGCGCAGCAACGCGCGCGCCAGCGCCTCGTCATCGACAATGATCACGCGCATGGCGCCTCCTGCGCTGCGCCAGCTTCGTGCAACTGCGGCGTTTGTGCCGGCAGGATCAGCTCGACCCGGAACATGTTTGCCTGCACCCCCCAGTGCACGGCCGCCTGTTCGCTGTAGGCCGCCGCCAGGCGCTGGCGCACGTTTTGCAGCCCCATGCCACCGCCCGGCGCGCGCGCCGCCTGGGTGGCGCCGGCGCCATCGATGTCGTTCTCCACCAGCAGCCGCAACTGCGAGCCAATGCGCTCTGCCTGCACGCGCACCACGCCCCCTTCGCGCAAATTGCCGATGCCGTGCTTGACGGCGTTTTCCACCAGCGGCTGCAAGATCATCGGCAGCAACAGGCAGCGCGCCGCCGCCGCCGACACCGCGTGCTCGATCGCCAACCGCTCGCCGAAGCGCACCTGTTCGATCGCCAGAAAATCGAGCGTCAGGGCCAGTTCGGCCTCCAGCGTGACCTTGCGGTCAGCTTCCATGCACAGGGTCTGGCGAAAAAAATCGGCCAGCTTGATCGTCATCGCGCGCGCGCCTTGCGGATCGATGCCAGTGAGCGCGCTGATCGAATTGAGACTGTTGAAGAGAAAATGCGGATCGATCTGCGCGCGCAGCATGCGCAACTGGGCGTCCTGCGCCATCAGGCGCGCGTCCAGCGCGCGCCGCTCCGACTCACGCACGCGGGCCAGTTCGATGGCAAGGTAATGGCCCAGCGCCGCCAGGCCGAACAGGATCGCGGCGCTGGCGAACATCAGCGCCAGCGCCGGCCGCGCCGCCGCCACGCCGGCCCAGTCGACGCCGAACGAGAGCAGAACGGCATTCCACAGTGCCGCCAGCGCGCTCCATCCCGCGCCGGCCAGCACGGCGCCGGTGGCGAACACGGCGACGATCGACAGACCGCGCCGCTGGCCCAGCGGCCAGGCGCGGCACATATAATAGGTCGAGAAGCTGCAGGCAAACGCATACAGCAATGTGGCCGGCAGGACCAGCAAAATGCTGTTGGTCCAGCCCGTGTCACAGGCAAAACGGGTCAGCAGGGCGAGCACATGGGCCACCAGCACCCACGCGGGAATCAGCAGCACCAGGCCATAGCGGCCGAACACGGCCCCTGCCGTCGGCGCGGTCATCAGTTCCTCACTTCCACGCCGCCCATGATGGCGTAACCGCGCACGATCAGGCGCTTGCCGGCGTCCGCCGGCATCACCGTCTTCTCCTCGAAGCCGCCCATGATGGGGGTGCCCTGCAAGATCACGGTCCAGTCAGGCGGCACCTTGAGGGTCACGCCACCCCACACGGCGAACACATTGATGACGGCCTCGCCCTGGTTCGGGTCGATCGAACTGTTGCGCAGGTCCAGCGCGCAACCGCCCATGATGGCGCTCACTTCGCCGCCGCGAAACGTCGGCGTGCTGATGCGCCGCTCGAAGCCGCCCAGGATGGCGCAGACATCGACGGTAGCGTCGCCCGACGCCAGCGACTTGGGGTCGTCCGCCGGGCGACGTCCGCTCGCTGCCCGGTACAGCAGCATGGCGCCCAGCGCCATCAGCAGCACCGGCCACACCATCGCCCAGCTGAAATGGACCAGGCCAAGCCGACCGAGGATCATCATGACGCCCACGCCGACCAGCACGGCGCCAAGCAGATAGCCTTCGGCGCGCCGGCTGTCGACCAGCTTGAGGACACCGGCGACGATGAAGGCCAGCGGCCAGAACTGCAGCGCCTGGCGAAAATCGAACAAGCCCATGTTCTCGACCAGGAACAGCGTCCCCATGCAGATCACCAGCACACCCAGGATCACCTGGCGCGACACATTCTTGCGTGGCAGTTCGGTGTTCATGGCAGTGGCTCCTTCAAATGCGGATTGACGACGCTGTTGGCAGCCAGGCGATCGCGGACGAACGGCTTGAGGATCAGGATGATGCCCCAGGCGATGATGAGAAAGGGCCAGCTGTTGTCGAAATACAGGCCAAACAGGTGCTCAAAATTGGCAAACAGCCACACCCCGATCACCACCGACCACAGGCCGCCGATAAACTCCCGGGCGGTCGGATAGCCGATCATCTTGATCACGCCCACGACCACCAGCACCCACGGCCAGTAATGCCACAGTTCGTAGAGCTTGACGTAGCCGAGCTGGTCGGCCAGCAAGGCGCCGCCGATGCCGATCAACAGTAGTCCCCATAACAATTGTTTTCGCCATTGATACGCTTGGTTGCTGTCCATTCCGGCCTCCATTCTCAGATAGGCATACCTTAACGCGACTTTTCGCGCGGTCAAAGCGCAAATCGGCCAAGTGCAGCCAAGTGTCGGTGAATGGCGAAACGCCCGCGAGCACGGGTGCGCTGGAAAGGTCGGGGCACGAATGCAACAAGCCCACCGCGTTGCCGGGGTGGGCTTGTTGATACGGCCGCGACGCTCAGGCGGGTGGCAGTGCCAGCTCGTCGGGCTGATTCTTGAGCTGGTTGCGGAAGCAGGCTTGGGCGATGGCTTGCCTGATCACTTCGCGCGCCTTGTTGATCCGCCTGATTTCCTTCTTTCCCGCTTTGCCGCCCGGGAGGGCTTCGTCCTTGTTGCCGATGTGCTTGCTCATGGAGAGGTTCCTGTTGGCGTGTTGTCGGTATGCCGCGCCGGTGCTGACGATGTCCGCACCCGGAGCGGCCAGGGATCGGCCAGGTCAGCCGCGCCCGCGACTGGGGGCCAATTTAAAATCCGGCATCATCATTCCCCATCCCAGTTGCCGGCGGATTTCTTCCGGCGTCGGCGGTGGCGAACCGGCGCGCTTGCGCTGCTCGAGCCAGGCACGCACGGCCTGCTTGGGGGGATGAATCATGGTGAACATAAAGCCTCCGTTGCCGCATGTGAGGCCAGCGCAGCGCACTGGCGAGAGTCTGGTGCCGGTCCTTGAGGCGACCGGCTTACCTGCTGAGGGGTTCGTCGACCGTTCGGGACGTCACTCACACGCCACCATCTTAAAGGGCACCGTCCCGGAACAACTGTTCGGTGCCGCACGCAGCGACGCTTTTTTTCGCGCGTTGCAGATAAACGGTTTACCTCCTGGCGCAGCGCGCCCGTGGTCGACGTGAGCGCCGTGAGCGCCGCTGCGGATCTTGGAACGGGATGACGACGTGAGGCTGATCTCGACGCCGTTTTCGGACCAAAAATCGTCCCAGCAAAAACAATCGAACAAGAAGAAAATATTTAACAATGATTAATATCAATAATTACCAACAGCAATAATGGTCCACCGCACATGCTTGCGAAATATTATCAATTTCCCCAATCAATTATTGCCTCCATTATGAATTGAGGATTCTCAAATCTACCGCAGGAAATAAAATCAATAATAATTCGACAGGCATAAGCATCGAAACCCATTCGGGCTTCCCGGCGCTAATGAGAAATTACGAATAGGAATCACCATGACCGGCATTTCCGTCCAGACAATGCGTCAATTTTGCGCCGACATGGTTGCAATGCACCGCGGAACAAAAATAGCAATCATGGTGGTCGCCGATTTACTCGCGCTGCCGTTTTGCATCCTCATCGCCATGCTGCTGCGAGTTGGCGACCTGAGTCTGGCCAGCCACTACGGCCTCATGTCCTATGTGCTGGTCGCGGTGGTTACCGTTCTGGCATTTTCCATGTCCGACCTGTACCGCGCGGTGATCCGCTTCATCGACCAGCGCATGCTGGGCGTCACCGGATTGACCCTCGCCATCGCCGCCATCTGTGTCTATATCGTACTATTTGCCCTCAACGACGAAAAATTTCCCCGCAGCGTACTGGCCATCTACTGGTTCATCGTGTTTTCTTACGTGGTGGCCTCGCGCATCATGGTGCGCAATTTCCTGCGCAACCTGATGAGCCCCCCGCCCGGCGATACCGTCGCCATCTACGGCGCGGGCGAATCGGGCGCCAGCCTTGCCTTGACCATGCGCACCAGCAATGAATACCGGCCCGTATGCTTCTTCGACGAAAAGCATGTCCTGAACGAACGCACCATCGCGGGCCTGCGGGTATTTCACACCGATCGGCTGGTGGAAATGGTCAACGCCATGTGCATCCGCTCCGTCGTGATCGCCCTGCCCTCGGTCTCGCCGGCCCGGTTGCGCGAAATCGTCCAGCGCCTGGCCGATGCGGGGGTCACCACCAAAATCCTCAGTCGCCTGGTCGACCTGGCCGACCACGGCCGCGCCAATCCGGCATCGATCCGCGCCTTGAAATTCGAGGACCTGCTGGGCCGCGCACCGGTACCGCCGCGGGTCGACCTGTTCAGTCGTTGCGTGCGGGGCAAAACCGTCCTCGTCACCGGCGCCGGCGGCTCAATCGGCAGTGAACTGTGCCGTCAGATCGTCACCCTGGCACCGAAATGCCTGCACTTGCTCGATCACTCTGAATTCGCTTTGTACACCGTGCGCCAGGAACTGCAAACGCGCTTTCCCGGCATTGCCATCGAGGCGCACCTGGGCTCGGTCTGCAATACCAACCTGGTTGAACGTATCTTGCGGCGCGACCATATCCACACCATCTACCACGCCGCCGCCTACAAGCATGTACCGCTGGTCGAAGCGAATATCGTCGAGGGTTTGCGCAACAATGTACTGGGCGCCCAGATCATCGCCACCGCCGCGGAACGGTTCAAGGTGGACACCTGCGTGCTCATTTCCAGCGACAAGGCGGTGCGTCCCACCAACATCATGGGCGCCAGTAAACGGATTGCCGAAATGCTTTTTCAAGCCGCCGCGGCACGGTTTGCCACGCACACGACATTTTGCATGGTGCGTTTTGGCAATGTGCTCGGCTCGTCGGGGTCGGTGATCCCCTTGTTTCAGCGCCAGATTGCCCACGGCGGTCCACTGACCATTACCCATCCGGATGTCTCGCGTTACTTCATGCTGATCACCGAAGCGGCCCAACTGGTCATCCAGGCTGGCGCCATGGCCGAGGGTGGCGACGTGTTTGTGCTCGACATGGGCGACCCCGTTCGCATTGCCGACCTGGCGCGTACCTTGATTGTGATGTCCGGCCTAAAAGAAAAGACCCCGACTAATCCCGACGGTGATATTGCCATCAAATATGTCGGCTTATTCGCCGGAGAGAAGCTCCATGAAGAATTACTGACCGATGGAGAAGTATTTCCGAGCGAGCATCCACGCATTATGCGAATGAAAGAAAATGCGCTCCGTCCGGGCATTCTCGAAACATATATAACCTGTCTGATGATGGCCTGCGATACCAATGACCGCGCCATGATCGAATCGATGGTTCGAGCCATTGTGGCGGAATACACGCCGCAAAGGCAGCCGGATCCATCACCGGCTTTGGCGCCCCCCGAATTATCTCGGCAACCGCTATTAAAGCGACTGGCCGCCTTCCGCATCTGAATATCATTTTTTATACACCCACGAAACAGCCCATGGAGGCGATCAATATGCGTGACGTCATTGTTAGTGATCATTTACAACATCTGCAAGCCAAATTCGCCGATCGTAGCGCCGTCATCGGCATCGTCGGCCTCGGCTACGTCGGCTTGCCCCTCACCTTGCGTTACGCGGCGATCGGGTTCAAAGTGCTTGGCATCGACATCGATGAAACCAAGGTCGAACGACTCAATGCCGGCGCCAGTTATATCGCCCATATCCATTGTGCGCAGGTGGCGGCGGCACGCGATGCCGGGTTTGAAGCGAGTAGCGATTTTCGCCGCGCCGGCGAGGCCGATGCCCTCATCATTTGCGTGCCGACCCCCTTGAATCCGTACCGCGAGCCGGACCTGTCTTTCGTACTGGGCACCATCGACGCCCTGCTGCCGCATATGCGTGCAGGCCAGATACTGTCGCTCGAGAGCACCACCTATCCCGGCACCACCGAGGAAGAATTGCGGCCACGCCTGGAATCGCGCGGCTTCACCGTTGGCGGCGATGTATTCCTCGTGTTCTCGCCCGAGCGCGAAGATCCGGGTAATCCCCGCTTTGAAACCCGCACCATTCCCAAGGTGTGCGGTGGCTCGACGCCAGCCTGTCTGCAGGCCGGCCTGGCGCTGTATGGCCCAGCCATCGACCGGGTGGTTCCGGTCAGCTCGACCCGTGCTGCCGAACTGACCAAGCTGCTGGAAAATATTCACCGCGCAGTCAATATCGGCCTGGTCAACGAAATGAAAATCATCGCCGACAAGATGAATATCGACATCCACGAAGTAATCCGCGCCGCCGCCACCAAGCCCTTCGGGTTCACCGCCTACTATCCGGGTCCGGGACTGGGCGGTCACTGCATTCCCATCGATCCATTCTATCTGACCTGGAAAGCCCGACAGTACGGCTTGCATACCCGCTTCATCGAACTGGCCGGCGAAATCAACAGCGACATGCCGCACTGGGTGGTGGGAAAACTGGCCGAAGCCCTCAACGCCCGTTCGCGTTCCGTCAAGGGCAGCCGCGTGCTGGTTCTGGGCATTGCCTACAAGCAGGATGTCGAAGACATGCGCGAATCGCCCTCCGTCGAGCTAATGGAAATCCTGCGTGCAAAAGGCGCGCTGGTCGATTACTCCGATCCCCATGTACCGACCTTCCCGCGCATGCGCGAGCACCACTTCGACCTGACGAGCGTCACCCTGACGGCCCACAGCATCGCCTCGTATGACCTGGTACTGATCGCCACCAGCCACAGTGCCTTCGACTACGCCTTGATCGCCCAGCACGCCCGCCTGATCGTCGATACCCGCGGCGTCTATGGCGAAGCCCTGCCGAACGTCGTCAAGGCCTGAGGAGTCCGTCATGCGTAACTTCCCCCCAGCCATACTGGATCGTAAAATCCGCTTCGCCCTCATTGGCTGCGGCCGCATCGCCCAGAACCATTTTGGCGCTATCGCCGAGCATCGGGACCGTTGCGAACTGGTCGGCGTCTGCGACATCGACCCCGGCCGGCTTGCCGAAGCGGCTTCGGCGACAGGTGCCCGCCCCTTCGCCACATTGGCCGCCATGCTGGCAGACTGCGACGCCGACGCCGTCATTGTCTGCACGCCTTCAGGCCTGCACGCCGAACAAACCTGCCAGATCGCTGGTGCCGGCCGCCACGTCATCACCGAAAAGCCCATGGCAACCCGCTGGGAAGATGGCAAGCGCATGGTCGGCGCCTGCGACAGGGCAGGCGTGCGCCTGTTCGTGGTCAAGCAGAACCGCCGCAACGCCACCCTGCAACTGCTTAAAAGCGCGATGGAGAAGAAGCGCTTCGGCCGCATCTACATGGTCAATCTCAACGTGTTCTGGACCCGCCCCGACGCGTATTACAACAGCGCCAAGTGGCGTGGCACCTGGGAGTACGATGGCGGCGCCTTCATGAACCAGGCCAGTCATTACGTCGACCTGATCGACTGGCTGATCGGCCCGGTCGAGAGCCTGCAAGCCTACACCGCCACGCTGGCGCGCGACATCGAGGTCGAGGACACGGGGGTGCTCTCCATCCGCTGGCGCAACGGCGCTCTCGGTTCGATGAACGTCACCATGCTCACCTACCCGCGCAACCTGGAAGGCTCGATCACCATTCTGGGAGAACACGGCACGGTGCGCATCGGCGGGGTCGCCGTCAATCAGGTACAGCAGTGGGAGTTTGCCCGGCCCGACCCCGATGACGCCGGGGTTGAACAGGCCAGCTACCAGACTACCTCCGTCTACGGCTTCGGCCATCCCTTGTACTACGACAATGTAATCCGTACCCTGCGCGGCCAGGCCGAACCGGAAACGGATGGCCGCGAAGGGCTCAAGTCACTCGAAGTGCTGGTCGCCGCCTACATGTCGGCACGCGACGGCAAGCGTATCGCTCTGCCGCTGGAGTACTGAGATGGCCGCCCTCATTCACCCCACGGCCATCGTCGATGCCGGCGCCGTGCTCGGCTCGGCAACCCGGGTCTGGCACTTTTCGCATGTGTGTGGTGGCGCCCGGATCGGCGCCGACTGCTCGCTAGGACAGAATGTCTTCGTCGGCAACGACGTCGTCATTGGCGAACGGGTCAAAATCCAGAACAACGTCTCAGTCTATGACGCCGTGGTGCTGGAAGACGATGTGTTCTGCGGCCCCAGCATGGTATTTACCAATGTCTACAATCCGCGCGCAGCCGTCACGCGCAAGCAGGAATACCGTCCCACCCGGGTCCGCCGTGGCGCCACTCTTGGCGCCAACTGCACGGTGGTATGCGGCGTTACCATCGGCCACTATGCCCTGGTTGCCGCCGGCGCCGTCGTCAACCGCGACGTTGCCGATTTCGCCCTGATGGCCGGGGTACCGGCACGTCAGATTGGCTGGATCGGGCGGCACGGCGAGCGGCTCTCGTTCTCGCCCGACGGTAGCGCCGTTTGCCCGCACACGGGCGACGTCTATCTACTGCGCGGCGGCCGGTGCCAGCTACAGGACCCTGCATTAGCGACCTCATCGGCCACCAGCGCCGCCTGATTCCCCGTCCCTGCCCCCTGGAAGAAAGCACACACATCATGGAATTCATCGATCTTAAATCGCAGTATCAGGCGGCACGCGCGCTGATCGACCAGCGCATCCACGACGTCCTCGACCATGGCCAATACATCATGGGCCCCGAAGTGGGCGAACTCGAGCAGCGCCTTGCCCGCTTCACAGGCGCCCGCGAATGCATCACGGTCTCTTCGGGAACGGAGGCACTGATCATCGCGCTCATGGCGCTCGGTATTGGCGCCGACGACGAAGTCATCACCACCCCGTTTTCCTTCATCGCTACTGCCGAGGCCATTGTACTGGTCGGCGCGAGGCCGGTATTTGTCGATGTCGACGCCACTACCTGCAACATCGATCCCACCCTCATCGAGGAAAAAATTACCGCACGCACGCGCGCCATCCTGCCGGTCTCGCTATTCGGCCAGCCAGCAGACATGGAAGAAATAAACGCTATCGCGACCCGCCACGGCCTCGTCGTCATCGAAGATGCAGCACAGAGCTTCGGCGCAAGCTACAGGGGCAAGCGCAGCTGCAATCTGTCGACCATCGGATGTACGAGCTTCTTCCCCAGCAAACCCTTGGGATGCTACGGCGACGGCGGCGCAATTTTCACCGGCGATCCGGAACTGGCGCGGGCGATGCGTGAAATCCGCGTGCACGGACAATCGCGGCGGTACGTGCACACCCGCATCGGAGTAGGCGGCCGCATGGATACCCTGCAATGCGCGGTGGTGTTGGCCAAGCTGGAGCGTTTTGAATGGGAACTGGAGCAGCGCACCCGGCTGGCCGCCCGCTACGATGCGCTGCTGTCGGGACGCCTGGGTCGCGTCAGTCGCGCACCGGACCGCCACAGCGCATTTGCCCAGTACACCGTGATTGTGAATGAACGCGAGCGCGTACAGGCAGAATTGATGGCGGCCGGCATCCCCACTGCCGTGCATTATCCGGTGCCGATTCACCGCCAACCGGCGTATGTGCACCTGGCCACCGATCCCTGCCCCGTCGCCTGCGACCTGGCCGAGCACGTTTTGAGCGTGCCGATGGGTGCCTACATGTCGGCCGATCAGATCGACGAGGTCGCGTTTTCCCTGCTACGGGCAGCCCGCGTCGAACTGCCCGGCGAACCGGCTGATGCCCTATGCTGAATTCAACATACCGCGCCGTCAAGGTCGTGCATCTGACCTCGGTGCATGGACGGGGTGACACCCGCATCTTTGTCAAGCAATGCCGTACGCTGGCCGACCATGCCTACCGGGTCACCCTGGTGGTCGCAGACGGCCTAGGCGAAGATGTGTTGGATGGCATAACCATCACCGATGTGGGACGCCCTCAAGGGCGCTTGCAGCGCATGCTGCGTACCACCTATCAGGTTTACCGTCGCGCGCTGGCGCTCGACGGTGATATCTATCATTTGCACGATCCGGAGTTAATCCCGGTAGGACTGCGCCTCAAACGCATGGGGAAAGTGGTGATCTTCGATGCCCACGAAGACGTCCCCAAACAATTGCTCAACAAACCTTACCTTCCAACACCGGCGCGCAAGCTGGTGTCCTTGGCCTATTCCCAGTTCGAGCAACGTGCTTGCGCGAAGCTCGATGGGATCGTGGCGGCAACACCGAGCATCCGCGATAAATTCCTGTTGATTCATCCCGGCACTGTCGACGTCAACAATTATCCACTGCCCTCGGAGTTTGACGCCAGCGCCAGTTGGATCGATAAGTCCCCGGAAGTTTGCTATGTAGGCGGCATCGGCGCCACGCGCGGGATTCGTCAACTTGTGCAGGCTTGCGAGCTGATGAGAACGCCGACGCGGCTTAGCCTGGCAGGTAATTTTTCCGAATCGAAACTGGAGAGTGAAATCACCGGCCTGCCCGGATGGCAGCGGGTCATTCGGCACGGCCATCTTGACCGCGGCGGCGTGCGACGCGTGATGGCGCGCGCAGTCGCCGGTCTGGTCACCTTGCATCCGATCAGCAATTATCTGGACGCACTGCCGGTCAAGATGTTTGAGTACATGGCTGCCGGCATCCCCGTTATCGCCTCAAATTTTCCGCTATGGCAATCGATCATTCATGGCGAGCGCTGCGGGCTGTGCGTTGACCCGCTTGACCCGCAAGCAATTGCCGATGCGATCGACTATTTGGTTAGCCATCCACAGGTCGCCCGCGAAATGGGGGCCAACGGGCGTCGCGCCATCCTCGCCAGTTACAACTGGGCGGCACAGGCCACCCGTCTCATTGACTTTTACGGAGCCATCGCCAATGCGAAAAAAATTCGCGTCGCTGCTTGAACTTGCACGATCTCTGTCCCGACTACCCACGGCACACCTGGAATTTCAGCTTGCCAGGGATCCCGCAAACGTCGAACGCATATTCAAACATTTTACAAAACGCCACCCCCGCTTTTTGTTGTGCGGCAACAAGACGCTGGGCGCGGCGCTGGTAGATCTGACCCGATTCCAGACGGGCGCCGAGTATCTGCAGACGATCAAGGGGCGCAATTCCGCCGAACACCACGCGCGACGCGCGCGAGCACGCGGTTACCGCGTGACCGAAATCGACCGCAACCACTATATCGATGATATTCACCACATCAACACATCGGTCGAGGTGCGTCAGGGCAAACCCATGTCGGATTCTTACCTGAGCAAGCAGCACCATTATGTCCCCGACCCCAACTACAAATATTTCGGCACCCTCGATGTGACGGGCCACTTGGTGGCCTACGGCGAAGTCGGCGTTTGGGGCAATTTCGCCGCATTTAACCGGATAATCGGCGTACGCAACAACGATGGCATCATGCATTTGATGGTCAGTGAAATCGTCTGCACCATGATCGAGAATGACGAAGTCGAATTTCTGATGTACGACACGTATTTTAAGGCCAGTCCGGGCTTGAAGTTATTCAAAACCGCGCTGGGGTTTTCCCCCTACCGTGCTCGTTATCGCCTCCAATGAAAACACTGATCGACCGACTCTACAGCGACTATGCCATGCCGTCCCAGCTTGCAAAGCACGAGTCGGCAATCGTGGCCGCCGCCGACGCCGGCTACGCGCAAATATCGGTACGGGAATTCGTGCGCGGCTTGCCCCAGCGTGCACACGCTCATGCCCGCACCTTGGTGCACCGGCACGATATTGACACCGATCTACGCACCGCCCGCAAGCTATTTGAAATCGAGAAGCGCCACCAGGTAAGGTCCAGTTTTTACTTCAGGCTGTCCACCCTGGATTTTCGGCTGATGCACGAGATCGAAGAGTACGGCGGCGAAGCCAGTTATCACTATGAAGAACTGGCCACCTTCGCAAAACGCCATCGCATCAAGCGGCCCACCGACGTGATGTCTCGGCTGCCGGAAATCAAGGAAGAGTTCGCCTCCAATTTCCTGTCGATCGAGCGCACGCTGGGCAGCAAAATGACGACCGTGGCAAGTCATGGTGATTTCGCCAACCGGCGTTTAAAGCTGCACAACACCATCATTCTCGGCGACGCCGCCCTGCGGACCATGTGCGGCATCACTTGTGAAGCATACGATGCGGTGTTGATGAACAATACTGATATCTATATTTCCGACCGCCCTCATCCACAATATTTTTATCCGACCACGCCGCGCGATGCGCTGGGGCGCCATGCCCGCATCTATCTGCTCACGCATCCGCGCCAGTTTGAAACGAACTGGATAGAAAACACGAAGGAAAACCTTGCGCGGCTGTACCAGTCGCTGATCTGGTAAAAGCCCATAGGAGTATTTGATGCGCACGTACAAAATCCTCACCGTCATCGGCGCACGGCCGCAATTCATCAAAGCCAGTGTCGTATCAGCGGCGCTGGGTCAATCGGCCTGCCTACGCGAAGTGGTCGTTCACACGGGCCAGCATTTCGACGCCAATATGTCCGACGTGTTTTTTAATGAGTTCCGCATGCGCAAGCCTGATTACAGCTGCAGCATCCATGGCGGTTCCCATGGTGCGATGACAGGCCGCATGCTGATCAGTATCGAACAGATTCTGCTTGCCGAGGCGCCTGACGCCGTCCTCGTGTATGGCGACACCAATTCCACGCTGGCTGGTGCGCTTGCGGCCGTCAAGCTCGGCATTCCCGTGGCACATGTCGAAGCGGGCCTGCGTTCATTCAACATGGCAATGCCGGAAGAAATTAACCGGATCCTGACCGACCGCATCAGCCGGTGGCTGTTTGTCCCCACCGCCAGCGCCGCTGCGCAACTGGCCAGTGAAGGGGTGCCACATTCACGCATCCATTCTGTCGGTGACGTCATGTTCGATGTCGCACGCCGCCATGGCGCTCGCTGCGACCCGGACGGCGCGCTCCTCGGTGCGCTGTCGCGGGAGCATGGCATCACTGCTGGCGCTTACTGCCTGGCCACCATCCACCGCGCCGAAAGCACCAACCATGCCGATCGCCTGCGCGCGATTTGCGCTGCGCTGATTGCCTTGGGGCGCGAATTGCCCGTCATCTTTCCGCTCCACCCACGCACGCGCCAGACGCTACGGGGATTGGGTGCACTCGACAGCCTCGCCGCAGCGGTGCTGTTAATTGCCCCCCTCGGCTACCGCGACATGGTGCAACTGGAGAAATACGCAGCACTGATCGCCACCGATTCAGGCGGCGTGCAAAAAGAGGCATTTTTCCACCAGGTTCCCTGTGTCACCTTGCGCGATGAAACCGAATGGACCGAACTGGTGGATGCTGGCTGGAACCGCCTGGCGCCACCGACCAGTGCGGCAGCGATCTTGCTCGCCCTGCGCGCCGCGATAGGCACGCGCGGCCAGTCGGTCGCGCCCTACGGCGATGGCAATGCGGCTAAGCACATCGTCACCTGCCTGGAGCGGGAACTGGCTGGATCACCGCAACGCCAGTCTGACACGGCCATCGATGAAATCTACCCGAGCTAGAGTTAAGTACTAGCGACGAGATCATGATGATTTCTAGCTTCCATAAACGGCGCGATGGGGCCGTGCCCACCGCTCGCAGTGACAGCACTGCTAGCGGTGGCCCCCTGGCTTCGCCCCCGTTTCTGTTCGCAATGAATTCAATATAATTTTCCATGGGTACTTAGCCATGCCGCCGAGCCTGGCAACCAGCGTGATTTCTCCGGCCGCAACCCTACGAGAACGCTCGCAGGAGGCATGCTTTTCCTAGCGACATGCAGAGTGTGACATTGCTCCTGGGCACTCGTGCGCGTCTATCTCAGTGAGCGGGTAGGTGATCATCCCGACTGGGAATTTAAGAACGATTCAAGGAGGCCGCATAGGGTGCCATGCCAGACAACGCGATGCTGCACAGGGTTGTCAGGAGGCGCGAGCAAGGCCGCCGAAATGATTGACTAGGCCAGGGCTGGCATTCCAATACTGCGATCACTAACGAGTACCGCTATCCGCGCCCAAATCACCCCGACACCCGCAAACCGTCGCTGAGCTCAGTTGATAAAGTACGCTGGCGCAACACCTCATTTGGTTGAATGCGAGGCCTTGTCGACCAAATAAAAACGAGAAGTCGGCGAATCATGGGGATCCGTTCGATCACCCCCGACGAATCGTGAAATTAGCCGCATTGATGCGATCTTACGTCGATGTTCACCTTCCAGCTACGCAGCAAGGTGCGGGAATCGGTGTGGACTAGTCTGCGCCATCGAGCTTGCGCTCAAACGCGCGAAAAACAGTATTCATTTTCATGCTGAACGCTTTGGATTTAGAGGGGCGGCCTGGAACCGCGCAACTGGCGCGGCGACCATTGCCGGCACCGCTCGGCCGCGCAATCGCGTCGCCGCCAGCATCAATAAAAGCCAGATCGGCGCTTCGTAAAAAAACATTTTCTCGTTCAGCGGAATCAGAAATAGAATGGTCGAAAGTATCAAGCCATTTACCGCCACTGAACGCGCCAGTAGCAGTAGCAATGCTAGCGTGACGACAGCGCCGCCGCGGGTGACAAGGTTGAATGTGACGCCGATGTCCTGGTAGTAGCAACGCACACACGGATCCGAACCAAAGCCAACACCGAACATTTTTTCTTCAAGACTCTGCGTCATATAGGCATGCATACCTTCGACGCGGTGTGACAAGCTGCCGTCCTCGTGCTCAAAAAAGCGGTCTTCGAGATGGGTCAGCACGCCGGAGAAAAAAAGATAGGCGAAAATTGCTGCCGCCAATATGAGCAAGTGGCTCATGCGTATCCTGCTGCGCCACAGATAAGCCATCAGGGCAACTAACACCGGCACAAAATAGACGGACGAGCCCGAGTTGGTCAAGAAGATCGATAACACCGCGACAAACGCAATCCACAGTATTTTCGCGCTGAAGTCGGACGACAACAAGAGGACTGCGGTCAAACAAGCCATGTAGTTGGCGTAGGTGCCTGGTTCAACCTGGATGCCGGAAAACCGCGCGATGTTCAGATAGTCCTCGGCGAATCTGCTGTCAGAACCAAACAATACTTTGTGGAAATCGAAAATGCTGTGCGTGACCACGTAAAACATCAAAGCCTGGATGGCGATAAACAGGGCATTTATGATCAGCAGAAAAGCGACCGCGCTGACGAACTCGCGCCGCCAGCTGTAGCTCGCCTCAAACAACATCAGCGCGAGCGCACCATTGGCCAATATAAGTAAAGTGAACTGGGATGGCACGGGTTTGATGAATATCGTGTGCAGCACCACGCTCATGACGGCGATGGTCATCAACACCGCCGCCATGCGGATGGTCGCAGGTTTGAGCACGATCAGTGGCGCCATCATGCACATGCCGGCGCCAGCGGCCAAATACTTTGGAAACATGGTCGGATGCGGCCCTGATTGCTCGAACGGCGTGAACAGCAGGAACAAAGTCCCCAGTAATGCCAGAAACGCATAGCGAGAACCAAGCTTGGCGGCGATTAACTGGCTCACAGGTGCTCCATGCTGCGATGCAGCGCCTGACCGAATTGACCATAGTTGGTCTGCGCGTTGAAATGGGTTTGCCAGTACGCGAGCGCGCGCACTCGGTACGCTGCAGCAAGGCGCCTGTCATAAAATTTCAGCAGGGCTGCTGCAATGGTGGAGGCATCGGCATCTTCGTGAATGAGCACGCCATTGTCCGCATTGACAATTTCGCCACTGCCACCGACATCGGTGGCGATCATGGGAATCCCGGCTGAACTTGCTTCCATCAGACTGACAGGGATGCCTTCGCAATCACTGACATTGATGATGACATCGAAGGCGCTCTCGCGATAGAAGGCGACCACATCCGACTGCTGCATATAGCCTTTGAAAATGACTTCGACACGCCGTCCATCGAGAACCCGGGCCACCTGCGCCTGTAATTGCTGAAACAGTTCGCCGTCACCAATGTGGGTCCATCGTATCGACAAATCAGGATTCTGCGTCAGCAACACAGCGATCGCGTCGATGATCAAGTGTAGTCGCTTGCCCGGAACCATGAATGAACATGACAGGATGGACAAGGCATCGTCCTCAGGCTGGGGACTGACAAAGCCCGGATCATCAACACCTAGCCGCGCCAGATGAAAACGCTGCACCAAGCTAGGATACTTTCGTATGAGATAGCCCTTGCCGTGTTCTGAAATACAAAACACGGCATCAAGCCCAGTTGTAATGACGTCCGTGAGGCCCGCGTATCCCCCCGGACGGCGCTCCTCGTACAAATCACCTCCGTGGGCACGCGCGACGATGGTTGATCGATGGATTTCACCGACTTGGGACCGCTGTCTAAATGACAGGGCGCCGGCGATTTCAGGCACGATCCAGTAAAAATACACGAGGTCGTAATGCTTGCCGGCGGCCTGTTGCTGTTCGAGAAATCGTTCAAAAAGGCGCGCACGGTACAGCGTACGCGCGAGCTCTTTCAGATTTTCCAAGCGATGGGCATGCCTTAAAATGTAGCCCGCTTCACCAAGCCATTGATAGCGCCAAAGGCCTTCGACAAACGATTTGATGACGTGAAACACCCGACCGCCCCCCCAGCGCGCCCTTGCATACGCAAGATCGACAGCGTAGGCGACGTCACGCGGCGGTTTGTCGGGCGTAAAGAAACAAGGTACCAACGTTACCGTATCAAAGGTTTGCCCCATATAAGCGAGCTCTGCGGCTACAAAAGACTCGCCCTGGCCGTACGGATAGCCAGTGGTGACCATCAAAAGGTTGTTGGTTTTCATATCGGCACCGCCTGCACCTTGGCGACCATGATCCTCTTGTAAGCAATGACCGTGAACAGCGCAGTGCAGGAAAACGCAATCGTCGAGGCCAACGCGGCTCCTTGGACGCCCCACCGTGGAATGGCAAAGAGATCACCAACAATATTAATTGTCAGACAGAGCAAAGCGCCGCCGATATTGACGCCTTGGCACCCCATTCCGGCGAGCGAATTCGAAATCACGCTCATGTAGCTCCACAGCACAACCCCAGGTAACAAGGTCACGAACGGCAGCACACTGCCAACATAGTCCTGGCCGAAAATCCACGGAATGGCGAGCGGCGCAAGCATGCCCGCGAGCAGTGCACCGCTTCCGGTAATCAGCACGACAGTGAGCGCCACCTGCTCGATCATGCGCTGCAATTGCGCCGGGGTACGCCCCTTGGCTGCAGATTCGGGAAATACGATCATGGCAGCGGCACCCGACACCAGCCAGAATACTTCGGCAAGCTGTACTGACAACGCGTACGTGCCTGCCGCGCTGGCACCTAGCATGAAGCTGACGAGATACAGCGCCAGGCGATAATTGAGGAAGGTGATGACGTTGCTGACGTGTGCACGCAAGCCGAAACGCAGGGCATCGGCAAAGCGATGTTGCGCTTCCGCTGGCGCGCCGAAGCGGCTGATGCGGCGCTCGCTGGCGCACCACAAGGACAGCTGACTGAGTATGGTGCAGCTGATCACGGTGACGGGGGTAATTGCACCGAAGCTGCGCAGCAGCAGGATGGCCGCGCAAAAGACGAGTGGCTGCACCAGGAGCGTCAGGTTGTAACTTCGATAATCACGCTGGCCCTGGATCAGCGCCGACGACCACGCCGCCAACAACATCGTGGGAAACAGCAAACTGGCCATCAACGCCTCCTGCTTGCCGATGCCGGGCAGCACGCGGGCAATCAAAGGTGCGCCACACAATGCAAGTATCAGCGCGACAACGGCCCACAAGGCGGCGGCAAGCGCCCAGTTGGTGACCCGCATGCTGCCGTGGTTGCCAAGGCCACTGCTGAGGTGATACACGTGGCTCGGCCCGATACCGAGATTCAGGAAGGCAAACAGGGTCTGAGGCAGTAACAATAATGTGGCCAGCACGCCATTCTGCTGGGGGCCGAGAGCGCGAGTGGTGATCCACAGGCTTGTAAAATACAAAGCGCTGGCAAACACCTGGCGCGCCACGGTTGAGCCGATCGCCGCAGTCAAATTTGGGCGATTACCCTGCCTGGCGGCAGCATTCAACGAAGTGAAGAAATTTTTCATGAGTCCGGCATGGTCTGGATACGTCGCCTCCTTCCTGGAAGCGTTTCGACCAAGTATGAAATGCAATCCAGCTCATGGATTGAGAATTCGCAAGGCAGCGGACCGAACCCGGACTGATCGTCCCGGTTCCTTGCACCAGCGTTCGACTTGTTGATATCGATGCAAACGGCGTCGAATTCGACGAGTAAGATCGTCGCGTGTGCGATGAAAGGAAACCATGTGAACAAGCTGCTTGTTTGGCCGCCAACCATACTGGCGCTGGTTCTTGTATTGGCGTTCGGGTGCGCCATGGCATCAGCATGGTCCGTCGCGCCAGGTGCGGCCGGTTCGACGCCCAGCCCGACATTAAAATCTGCGCCAGCGGGCAACATTCTTCCCAGCGTGACCGTCGAGAACGCCCAAGCAGGCGCCGCCCAACGCAATCTCTACGTCAGCACCACTGGCGCCGACAGCAATCCGGGCACCGAAGATCTGCCGTTTCGCACCATCGAGAGGGCCGCGCGCTTGGCGCAGGCAGGCAGCACCGTTCACGTGGCGCCGGGCTCATATATTGGCACAATCGAGACCCGCAGCGCGGGGCTGCCAGCATCGCGCATCCGCTATCTGTCAACGGTCAAATGGGGCGCCCGTCTGCTGGGACAAGGCAAGGATGCCGTCTGGACCAACCGTGGCGATCATGCCGAAATCAGCGGCTTCGACATTAGCGGCAGCGGTCGCATCGGCATTCTTAATCTTGGCTCGCATACATTGATCGAAGGCAATCATGTCCATCATTTGAAGGTGAGCGGGGGCTGTACCGGCAATGGCGGTGCGGGCATTGATAACGGCAACTACGCGGGCTCCGATGGCGATATTGTCGGCAATATCGTCCATGACATCGGCACGCCGGGTGGATGCAACGGCGTTCACGGCATCTACTCGTCGAATAAGGGCGGACGCATTGTCAACAACCTGGTGTACCGGGTGTCGTCGTTCGGCATCCATTTGTGGCATGCCGCGACCCACGTCACTGTCGCCAACAACACCGTGTTCGCTAACGGCTCTACCAGTATGGGAGGCGGCATCGTACTGGGCAATGGCGATGGCCCTGGCGGCGGCTTGCTCAACCATACCAAAGTCATCAATAACATCGTTTATGACAACCCCTCGGTGTCAATCAAGGAATTCTGCTATCCCGGCCATGAGTGCACCGGGGCCAACAATACCTTTTCAAACAATTTGGTCTTCAATAATGGCCAGCCCATCCTGCTGCGTCACGGTCGCGCCAGGAATACGATCACGGCAGATCCACAGTTCATCGACTACCGCGCCGATGGCAGCGGCAACTATCAACTTCAACCGACCTCGCCTGCGATCGCCAAGGGCATGGCGCTCGCTGCGACAGGCGCGGAAGCTGGTGTCGGCAAGCGCGCAAGACGCCAGATCGACGTTGGCGCCAATATCCCCCAAGCACCATCTTCTTCCCACCTGTGCCTACCGGGAAAAGCCAAATCCGGCGTTTAGCGCAGCCCCCTGGTCGGCTGACAAGCGGCCAGGCCAGCGCCACGACATCTAACGGGGCGCCCACAACACGGTGACTGTGCCAGGGACGGTGAGCGACGAAGGCCCTCAATTGCGGTGCCCAGCGGCCAGACATCCGTGGGTACCGTACCGAACGGTTGCACTGCCGCTGCCCGCTCGACTTTCGCCCGATCAGGGCCGCCCGTTTGCGGGACTTCAATACGTAGCGAAGTACGCTTGATATCGTCCATAAGTGGCCGCACGACGGCCGTTTCGAACGACAGGCGTACCTTGAATATTCTACTAATCAACCATCACGCAGGCTCGTTGCAGCACGGGATGGAATATCGTCCGTACTACCTGGCACGGGCCTGGGTCGCCATGGGGCATCGGGTACGTATCGTTGCGGCTGCGCGCTCGCATGTGCGCCGTGAAGATCCTTGTTTGCATGGCCGCAGCCGCCTTGATCAACATATCGATGGCATCGAATACACATGGCTGAGCACGCCGGGCTACGTCGGCAACGGCTGGGGTCGTATCCGCAACATGTTGACCTTTCTGTATCGGCTGCATTACCTCGCCACCGCGCTGGCCCGCAGCTTTCGCCCGGATGTCGTCATCGCGTCAAGCACCTATCCGCTCGACATCTGGCCGGCGCACCGCATCGCGCGTCATGCTGGCGCCCGGTTGCTGTTTGAACTGCACGATCTGTGGCCGCTGTCGCCCATCGAGCTTGGGGGCTACGCCAGATGGCACCCGTTTATCGTGGCGCTGCAGTCTGCCGAAAATTTCGCCTGCCGTAACAGCGATGCCATCGTGTCCATGCTGCCCAACGTGCGCGCCCATCTGGAGGCGCACGGGATGGCATCGCACAAGCTGCACATTGTGCCAAACGGCACCGATCCCGATGAGTGGCGTCAGACCCCGGCCCCCCTGCCCGAAGCGCTTGCCGCCACCCTGGCCACGCTGCGTGGCCAGGGTGCTTTCGTGGTCGGCTTTGCCGGCGCGCACGGACTGGCCAATGCCCTCGACACATTGCTGAGCGCGGCCAGTCTGTTGCGCGATGTCCCGGTCCGTATCGTCCTGGTCGGCGCCGGTCCGGAAAAGCCCCGATTGCAGGCACGTGCACTTGCCGAACATCTCGATAACGTCTGCTTTCTGGACGCGGTGGGCAAGGACCAGATTCCCGCGCTGTTGCGCGCCTTCGATGTCGCCTATATCGGCCTGCAAAGGCAGCCCTTGTTCCGTTTCGGTATCTCGCCCAACAAGTTGATCGACTACATGATGGCCGGCCGTCCCGTGCTGCAGGCGATCGAGGCAGGCAACGACCCGGTTGGCGAAGCGCGTTGCGGCCTGACCGTGGCGGCGGAGAATCCACAGGCGGTCGCCTCCGGCATCCGCACCCTGCTGGCAATGACGCCTGCGGCGCGTGAAGAGATGGGCAGTAACGGCACCCGATTTGTTCTCGACAACCTTACCTACGATGTGCTCGGCAAACGCTTTATCGAGGCATGCGCCTGATCGCCGCGTGCATGCCAGACCTCTCCAACTCAACCGGAAATCACCATGAACGACCGCCTTCCCCCAGCATTGACCACCTCGCCCTTCCTGCCCTTCGCTCTGCCCGACATTGGCGAAGAAGAAATCGCCGAGGTGGTGGCGTGCCTGCGCTCGGGATGGGTCACCACCGGCCCCAAAACGCGCCAGTTCGAAGCCGATTTCGCCGCATATCTGGGGGGCGATGTGGAAGCAGTGTCGCTCAATTCCGCGACTGCAGGGCTGCACCTTGCGCTCGAAGCGCTGGGCATCGGCCCTGGCGACGAAGTCATCGTCCCCACCATGACGTTTACAGCAACGGCGGAGGTAGTTCGTTATCTGGGCGCCACACCGGTACTGGCCGACGTCGATGCCAATACCCTCAACCTGACCGCCGCTGCGGTCGAGGCGGCAATCACACATCGCACCAGGGCCATCATCCCCGTGCACTACGCCGGATTTCCATGCGACATGGACGCCATCCTGACGCTCGCGAAAGCTCATGGATTGCGCGTGATTGAAGATGCCGCCCATGCCTTTCCCTCGCTCTACAAATCGCGGCTGGTCGGCACCCTGGGAAGTGATGCCACCGTGTTCAGTTTCTACGCCAATAAAACCATGACCACGGGCGAAGGCGGGATGGTGGTAACGCGCAATCCGGAGATTGCCGCGCGCATCCGTATGATGCGCATCCACGGCATTCGCCAGGACGCATTTTCCCGCTACACGGCCACCACGCCATCGTGGTTCTACGAAGTGGTAGCGGCCGGGTTCAAATACAATCTCACCGATATTGCCGCCGCCATTGGGGTGCAGCAACTGCGCAAGATCGATGCCTTCCTGGCACGGCGACAACAACTCGCCGCAACTTACGCACGTGCGCTGCGCGACCTGCCCCTGCAGTTACCCGCGGATGCGGTCGCTGGCAGCGGCAACCGCCACGCGTGGCACCTGTACGTCGTTCGCCTGCGTCCTGATGCCGGTATCAGCCGCGACGCCTTGATCGGCCGCCTGTGCGAACAGGGTATCGGCACCAGCGTGCATTTCATCCCCCTGCATCGCCATCCTGTGTGGCGCAGTACCTGCCAACGCGCCAATGCCGAGTTTCCGGCCGCTGAAGCGGCATTCGCCGCCATGCTGAGCTTGCCGCTTTACACCAAGATGAGTGATACCGATCAGCAGCGCGTCATTACTGCATTAAACAATGCTTTCGCAGGAAACGTCACATGAGCAAGCGCCTGTTTGACCTGCTGGCATCAACGCTGGGGCTGCTGCTGCTGTCCCCCCTTCTTGTGGCAATCGGTGTCTGGATCCGCTGCGATTCCGCCGGTCCGGCCCTGTATCGACAACAAAGGGTGGGCCGCGGCGGCACCCTATTCTGGATCTACAAATTTCGCACCATGCGCGCCGAGTGTGCCAAGTCCGCCGCCAGCGCGCAGTTGACGGTGGGGCGAGACTACCGCATTACCCGCGCCGGACATTTTCTTCGCGCTTATAAAATCGATGAACTGCCGCAATTGTTCAACGTCATACAGGGTTCGATGAGTCTGGTCGGTCCACGCCCGGAAGTCCCGCGCTACGTCGCTTGCTATCCGGAGGCGGTGCGTAGGGAGGTATTGTCGGTGGCGCCCGGCATCACCGATTGGGCATCGATCGAATATCGCCAGGAAAATGCCATCCTCGGTGCCTCGATCGATCCGGAGCAGGTGTACATCGACCAGGTCTTGCCTGCCAAACTGGTGTTCTACCAGCGCTATGTCCGAGAGCGGACTTTCTGGCTGGATTTGCGCATTATCGGGGGCACCTTATCTGCCCTGGTGCGCTCGCGCTGATGCCATGTCGTGGGCCAACCTGATCCATCTTGGCGACTTGCCGCTGACAATGGCCGCCGCCGCCGCCGCCTTGGCCTGGATGGTGGCAAGCCGCATCTGGCGCCTGGCCTTCTGGTGGAGCGTGCTGTTCTTATTGGCTATTGCACTGGTAACGGCAACCAAGGTTGCATTCCTGGTTTGGGGAGCGTCGTCGCCCATGCCGGAATTTCGCGCGCTCAGTGGACACGCCACTGGCGCCACGGCCGTTTGCGTCATCGTGCTCTACTTGGCCGCGCACGCTTACGCCAGTCCGATGCGCAGCGCGGGCATCCTGACCGGCTTGGCCCTGGGGGCGATGATGGGTTTGCTGCTGGTGTTGAATGACGAACATAGTGTCGCCGAGGCGGCCGCCGGATGGTCGGTCGGCGCGCTCGCCAGCGTCGGTGCCATCCACCTTGCCGGCGAAGTTCATGCCCCTGTCGCCACGGCGCCGATCAGCATGCTCTGGGCCGGCGCAGTATTTTTGGCATGCACGGTCTTGCTACGTCAACTGCCCATTGGCTATCTCATGTGGCGCGTTGCCAAAGTCGTCGCGCGTCATGCCGGCGCACTGGCAATCGTGGGAGTCTAACCATCCAAGCGAGGTTCATATGCGTCATCCATTTTCATTGACTATCACCTGGAATGCCCATTCCGCCGATCGCGCGAACAACTGGCAATCGATTGTCATTGCCTTCGTGCGTGCGCTGGCGGCCATCGAAGTGGCAGCCTCCCATATACGCGCCTTGTTCTATCCGGGCATGCGCACGATTGCCGATCCTTCGCTGTGGTTTCAGGGCTTTGCCTTTTTCACCGGTTTCGGGCATCAGGCCGTACTGCTGTTTTTCATCATCAGCGGTTGGCTGGTGGGCGGCAGTCTGCTCGACAAATGGCAACAGCGCGACGTTATCGCCCACTATGCGATAGATCGGGTCACGCGACTGTGGACCGTGCTCATCCCCGTGTTTATCCTGACACTTCTGCTGGGAATCGCCAGTGGCCAGCTCGATGCCACGGCCATTGACTACGGGTCGACCAAGGACTTTTCGATGTTGACCTTGATTGGCAATTTGGTCGGGCTACAGATGATGGCCGTCCCCACCTTCGGCAACAACTTTGCTTTGTGGAGCTTGTCGAATGAAACCTGGTACTACTTGATGTTTCCCTTGCTAATTGTCATGGTGCGCACAACGCGCCTGGCCGTGCGCACCATGTGCGCCCTTTTTCTGACGCTGCTCACGCTGACTTTGCCGCCAGTAATGTTGTTGTATTTCGTGGTCTGGCTCATGGGCACAGCATGCTCGCGAATCCAGATCAATTGCAGCCGCTTCGCCCGCGTGGGATTTGTCGTGGCCGCCATGATCATGTCCGTGTATTTCCGTCTGACGGGGATCACCGACGATTTGTCCGCGGCGTCGTTCTTGTCGGACGTGGTGCTCTGTAGCCTGTTCCTCCTGGTCCTGTGCAGCTTGCAAAATAGCGCCGTGCCGAGCTCTCCCGTGACGCTGCGCTTTGCCGCGATCGGTCGTTACTTTGCTGAATTCTCATTCACCCTGTACGTGATCCACGTCCCTCTCATTCAGATGATGAAACACGGCATTCTCAAGCTTACCGGTGTCGGCCAACTGTCCCCCTCCAACCCGGTACATCTGGCATGGTGTGCGGGCATGCTTTGCTTGGTTATCGCCAGCGCATGGCTGTTCTATCTCATGTTCGAATCGCGCACGCCGACAATCCGGAAATGGGCCAAGCGAAAGCTGCTGCGTGCAGCGCCGCAAGGGGCGGTTACAGCATGAGCACACGCGACCACGGAGGATCATGTCGAACGACTTCGTCTCAGCCCCATTTTACGGAGCCTGCCCGTTGGTCGGCCACATTCCCCCCTCCGCAACATGGTCAACTTGAGCCAATACGTTTACTGATTCGTGGACGAGTACGCGTGGCTTAGCAGGAAAAGTTTCACGAGCGATGCGTAACCATTCTCGATCAAGCACAGCTGGGGTGTCTCTTTGTTGACGGTCGCTCAAGCTGCTTCGAAAGCAGCGCAAGGCAACGCGGGAGTGCCGGCAAAAGAAACCGCGAAATGCGAACGCATAGCGCGTCGATCGTTTACTGGCCTGCCACGCGCAGGATCTGATGTTGAATTGCGAACTGGCTGCAAGATCAAACCAGGGTCGGAGGCCACCAAACAACAGCCGTCCTGATAAATATTTCTAGGTGTGATCACCTCCAGCAGCTATCGCCTGCCGAGCTTGATCCACCATCACCCCGTCAAAAGTACGTGCTCGGCAAGGACATAGATCGCACGTGCCAGCAGCCCGTCCGCGACCAATACGGCTCGATCATGATCGTCATTGCAGGGGTTCCGTGTATTCGTGGGGGGGACGCAACTGTCAGTGTCGTCAGGGGACCGGACGATGATTCAAGTTTCGAAGCCGACGCGTGGGGGTGCCTCATAACTGTAATGCGCCCGCCTCTGGCCAAGGCGTACTGCCATATCATTGAACAGCACACCTTGGGGCGCGATACCGGCATGATTAAGACGCTTGATCGATTCGTTGATTTCGCTTTCGGTAGTCATTCCTGCACGGGTAAGAATAAACACCGCGCCGGCGTGTGCGCCAACAATCAAGGCGTCGGCGACCGCCAGGATGGGGGGCGGATCGATCAGCACCAGGTCGTAGTTGGCGCTGACGTTTGCAAGCAGTTGTGCAAAATTGAGTCGCAGCAGTAACTCCGAGCGATTTGGCGGCAAGGGGCCGGTGGCTATGAAGTCGAGGTTCTCGAGCACATTCTTATAAATGATATTTTCGATGGTGTCGGCGCCGCTGATGGCTTTGGTCAATCCGTTCTCGCGGTCGACACCAAAATAGCGCTGCAGATGCCCATGCCGCAAATCCGCATCAATCAGCAGCACGCGTTTGCCGCTGGAGGCGACGACGGCGGCAAGATTGGCGGCGATAAACGACTTGCCCAGGTTCCGGGTGGGCCCTGACAGCATGACGATATTGTTTTTAAAGTGCGGCATTGAAAACTGCAAGGCGGCCCGGAAGCTGCGCAAACTTTCGATCGCAATGTCGTCAGGCGCTTGTGTCGCTAGCAAGGGCAAGCCGGTCACACCACCGCGCGCCTTGCGTGCGAGCCGGTCTTGATTGTCGCTGTGGGGTACGGTGGCGTAGACGACGCGGGCATGCAGCATACTTTCTATTTTTCCAGGTTCATCGATACCGCTGCGAATGGCTTTGCGTGCCAGCGCCAGCACAATACCGAGGAACAGTCCAATGATGGCGGCCAGGGCGACAATCAAGGGGCGATTCGGGCGCACCGGCCGTTCAGGTGCCATCGGCGCATCGATCAGGCGTACATTGCTGACCCGTCCCACGGAGATCAGCCGCAATTGCTGAGCGGTGTTCGACAGCGCTGTGTACAAGTCCGTGTTGACCTTGATTTCACGCGTCAGGCGGGTTTCATCCTGTTCCAGCGACGGCAGCGAGCGAATACGCTTGGCGACATCGTCGATCTCGGCGTCCACTTCGCGTCGCTGGCCGTTGATGCCCTTGACGATGGGATGGTCTTCTGTGAACCGCGACAGCAATTCGGTTTTCTTTTGCATCAGATCGAGCCGCCGGGTGCGCGCCGCTGCGGCCTGCTGCAGGCTCATGCGTGCCTCTTCACGCAAGTCAATGGTGCCGTGGGCATTGCGAAATTGGTTGTACCGGTCCTCCGACTGCTCAAGCTGGCGCTTGAGAATGGGAAGTTGTTGATTGAGAAATGCCAGCGATTTTTCCGCTTCCTCGGTTTTTCGCGCCAGATTCTGGCGCAAATATTCGCGTCCGATGGCGCTCAGTAACATATTGATTCGCTTGGCGTTTTCACCCTGCAGTTTGACTTCGATCACCCCCGACTGCTTGCCCTGCTCGGTGATGACCATGGCGCTCTGGATCCGCTCGATGGTGCCGAGTCGGGCCAATCGGCGCATCCGGAACTGGGCGCCCGGCAAGGCGGTGATCTGCGCCACTTTTAACTGCATGGTGCCGTCCGAGGTGGGCACCACATATTGCTGGCCTACCTTGGCGTCGAACGTGGGCGCGCCGTGGCCACCACCGAAACGGTAGCGATCCGTGCCCAAAGCGGTGATGACGAACTCTTTTCCCAGCAAGGCATCGGGCACGTTGAACACGCCAGCTTCGAGCTTTTCCCCACCCCACACAAAGCCACCCCAGCCGAAAATACCTGGCTGGGACAGGGCGCCCCTCGAACGGTCGGCCATCCACGAGCCGGCGATCGGGAAGTACACAGGCTGGACCTCAACGTACAACTGCAAGTTGTCGACGGCGCGCGAGATCACCATGCGTGAACGCAGTAATTCCATTTCGGCGATGGCAGCTTTTTTGGTCTCGAACAGCGACGATGCCTCGCTAAGGATATTTTTCGACGCGTTCGGACTTTCCTCCTCGACGTGAATCATCAGGTTAGCTTCATACACCGGCTTGGCGACGAGCGCATAAAACAGGGCGCCCACCGTCAGCAAGGCGGTGATGATGCCGATCAGCCAACGACTGTCATAAATGGTGTTGAAGTAGGTTTTGAAGCTGACCGGCGTTTCGTCCGGCGGCAGTGGGGGGCTCGACGGATCGAGGCGCATGCTCAGGGTCGATGGCTGATGCACGACCTGCGACAAGGGGTGCTGCTGGTTGGGAAAGTCCATCATGAGGCTCCGGCAGTGCTCACGGTTTGGCGACCGTGGCGGCCGAGGTCAGCGCACCTGGAATGAGCAGGCTGAGACTGCGGTTCCAGTTGGCCAGCGGCGAGGCGGCGACGAACACCACGTCTTTCGGCGCCAGTTCAAATCCCTCCGCCATGGCCAGGGCTCCCGTAACGCGGGCGTCGAGCTGATACACGCGCACTTCTTCGCCCGACTTGCGCACCACATACACCTGCCGCGAGTCGCCTGACAGCGGGCTGACCCCGCCCGACTCGCCCAGGGCTTCGTTCAGGCTCAGGCGACCGTTGTGCATCGTCAAGGCGCGCGGGCTGACCACTTCACCAGTGACGAACACCTTGCTTTCATCACGCGAGTGCACGCGGACGATATCGCCATTGGCCAGCATGACGGCACCCGGATTAATGCCTTTCTGCACCAATTCGCGCAGGTCGACGCGGTAGCGGACGTCGCCACGCTCGAGCACGAGCCGGCTCTGGTCGGCCGTGGGCAACATACCGCCGGCACGGTTGAGGGCCTCCGTCAGCGTCATGGGGATGTCATTGATGGGCTGCAGGCCGGGCGAGCGCACTTCGCCATCGATATACACGCGCCGGCTGCGAAACGCCTGTACGCGCAGGGTGACATTCGGGCTGGCAATGTATCTGGCCAGCTTGCCGGCCAGCAGGTCACGCGCCTGATCCTCGGTCAGGCCAGCCAGTTTGATGTTGCCGGCGTAGGGGAACTGCACTTTGCCCTCGTTGTCAACGACAAAGCCATTGGGTGGCGCGCCGTTCGGCCCCAGTTCGGCGGCGCCGGTCGCCGGGGTGACGATGGTGCCGCCCAGTTCAGGATGGTCCCAGACGACGATCGATAAAATGTCGCCACGGCCGATGGTGTAGGCCGGTGGATTGCTGACGATCAGCGAGGACAGATCCTGGCGTACCGCCGCTTCGCGCTGTTGTTGTTCAGAGGCGATCAACTGGGGTGTGATGAGAATGGTGGGTGGCGCCTTGTCAGCGCGCGCCGAACCGGCCGGCGTGGCTTGCTGCGCGCCTGTCAAGCTGGCGCAAGCACCCAGCATTGCCGCCACGATCAGCGCCGACACTGGACCCAGCGCTGCACGAACCGCACGATGGCGGCCAAGTAAAGAAAGAAATTGCGTCATAAGTAAGCCCGTTCTCGCCCAACCGTTGCTAACAACTTGCTCAAGCGTCGCCCGGCCGTTGCAGCACTGAAGCACCGCATGACAGCGGCATGAGAACTCAGGGTAAGGCCTCGGGTTGGGCGGGCTTTGCCGCATATCAAAGTGATCGCTCAAGCAAAGCGGAGCGCGACAGACTTTAAAAGTGGCCCGGTGGGGCGCGATGGTGACGGCATCATGCCGGGCATCGATCCCACCGCTGATGCGGCGGGCCCAGGCGCTCGGGTACCGATGGAAGAAATTCCTAGCGAACTTCTTCCAACAAGCGCAAGGTATCGGTGAAACTCCAGACGCGGCGGATATCGATGACGTCGTAACGCGCGGCGATGTTTGGCGGAAACGCGGAATAGCGTGCGTTGACCCGGATGATGCGGCGCACTGCCTCGTCCACCTGCGGCCGTCCGCTCGAGCGCAATATGGTCACCTCGTCGACACTGCCGTCGCTGCGTACGGACATGCTCACCAGCGGCTCGATGCGCACCCGGTCGGCGTCCTGCGGGGCGAAGGCGATGCCGCCATTGCGTTCAATCTTCATGCGGATGCTGTCGACGTACATGCGCAGCACCACGTCGCGCTCGCCGGTCCCCACCGTCACCCGCCGGGCACCGCGCGCGTCCTCGCCGTGCACTGGCGGCGCCCCGCCGAGCAGGTCGACGCCGCGCGCCAGTTCGCGCACCCGGTTGGCGGCCGCGCTGCCAAGGGGCGCGCGATTGGCGCCAGGTCCGGCGCCGCCCGCGCCCGCGCCCGCGCCAGTGCCGCCGCCGTCGACGGCGACAGCGCGCGCGCGCTCAGCTGCCGCGCCACGTTCGGCCTGCTCCCGGCTAGACTGTTCGCGCGCTGCCTGCTCGCGCGCTGCCTGTTCCTGCTGCTCACGCACGCGTTCCTGCTCCTGCCGCGCCGGTTCCGCCTGGCGCCGTTGCTCGGCCAGCCTGGCCTGCACCTGCTGTTGTTGGCGTTCCTGCTGCGCCTTCAGTTCGTTGAGCTCGGACAGTTCGCGCTGCGCTTGTTGTTGCCGCGCTTGCTCGAGTTGGCGCCGCGCCTCGGCCTGCCGACGTTCGTCGGCCAGCGCCTGCTCGCGCTGCAGGTCGGCGCTACGCTGGCGGGCCGCAGCCTGCTCACGCTCCGCCTCCCGCTCACGCCCCGCCTGCTGCTGCAGCGCCGCCGCCTGCTCGCGCACCGCCTGCTGCTGGAGAGCCGCCTCGCGTTCGCGCGCCGCCTGCTGCCGGAGCACCGCCTCTTGCTCGCGTAGCGCCTGCTGCTGGCGCAGATCCGCCAGGCGGCGCTCTTCGGTATGCTGGCGTTGCAGTGCCTGCGCTTGGCTCGTCACCGTGGCCAGCGCTTGGGCATCGGCATCGGCTTGGGCTTGCGCCTCGGCCAGCTTGTGCGCCGTCTCCGCCTGGCCCGGGTCGTCGGGTGGCGTAGCCACCACGCGCGCCTCGACAGGCGCCTCGACGCCCTCCTGCGCATCGGCCGGACTGACGGTTTTTCGCTCCGCCTCCAGCGGCTGCGGCATCGGCAGCGTGAAGTCGTTGCGCGCCTGATCCTGGGCGATCACCCTGGTGCGCTGTTCGACCTTGTCGCGTGGCGCCAGCGCCGTGCTGATGCGTCGCGGCGTGACCGCGCGCACAGGAGACACCGGCGTCACCGGCGCCGGCTGCGACGCCACCAGGCGCATGCCGGCCGGCGCTGGCGGCGCGCTGGCCACGGCGCCTGCCCCGTCGGGAACTGGCGCCGGCGCCGGCGGCGCCACCACCTGGCCGTCCGGCGCCAGCGAAATCAGCAGCGGCGGCGACGGTTGCGGCGCACCGCCACCCGGCCCTGGCGCGCCGAACCGAAGCAGCAGCAACAGCGCGTGCGAAACGGCCGACAAGCCAAGGCCCAGCAGCAGGCGGCGCGAGGACTTGTCGGCGCCCCGCACGGGCGCTTCGCGGTCAAGCGCGGCGGTGGCAAGGGGGGGACGAAGGCGCATCGGAATCGGTACCGGCGCTAGCGGCGACGTGCCGCTTTGCCCGCCCGCACCGCACGTACTGCGGCGACCCAGTCGCTGCCGCCACCGGCCAGCGCGGCCTCGACCACCTCCACCGGCAGGCTGTACACCGAGGCCCAGGCGCCGCGCCCATCGGCCGTATTGGTGGGAAAATCATGACGCTCGATGGGCCAGCCGTACTTGCGTATGAGCGCGCGGATGACCGTGTTGAGGGCGATTTTTCGATGTTCGAACAGGCTTTCGACGCCGGCCATGTCGTCGCTCGAAAGCAGCACCACCAGCGTCTGGGAGCGCAGCGAAGTGCCGATGGTGGGGAAGCGCCCTGGGCTGGGCATCTTGACGCTGGCCATGTCAGGCCGCCTGCGCCGGCGGCGCCGACAACAGCGCGGCCGCGCTGGACACGGACTCGAGGTGATTGGTGCTCACGCCCGCCGTCAGCGGCTCGAAGCAGGCAGGCAGCAGCAGGCCGGGCCAGGTGGCGTTGTCGATGGCACCGTCGAACGTCGCGTCGAGGCCGGCGATACGCTGGCCTCGGGCGAGGTCGGATTCGGTACACGGATGGTCAAGCGGTACGGCGCCGCCGGAACCGGGCAACTGCCTGGCGAACAACCCCGTCGACAGCGATAACTTCTTGAAAAACACGGACATGCCAGCCTTGTCGAAAGACCGGCGCGATGGCGCCAGCCGGGAGAGTTGGCCAGATTGTACTGCAGGTTCAAACGTCTGCGGCAACGATGGCCTGGCCACGCGACGGCAGCGACTCAGGCAGAGGTCAGCAGGCGCCCCGCCCCATCGATCCGGGCCAGCAATTGCGCCAGCGACAACGGCCTGGCAAACAGGAAACCCTGCATCCCCGGGGCGCCGTTGGCGGCCAGGTAGCGCGCCTGCGCCTCGGTCTCGACGCCTTCGGCCACCACCCGCAGTCCCAGGTGCCCGGCCATGGCGATGATCCCCTGGACAATTGCCGTGCCGTTGGCATCGCCCGGAGTGTCGCGAATAAAACTGCGGTCGATCTTCAGTTCGAACAAGGGCATGCGCTTGAGATAGGCCAGGCTTGAATAGCCGGTGCCGAAATCGTCGATCGACATGCGAATGCCGAGCGCCGCCAGTTGGTGCATGCGGTCGATCACGCTGTCCTGGTGGTCCACAAACAGGCCTTCGGTGACTTCGAAGATCAGCTGATCGGCCGGCGTCGCCGTCTCGCGCAGCAGCGTGACGACCTGCTCGACGAAATCGGGATGGCGAAATTGCGAAGGGCTGACGTTGACCGACAGCGGCATGGCGTGCCCCGCGCGCGCCAGCACGTGCCAGGCGTGGCAGGCCTGGCGCAGCGCGAACTGGCCCAGTTCGACGATCAGCCCGCACTCCTCGGCCACCGGGATGAACTGGTCCGGCGCCACCATGCTACCGTCGGCGCGTTGCCAGCGCATTAACATTTCGGCACCGGTGGCCATGCCCAGGTGGTCGACCTGCAGTTGGAGGTGCATCGACAGTTCGCCGTTGTCGAGGGCAGCGGCCAGATCATCCTGCATGCCAAGGCGCAGCTCCATCTGGGCGCGCATGGTGGCCTCGAACAGCGCTACCCGGTTGCGCCCGCCCGCCTTGGCGCGGTACATGGCGGTATCGGCTTCGCATAGCAGATCGTGCACGGTGGCGGCGCGCTCACCGATGAGGGTGACGCCGATGCTGGCCGACGACTGGTAGCCCTGACCGTCGATGGCGAAGCCTTCCGCGACCGCATGGCGGATGGTTTCCGCCACCCGCAGCGCCGCCGCCGTGGCCACGTCGGCATCGTGGCCCAGGCGGCCCAGCAGGACGACGAATTCGTCGCCGCCCAGCCGCGCCACGGTGTCGAACTTGCCCACCAGCGCAGCGAGGCGGTCGGCGGCGTTGGTCAGCAAGGCGTCGCCCACGGCATGGCCGCGGGCGTCGTTGACGACCTTGAAGTTGTCGAGATCGATGAACATCAGCGCGGCGTGGCCATGGCCGGCGCCCGCCTCGACCAGCAGGGCCTCGAGCCGCTCCATCAACAGGCGGCGGTTGGGCAGGCCCGTCAACACATCATAAAAGGCCAGCCGGTGAATGTGCAAAGCCGATTTCTTGCGCTCGGTGATGTCGCGGGCGATGCCGACCCAGTGGGTCTTGACGCCGCCGGCGTCGGCGAACGGCTTGAGTTCGAATTCCACCCAGTACGACTGGCCGCTACGGGTGGCGTACTGCAGCTCACTGGTGACCGCCTCGCCACGATCGATGGCCGCGGACAGGCGTGCCACCTCGGCCGGATCGGAATCGGCGCCCAGCAGGATGCGCCAGCTGCCGCCGAGCACTTCGGCGCGGGTGTAGCCGGTTTGACGCTCGAAGGCATCGTTGACGAAAATGATCGGCTGATCGGCACCGGGGCCGTCGACGATGCGCGCAATGAGCACCATGTCGCTCAGGCGCGCCAGCGCGGCGGCGGTCAGGCTCAGCTCCGCATTCATCGCGTGCAGCTGTAACTGGCCCTGGTGCAGCGACGCCGCGGTGGCGTGCAATTGGCTGATCGAGCGCGCCAGCCGCTGCAGCAGGAACGCGCACAGCAAGGTGATCACAGCGGACACAAAGGCGTAGTTGACGGTGATGACGACCGCCTGCGCGGCACTGTGCTGCATCGACCCGAGCAAGTGCAGATGACCGACATCGGCATAGCTGATGCCAAGCACGGCGGCACAACCGATCAGCAAGGTGACGAGCGCCGCACCGGTTCCCAGCATCAACGCCGCCATCACCGGCGCGGCGATCAGGTACAGCTGGCTGGCCGGGCCGACCGTGACCATCAGGCCGCAGCCGATCACCAGCACAATGGCCAGGAAATGCAGCACCCGGGTGCGGTAGGCCATGCGCTGCGCAAGGCGCAACACGGCCAGCCACGCCAGGGCAATGATGTCGAGCACAACCACCACCCAACTGCCGCCGCCGACCAACAGCACGATACTGGGTATCGCCGTGAGTACGCCGAGCATCAGGATGACGGACAAAACGGCATTAAATGCCTGGTGGCGCCAGTGGGCGAGGGAGTCGTACGAATTCAAGGAGAAGCCTTCTCGGATCACCCGCGAGGGCGATGGCGCGTCATGCACCGGGGAATTTATTGCGTGTGATTATCATAGACTTGACGCACGGCAATGTCACGGGGTTTGCCTAGAGTGTAAATTCTAAGCAACCTAAATTGTGTATTAGTAATTTTCTGTAAAGCCTGATGCTTAATGTTTCCCGCACATCAATCCGCAGGCCGCCGGGGAATAGCCTGCAACTATCCCGGTCGTTGAAACAATTGTTCCCCGATTTAGATGAGAACGATTATCATTTAGTTTTAGCGGACGGGATGCGATGATGATAACGGCAGCGAAACGGGCAAGTCAGCTTGCCACCCATATCGGTATCGGCTTCCTGGTGGCGGCCACCCTGTCGGGCTCGGCAATACTGGGGGGCCTGGCAATGCTGATCGAGCCGCTCATCAATGTGATGATGCTGCCATTTCACGAGCACGCCTGGGCGCGGCGCCAGGCCCTGGCCACATCGGACGGCGGGCGCTACGCGCTGGTGGCGGCCGAAAAAATCAGCCAGACGGCCCTGCATGCAATCGTTGCCTTCGTCGTCATGTTCAGTGTGACGGGCTCGGTGGCCTGCGGCGGCATTGCCGCGCTGGTCGAACCGCTGTGCAATGTGCTGGTGATGCCCGTGCACGACCGGTTGTGGGAACAGTTGCGCCGACGGCTGGCAACTAGCCGCGACGCTGCGGTTCACCCGCACCTGTTTGCCAAGGGCGCGGCTGCGGACTGACTTCGCGGACGGCGACGCACAGTGCCTCGCGACGGCCTCGTGCAGTTCGCTCATCGCCCTGCCCGCCTCATCGGCTGGCGTACTTCCTGGCTCCGGCAACGCAAGCGACGGGTGTTAGCGTCGCGCGCAACATCGTCTTCGCCATGCTGGCACGCGCACTGTCGTCGTCGAGGGCACGCAGACCATTCAAGGCTAGCCGCCAGGCAAGGGCAAGCGCCGGAAATATTGATTGTGTGGCCTGATTAGGCCTTGAGTTCGCTTCACCGCTGATGGCCTGCTCACACAAGAAATGAATAGTAAAGGCACGGCCGCTGCTGACACTGAATTCTTTGACCGTGGACGGTTCCTAGAGGCTGTGGCACGGGATAAGGCCAATGTAGCCGCCCAGCTTGCCAATGGCAATGCCGACTGCGAAGCCGGCCTTCGCCCCTTCTAGCCTACCGAACAAAGAAAGGAACACACCCATGACACCAGCAGAAAACTACCTTGCCCGCCTTTACGGGCAGGCAGTTGACGTCCAGCTTGACGTACACGCCATTCTCCGCCACCTTAGCGCCTGTGGCGTCCTCCGCAGCGCTGCACAGGTAGCGTATGACCTTACGCGCGCTTATGGCTTCTACGGCTACGCCGCCAGCCCCCCTGCCCCAGCATTACCGGATGTGGCTGCATTCGACGCCGCAATTGGCTGGTAGGTCAGCCGGTTTGCGGTACTAACTTACATTGGCAATGACGACAAACACGGGCGTCATTCAGGACGAATTCGCGGCAGTCGGGGCACTTTACGTGCGTCCTCGGGGTCGGTGCATCCTTCGCCTCCAACACTGACGGCAGCACCGCAACGGCGATCAGGGCGAATATCCCGAACACCAAGCCAAGCAGAAACCACACGCCAGCAAACCGTCCCTTGCTGTTTGCGACAATCCAGCACATTACCGCGCAGCCGAACCACGCTATCAATAAGAACTCCACCACGCCCCCTTTATATTTCCAATTCGACAATCTTACACGCGACAAGCTGAACGGGGAATAAATTTAAGCACTGCATTTGAGCCCTCTGTCCAACAAGGTATACTTTCCTGACGAGTTCGCTTGCCTACCTCATGCCCCGCAACTTCTGTCCAACAAGTATGTCTCAAGACTTTATTTACACATTCCAGAAAGTTCCATAGACTTCATGAACACATCAAGCAAAGGGGAACACAATAAGCACAGGCCAGACAGCCCCCTATGTCAGCATAGTTGTCGCGTCATCTGATTTATCGTAACCGTACTGGGGGCGGAGTAAAAGAGCAGCAGTGAAGCACTATTCAGCAGAGCGCAAGGAAGCACTTTTGCGGCAG
>NZ_JAFCXL010000013.1:0-147025 GCF_049898325.1 Massilia sp. DWR3-1-1 | reverse complement strand
CCCTGCTCGCGAACACCCCTCGCAATCAGGGCGGCGGCCGCGCGAAGCGGCACTCCTGTCAAGAATTAAATGATGTCGACGGAGAAAAAATGGGCCGTCCGCTTAAGTTCGGTGGATTGCCCCCTCACCGCTACCTCCCCCTCCTACCGCAGAGGAGGATCGAATCTGGTGGGATAAGCAGTGGTGATCGATCTCAGTCGCCGTCACCTCACCCGAATGGCCGACAGCTTCGGTGCCGCGAGGTCGGCCAGCAGCTGCGTGCCCGCCACATTCGGGTGCGTGAAGTCCGCAAGGAAAAGGCTCGTGCAATACGCCTCAAAACTAGCTCGCGTGTAGTCCGGCATAGCGCCCCACGGCGCTCCGGCGCGAACATCGATATAGCCAACAGCGCCAATAGCCCTGTACTGCGCGGCCATCAAAGCATTGAATGCGTCGACGTTGTTGTTCTGCGTGATCGACACCGCATCGGTAGCGCCCTCTATGAACGGGATCGTACTGATCAGAATGATTTTCCAATCATGCTCAGCACGTCGGTTTGCGATGTACGTTGTCAACTGGCTGAAAGTGGTTGCGGGTGAACGGGTGCCGCCCTTCAGTGAGTTGGTGCCCTCGTAGAAGAACATGATGTTCGTCTTGCCCTCTACGAAGCGCGCGGACGTATCGCCAGCACCGTCAAGCGTCGGAATGTCCCAGCCGTCATGGCCGAGATTCGGGATCGCCATTGCTCCGTTGATAGGAGCCTGGAGTGCGAGGCGGGTAGGCCATGTCAATGCCGTGTTGTAGCCAACCCCATCGCCCACCACGATGCTGTTGCCGACAAAGACAATGTTCGTCTTGCTGGTGTCGCCCCATGCAATCTGGCGTCCCGCTGCGCCGCCGAGGATCAGGCCGATCACGCCAGGCCCACCGTGGTGATGGTGTCGATTGCGACGGCGGTATTCAAATTCAGGTTGACATAGAGGGCGGCAGTCGATGCACCCGTCCACGTTTGATAAACGGTCCAGGTTGCGCCGCCGTCCGAGGATTTCGACGCGGTGATCGTGGTGCCGATCCGCTTGATGCGCTGGTAGTCGTTCGTTGCGAACGTTGCCGTTGTCACTGTGCCGTTGGCGGGGCTGCCCGATGTGATTTGGCGGTACGTCCCCGTTCCTGCGCCGGTCCCGGAAACGTAGATGCCGTATGCGACGCCGCTAAACGCAACCGGGGTCGTGCTCGTACTCAGGCCCCAAATCACCTCGTTATTTTTCGCAGAGACGCGCAGAACAATCTCACCGTCAGCGCCAGATGCAAGCGACAGATTCAGCACGCCCTTACCATCGTACGATGCACCCCCAGCGCCGGCGCCCCCGACATACGCGAAATTCGGGGTTGTGCCGGATTCGGTGACGTTGGACAGCTGCGCAAAGCGGGCGACAGGTGCAGCGGCGGCTGCTGGCGTGACGCTGTTCGATGCGGGCGAAGCGCTGGTGGCGGTGCCCATGCCGTTGCGCGCCTTACCCGTCACGGTGACGGCGGTGCCATTTGGCACGGTCATGGTCGTCGGGCTGGTCGTGCCGGTAGCAGTCTGCCCGGTCGAAGCGGTGAAAGTGGCGTCGATGATCGCGCTGCCGTTCGCGGCTGGCGCGGTCCATGCAATGCTAATCGAGCCGTCGCCGGCAGTGATGACAGGCGAGCTCATGGTCGATGGCACAGTCGCAGCGGCAGCGGTCGTGATGCTGGTCGAGTTGGCGACGTTGGAATCGTTGTTGCTCAGGTCGCGGTGGGCGAAGTGCAAGTAATAGAGCGTGCTGGCGGTCAGGCCGGTGATGCTGAAAGTCTTGGTGCCGGTAGCGGTGATCGTCTGCGCGGTGCCGCTGGCGCGGATCGTGGCGGTCGTCTCGGTCGCATTGGCGCTCGCCATGCAATACAGCGTGCCGTTCGCTTCGTTCGTGCTGACGGTGCCGGTTGCCGTGTTCGGGCCGGTCTGCGTGGCGGTCGGGCTGCTCAGCACAGGGGCGACATTATCGACAGCAATAGCGCCTTCGACTTGACTGATGCAGTATTTCGGGTTGCCCGATGCATCATTGAAGAACTGGAATTGGTTCTCAATGCCTGCGCGGCTGTCGAAATCTGCCGATATGTTGAGCTTCTGCGCGCCAACTACGGTCACGGTGCTAGTGCCGTCGCCGATGATGCGCTGGTAGACCTGCGCGCCTGGTGCGGGCGTGGTGGGCATCGTCAAGGTAAGCGCGCCGGTCAGCGTTTTGGCGGCAGGGATCGACAGGCCGGGGGCATCGAGCGGGATCACGGACGAGAACGCGGGCTGCGCGGGCAGCTTGAGCGAGTCAGCCCACAGAGCAGTTGGCACGAGCGACACCGTGCGAACCGTGCCCGCAAGCGTGACATCAGCACCGCCCGCCGAGCTGGCGCCGATAGCCGTACGGGTCAGGACAGTGCTGCTGGTGATCGTGAAAAGGCCAGTCAGCCAGTTGCCAATATCGTCCTGCACGCGGCAAGGGGTACTCTGGCCCACGGTCAGGTGGCCAGCAGCGATAGCGGCTGCGATGCTGCGATTGCCCACAGTGGCGCCGACCAGCGTGACTGTCGCCGTGCTGGTGCCGCTGGTGGTCTCTTGAACGCTGTCTGCGATGTTCATTTGTTAGGCATCCGCAGCGGTGATCGACCAGGCCGTGATCGACACGGCGCCGCCGGTGGTGATCGACAGCGACGACAAATTGATCTGCGCGCCCGAGGTGCCCACAGTCAGGTCCATCACGGTCGTGCTGCCATCAGCCTTCGTCACGCGCGCCCAGCCGGCGGTGCCGGTGGCGACGCCGGTGGTTGCCGCTGGCAGGGTCGGCGACTGCACGCCGCCGGATGCCGCCGGCGCGAACGGGCTGCCCAGCGTGAAAGTGGCCAGCAGCGTGCCTTCGGGGCCGGTGGTGCCGGCCGAGTCGGTGCCGGCGTAGATTTCCAGCTTGCCGGCGTTGCCGATGACGGTGGAATTCGCGTCTAGTTTCGCGTTGCGCAGCTCGGTGCTGTAGGTCATAAAGTCTCTCGGTTATAAATTTCGGGTTTTCATGCGGCCATGCCGCTCGTACATCACGGTGGTGACGCCACGCTCTTTGAGCATCGCCAGCAGCGCGGGGAATTCCTCGCGGCCCAGCGCGCCCACGGCAGAGTGCAGGTAGGCCAGCTTGTCCGTCAGGTGGGTGATCGTGACGATTGCCCGGTATGGGAGGCGCCGGGCGTATCCGTCAGGCTCGTCGTAGGAGCGGACCTGGGAGACGGAGGGCGACAGGTGCAGGTGGACCATGGCGCGCTCCGGCGGTTACTTCTTCTTGCGGGCGGAGGGCTCGGTGGCATCGTCGAACGGCACGGCGACAGCGCCGCATTCGAAAGCAGCCGCCTCGAGTTCAGGCGGGCACTCATCGCCAGGCTGGTACCCAACGGGGTAGATGCCCCCGTCGGGCACCCCACGAAACACTTTTGTGAATTTCATGGGGTCTCCGCTTAGGTTGCCGAAACCTTGAGCGCCTTGATGACGTCAGGGTTCTGCACGCCGCCGCCGACGCGCTTGGTGGTGTAGAACTGCACGTACGGTTTGTTGGTGTACGGGTCACGCAACACACGCACGCCGGTGCGGTCGACGATCAGGTAACCGCGCTTGAAGTCGCCGAACAGCACCGGGGTGGAGTTCGCGGCAACATCCGGCATGCCAGGCATGTCGACGATGCTGTAGTTCGCCAGGGTCGCAGGCTGGCCGGCCTGGAACGACGGTTGCCACAGGTAGTTGCCCTGGCCGTCTTTCAGCTTGCGGAGTGTAGCCTGCGTACTGCGGTTCATCGTGAACTTGGCATCGGCGGTGTACTCGCTCGGCAGCGCGGCGACCAGGTCGATGATGCTGTCCGCGGTAACAGCGGCGGCCGAAAGGGTCGGAACGATGGCGATGGCGCCCCACGGATGGACGGCCGCAGCGGCGCCGCCGGTGATGTAGGTCAGGATGCCGCGCGGCTTGTTGGTGCCGTTGCCGGTCAGGAAGGCGATACCCTCCTGGTACGAGAACTCGGTTTCCACTTCGCCGGCGAGCCAGGCTTCAAGGTTGACTTCCGAATCGTCGAGCATCTGCTGCGTCGCGGCAGGGTTGGCGTAAATCTCACCCGGCGTGAAGGTCAGCGAGCTGAACGCCGGCGTGTTGGTGATCGGGCGCGCATCGGTTTCGCCAACCCAGCCGGAAGTGGTGCCGCGATTGTTGAACAGTTTGCTGAAACCGGCGGTCGAGATGGTCTGCACGGTGGCAATGCTGCGCATCGGCGAGACGCGGATCAGGCGGTCGTTGATGGTGCGGTCCCACTCGGCCGGCGCCAAGTAGCCGCCTTCCGACGCGGCGCCCTTGTTGAGCGCGGCTTGCACTTCGCCCTTTTTCATGTGCGCGGTGAAGGACGCGCTGTATTCCTTGTCTTTCACCGGTTGGCCGCCGGCGCCGCCCATTTCCATGGACGCCATTTTGATGGTCGATGCATCGACGGCCGCCTGCAAATCGGCGATGTGCGCATTGATGTTGTCGACTTTCAGCGCCTGCAGGGCATCGGACTGGCCCTTTTTGACGTCATCGATCTGTTTGCTGTGCTCGGCCTTGAAGGTGGCGAAGGCCTGGTTCAGCTGCTCGACAGTCGCCTTGATGTCGAGATCGGCGCGGACATTGACGATACCGCGGGTAACTCCGGCCTGCGCCGGCACTACGACTGCCGCCATGGCAGTGAAAATCATGGCCGAAGCCATCGAATGCTTGTTCATTGTGAGCCTTTCATGTTGTTCAGGAGGGATTGCAGGGATGCTGCGACGTCTTGACCAGCGCTCGGCGTGGTCGAATTTTCAGCAGCGCCCGGCGTGCCAGAAAATAGGGATTTCAGGGCATCGCGACGGACCGAGCGGGAGTGCCCGGCGCGCGCCATCGAAGCCTCTACCAGGGCAAGGTATTTCTTGCTGCCTTGCGCCTTCGCGTCTTGTGTGATGTTCGAGCGGTCGACCATGCCAGTAGCGAAACCGTCCTTTACGGCCTGGGTCGCACCGATCCACGTTTCCTTGTCCATCATCGCAGCGGCCTCGTCGACCGACATGCCGGAGCGGGCGGCGTAGACTTCGGCCATGGCCTGGTCGAACGGGGCCAACTGGTCGGACGCTGCCAGGAAGTCGTGCCGGTTGCCGACCGCCACAGCCCAGGCGTTGTGGATCATCAGGAACGAGCCATCACCCATCAGAATTTCGTCGCCAGCCATGGCAATGACTGATGCCGCCGAAGCGGCCAGGCCCATCACCTGGACTGTCACCTTGGCCTTGTGCTGCCGCAGCAGGTTGTAGATGGCCACCCCTTCGAAGAAGTCGCCGCCCGGGGAATTCACATTGACGACGACATCACGGGCGCCAATGTTGCGCAGAATCGCGGAAATGCGACTGGCAGTGATGCCGGAACCGTCCCAGGACGCGCCGATCTGCTCGTAAATCGAGATCGAGGCGGCATCTTCGACAGCAGCGCAGACGCCCGGCTCCCAGCGTTCGAGGGCATCAGGGCGCATGTCGAATTGGGCAGAGCCAATACGGGCATCAGCCTTGATTTCAGGCAGTTTTAACAGGGACATTTGTGTTCCTCATCATGGGACTTTGCAGGGAGTCGGCTGCGGGTTCGTCGGACTTCGGCATATCGAGCTTGTCGCGCACCTCGTTGGCATTCATGTACGGCTGACTTCCGCCGGAGCCGAGAGCTTTGGCGAAGAATTCGGACTGGTCTTTCAGCGTTCCGCGCATCAGTGCATGCGGGTTGAACTTGACTTCAAGGGTGTCGCGTTCTTGCTCGCTCAGAAGTGTGTTTTCAATGGCGTCTTCCCAGATCTCGAACCAGTGCTGCAAGCCGTATGCGATAAAGAAGATGCCCAACTGCTCGATGCCGCTACCCCAGGAGGTGTCATCCATCATCAGCAGCGGCCGAGGCACGCCAAAGGCGCGGGCGATTTCTTCCGTCTGGTGATTCCGGGCCTCTTGAAGCTGCGAATCAAGCGCGCTGTTGGCCCACTTTTCGGCAGTGATGCCGTCCTCGAGGACCATCCACTTGTGGGCGTTGTTGCTGCCGGCGTAGCGGGTTTCCAGGCTGTTTCGAATGTTTTCGATCTGGTCGGGGTCGAGCTTCTTCGGGTACGTCAGAGCACCACCGGCCATCACACCGTTCTTGAAAATTCGACTTGCGGCTTTCTCGGCTTGAAAGGCAAGGCTTACCGACTCCCTCGCCTTCTTCACGCGCGACATGCCAATAAGGCCATGCTCGTCGTCGGCAAGGTCGGCGATGTGCAGGATGTCGCGCTGCTTGAGCGTCACCTTGCCGCCACCTGGAATCTGGACCTCATAGCGCACGGTGAAGTCGTCGTTCATCTTCGGCTCGACCTTTTTCGAGTCGAGCGGGATCAAGCGGATAACAGTGTTGCCGCGCCAGATCACCCGGGCGTAAGCGTTGCCATGAGTGAGCGCGCGCAGCTGCATCGTGCTCTTGAACTTGTAGGGACCTTGGAATTCGTTCGGGCGCTGCTTGAGGATGCGATACAGCGGATGCTCTTTCGCATACGCCTTCTGGTCGCCCCGTACCATGAGGTTCAGTGGCAACATGCCGATCGACTCAGAAATCAGGCTGACGCACCTGAGAATCGCCATGTTTTCCAGCGATTTTTCCGGCGTTATCGTCTCGCTCCTGGCGCCCTCGCCGCCAGCGCGCATGAATTCATGCATACCGACATCAGCGGTTGACGCGAAAACCTCGCCAATTTGCGGGCGCGAATGTGCCGCCGGCGCGCTCTTGGTCGGCCAGAATCGGTCAAATAGTCCCATGGGTTCCTTAAAACATTAAGATGCCGCGGCCTGCATAGGCTGATTCGACCGTCTCACTTACCGTGGGCATCACGCCGACGGCATTGGCAAGGGCAGACATGCCATCGATCCGGCCCCGCGCATTTTTTTTGTCGAACTTTCGGCCACCGCTTTCGCCGACGACCTTTGCATTCGCTGCGCACATGTTCAGCACGGGGTGCGAGCCATGCCGCAACTGGGTGTTCAGAAGCTTCACCTCGAGCTCACGCAAGGCCGGTGTCATGCTCAGCGTGCCCTGGCCGAACTCCACGAATTTCGCCAGCTCGACTTCAGTAAAGCCTGCTTTTACCAGCCACGGCACCAGGTACTTCATCAGTGCGCGATCAAAGCCGACCGCCTGAACGTCGTGCCGATCGAAGAATCCGCGCAAGAACTCCGCGACAAACTCGTATTCGACGGCCTTGCCGGGAGTAGTGAACAGGCTCCCCTGCTTCGCCCACAAGTCGTATGGCACCTTGTCTTTTCGCGACTTCTCGACCAGTCCATGCGCTGGCAGCCAGAATGAAGGATGCACGCCGCCGGTATCGTCGACCGCGACAAACGCTGTCAGGTCGTGAACGCTTGCCAGATCGAGCCCAGCCCACACCTTGCGGCCGGTAGAGTCGCCAGGCGCATTGCCGTTCGCCTCCCATACCGATCGCGCGACGAAAGGCGAAACCGCCTCGACGCGCTGGTTTAGGATCAAGTTGCGGAACTCGGGCTCGTTGGCCGGCATGTCCATGGCCTGCTTGCACTGCTTGGCGACATCGGCCTTTGAGCGGAAGATGCCGAGCGCTGGATTCGCTGCAGCCCATGCCGCCGGGTCGTCCAACTGGCAATCGTTCGGCGCCGCGTACACGTGGCACACGACGCGCGGATCTGGCGCATTCTGCTGGGCGTCTATCCAGGTCGAGAACATGTCTGCGTCTGTCGGCGCCTGGGTGCTGATCGCAATGAGCAATGGGTTCGTGTATGCGCCCTGCGCCGAAGTGATCGCCGAGACAAACTTGTCGGTCGGCCCTACGACCTGCCCGACCTCATCAAGGATGGCCAGGATCGGAGACAGCCCGTGTGCCGTCTTACCCTCAGCGGCCAGTGCTCGGTACAACACGTTTCGCGCCAGCCCAATCAGCCGCTTGCCACTCGGCTGGATGCGGACTAGCTTCGATAGGACTGGTGACATTTCAATCATTTTTCGCGCCAGCTCGAACACGACGGCGGCCTGCTCCTTCGACTGCGCGCCGCTGATAATTTGTGAGTTCTGAACCGCCTCCGGGCCGACCAGGTGAGCCAGCAGGATTGCGCCAATCAGCGCAGTCTTGCCGTTCTTCCGCGCAATCGATAAGTAAGCGCTGTGCGTACCGACCGGGTTGTCGTAAATCTCGAGGATGAACTTGCGCTGGAAGTGCTCCAGGTGAATCGGCTTGCCGATGTGATCACCCTCGGGCGCCAGGCAGTAGCGCTCGATGAACGCGCAGACTTTCTCTCCCCGCGTGATGGGCTTTTTCGTGCAGTATGGCTCGGGCGGCTCGACTGCCGACGCCTTCGGTGTAGTGGCTTTACGTGGCGAGGAGGCCGTCGCTCTCTTCTTCGAGCTCACCGCGGAGCTTGCGGGAAGCGCGCTCAATTTTTCGCTTCCCTTCTTCGTCACGGCTATCTCCGGCGATTCTGCCACCCATACGCAACGTGCGCATCAAAGCCATTTCACGGCGGGCGAGCTGTTCGAGCACCGTGGTACGCGGATTCATCACCGGAGTGCCACGGTCGTTTTTGATCACGCGCCCCTCAGTGCGGAGCGCTTCGTCTTCTTCTGCGATGTCGGCCTGGCACTGCGCAAGCTGCGCAGCCACCACCAGATCGACGTCAATCCATTCCTCTCGCGTACGCGCGCGCACAACGCCGATCCAAAACGGCTTGGCCGATTCGGTCAGAGTGACGTAATGGGGAACTTCGATATCGGGTTTGGCGGCGTTGACCATCGCATTGACGGCGCTGGCGGCTGAATCGGCCCGGGTCCGCTTTGGCTTGATGGTCATTTTGGTCGGCGTTTTGTGGGTTAGCGTTAAATCGAAGGATACCAATCGGTTTCCGCCGGTCGACCTCCCAAGGTTTTGCCCCCCCCCTGGGTCAGCCTCGGCCAGCTCGTTTCCATCTGGCGGTGCGGGACTGCTCAGGCGTCGCTTCAACCGGCCATCCATCGGCACCTATCGTCGGCTTCGGCTGGTACCCGAGGTCCGCATTCGTCTTGCTCTCATGGTCCTCATGGCACAGCACCTGCATGTTCTCGTCATCGTTCGTACCGCCGTTGGTGAGAGCTACCTTGTGGTCAAGCTCAAACCCTGACGGGAAGCGACACAGCCGGCGGCACACAGCGCAGCACGGGTCCAGCAGCCATACGCGGTGGCGCTGCACTTGAAGCGCGCGACCACGAAGACGTTCTATCGCCATCCTCTAGCGGGCGCCATAGCAGGTGAGGCACTCAAGATCAAATGCGTTGACGACCAAGCTCTCGCCATCCATCCATTGGCAAAGCGCCTGCCCCTGGTCATTTACGTCGCAAACGGTCATCTCTGGCCCGCCCGAGCGCAGCATGACGCGGTTGCCCGGCATCACAGAGCGCAAGCTTGGGGGCGCGTAACAGACGACCAGGTCGCCCACATTGAAGCGATTAAAGTTCATCCTGCATCCTTCGCATGCAGCATCTGCCGCACCATCACATCCATCGGTTGCTCAGGCCCGCACCCATGCGAGTGCAGCATCTGGCCAGCGCGCTCGCATGCCATCAGGTGGCCGACGAGGCAGGACAGCATGGTGTCGTCCGGGTTGCGTACCGCGGCGATCAGCATGTCGCGCCAGGCGTGCGCCCTCATTGCTTAGCCCGGCCGACGGCGTGCACTTTGTCGAGGCGGACCAGCGATTGCAGGTGCAGCAGCTGGTGGCAGATGTGCGCCCAGCGGGCGGCGGGATTGTTCATGCGCCGCCAATGCCTTCTGAGGTCGATTCGAATTTGAAGGTGATGCCGCGCCGGATCATGGCCTTGACCTTGTCCCAGTCAGGCTCGCGGCCCGTCAGCGCGGACATGGCGGCCACGCCGAAGCAATATGGCTTGAGCCACCAGGCGCGCTTGGCGCTGATCTTCAGGGTCGTGTTGGCCATGGAATTCTCAGTTCAGCAGTGACGGCTGAATAGCCGATTCAAGCATCTCGCGCTCGGTGCGCAGGCCTGGCAGCTCGCGCTTGCGGTCGAGCATCAGGTGCGAGCCGAATGACGCGCGGACCTGCGAGCCCACTTCCTTGGCGATCAGGGATTGCATTTGCTGCCACAGGCCGCGCTGGTCGCTCAGGCCACGGTCGAAAGCCTCGATCACGTCGAGGTGGAAATCCGCATCGATCCACATGGCGTAAGCGATGACCAAGACCTTGGAGACAAACGTGCCCTGCGTGATGCCGGGCGTGTTGCCCTTGATCGTCATCACCGGAGTGATGCACTGTGGAGTGCATCTCTTTTGCATCGCTGCGACCAGTGCGACAGTCTCTGGGCGCTTGAGAAACGTGCCAGGGCGATGCGATTTCGTCGCCTTGCCGCGCACTACTGCGGCGCGGTGCAGGTCGTTCAGGCAGTAGCGGCCTTCGGCGTCCTGGCGAACGTTGGTGCTGGAAATGGTTAAGCTGTGCATTGCATTCCTCCGTCAGTGGTCGTCATTGAAATGGGTGCGCGGTCAACCGATGACGAGTCGGCGTTCGGGAGCTAACCTAGCCCGCGCGTTGAAACGAAAAAGCCCCGGCCGGCGAGGGTCGAGGCTTCAAATAAAAAACCGCCAGAGGTTAGCGGAAGACGTCGCCCTTGTGGGGCGGCGCCGGAGATATATTGTGGCGGCCGGGAACTCCCAACCCTACGCGACGACACGCGCTTGACCACACATGAAAGTCCGATGCCTTACCCTTTCGAGCTCCCGGAGGCACGGGTCTAATACGGACCTTCATGTGTGGTGACTGGTTGAGCCAGTCAAGCATCCGGTTACAGCCTCCGGCATCGGGCCCGCGCTATCGCGTCCGACTGCTTTAATTAACCTTGGCGGCGATTGCGCGCGCCAGATATTCGACCAACTCCTGCCCCAGCCACGTGAACGACAGCAGCGCGATCACGCCCAGCGCGACGACCGTGCCGACGATGGCCGCCAGCTCGTGATGGCTCACATCAGGCGCCGTGCTGCAGCGCGCCTGGTAGTAGACATGCCGGGTGCGCGCGCGGCGTTCGCGGTGCGTGATGCCGTTCAGGGCGTCGATGGCGCGGCCGGCGAGCAGCATGATGAACAGGTAGGCGGCGAGGAGCGCCAGGACGGCGCAGGCCAGGGTAGCGATGATGTGCGCTGGCGTGGATTCGTTCATGGCGGACCTTGAATGCAAAATGCCCGCTGACCTTTCGGTGCGGGCTTTTACTTATAGTGACAATTTATTTCGGCTCAGGCACCTGGATGGTGATCGCTTTTTGCAAACATGCGATTATCTGTGTAACAATTAAATTCCTCGTCAACGAGCGATGGAGCCCCGGCGCTCGACAAGACAATTCGACTCCGCCAACGGAAAATGTTCCGTTTGAATTGATCAAAAACGTCAGAATTGGAGATGGAGTCACGTCCAGTATCTCAATCGCCATGGGTTCAAGAAAGAACTGGTAACGACCACGCACCTCGCCGCTTTCACCAACGAAGACATGGCTATACACGCCTCGTACTTTTCGGTGATGTGCCTTAAGAAGGAGATCGAAATCACCCTCCCTAGTTACTTCGAATTTATCTTCTTCCTCGTGCAACTCCGATGGCGGTGATGCCATCATCTCGCAGAGGTTACCCGCCTGCAGGTCTAGCGATGGGCCATTACGCAAACCCCATATTGCCCTCGACCTTAACTTGTCGTCCATTTTCCCCTCCATAAAATTATAGGAAGGATAACAATACAGGAATTCGCTCAGCTTAAGCAAAAAGCCCGCGACAGGTGGTCGCAGGCTTATTTCGCTCAGACTTATCTCGTAGGTAGCTTTTCGAAGAGTCAATTTTTCAGACTACCGAATAAGTGCTCATTTTAGCGGTAAATGTAAAGGTAGCCCCCATCTATTTTGTAAAGGCAATTCTTTACATTAGTCGACCATCAGAGCCTCACCGAGCGCGCTCAGCGATTCAGCGTGCACTCTCTTCAGGCTTCCGGCAAGCGATAACGCCTTGCGCGCGAAAGACCGGGCCCGGCTGTAGTAAGTCGGCCGGCTGATCCCCATCTTATCGACCTGGACCTTGATCAACTCGTTGACCTCGAGGTACTTCGCCTTGAAGCATGCGTAGCCTTCTGCGTGATCGGCCATGTCCGCCAGCGAGTGCACCGCAGCGTTGAAGAACGCCAAGTCCGGATTATTGCGGATGTTCGGCTCAATACCGCTCTTCGAAGGCTGCATGCGCGCAAGGATGTTCTGCGCGGCCGGGCGAAGATAGAATTTGCGGGTGTCGCACCAGCGCACCCAGTCCAGGCAGTAGGCGTCGATCTGGTTGTCGTTCAAGCGCGGGCCGCTTTCGTCAGCGTGAGGATTTTTGCGTTCTTGGTTCATTGTGTTGGCTTCCTGTTGCGATGTAGCGTGCTGCGCGAAGCGGTGCGCAGCGGCCCGTAATGCAAGCATTTCATTCGGCGGTGGTGCTGGTCCTTCGCTGCGTCATGTCGTAGCAGGCGACCAGGATTTTGTGCCAGTCGTCCCGGGCGTCCCAGTACGAGCGCCGGCACCAGGTCACCTCCCCTTCGTCAAATTCATCAAGCGCCAGCAGTTCGGCGAGGCGGCGTTCTATCTTTTCCGGTAATGGCTGATTCACTTTTCTTTCGCCCATAGTTGTCATTTAGAGGGGTTGGTTGGACCCTCAGCCGTGGAACTCAGTAGCAGGGGCTGTACTTCGGCCCCGAGCAAAATCAGCAAAAACTTTCATCGAAAGTGGCATGTTCACGGCTGGTCAATTCCGCTAAGGCCTGCCCCGGCCTCCCCTCGAATCGGCTTCGACGATGCACTTTCAAAATGCGCCCTCGAAGCAGATCAAATATTCCAACTCTGTACCTCTGTTCGCTTCGGCCTGTGCTCTCAGGCCTCGGCAAGGCCCCCTCTGCGCCTTGTTCTTGCTGTGCCCTGGTGTTCGACGGTGCCGTAGGTGTTTTCGCGGTGTGGGCCCATTCAGGCCGTTGCACATTTTTTGGGGTGTTGTCCGCTCCACCTGGCGACGCCCTACTTGGCGCGCATGAGACGCGCTTCGCGCATCACCTTCAATTTGATATCGGCGAAAACGTCGGCCTGAACTTGCAGGACGGTTTTCTTGCGGCTGAAGCTGAACTCCTGGCCTTCCATGGCCACCTCCATTTGCTCCATCGCGTAATCGTTCCAGTCGGTGCCCTTGCAGTCCGGCGCGGCGACTCCCACGCCCAGCAGCCCGCCGGCGGCGCGCGCGGCGTCCATACCCGGATTGCGGCCGATGCGTGCGGCGGTTTCCCAGTCGTTGTCAGCGCACACGACGCCCATGGCGAATCGATCCATGCGCTCGGCCACCACTGGCAGGTTGCCGGCGTTGAAGGCCACCATGACGCGGCAGTTCGGCACGGCGTTGAACACGGTCAGGCCGGTGGCGAAACCTTCGGCCAGCACCGTCAGCGTGGCGCGCGGGCGCTCGATTGCGTAATAGGCGCATTTGGTGGTGGCGCCGAAGTGGAATTTCTTCGTGCCGTCGGCTGATATGCGCTGCAGGCTCAGCACCTTGCCGTTGTAGAGCATGGGCACCACCAGCGCCCCCTCGTGGTCAACACGAAGGCCCACGCAGCCGGCCACGCCCAGGCCCTTCTCGATCAGGTACGGGTGCGAGTCGCGCAGCGGCGTGCAGCGCTCGTAATACGCGCGCGCGCCCTGTGTGGCTTCGACCAGCGCGGCGCGGCGCTCGGCCTGGCGCCGGGCGATCAGCGCGCGGTCGATTGGCGCGGCCATTGCCTCGGCATCGGTCGAGCGCCACATGATGGGCTCGGCGTGCACCGCGTAATCCTGGCACCAGCCCACCAAGCCATCGTCGGCAAGCTTGATGCTGCCGTTGCGCTTGCGCGGGTGGCTGACGGTCTTGCAGCGGATCCAGCGGCCTGGCACGAACGTGTCTGGGACGATGATCCCGTTCGCCTGGACGAATTGCAGGAAGTCGCTCATAACTTTTTCGCCTTTTTCGACTTTGCCCAGCGAATGTTGCTCGACGTGATCCACTTCAATGTCTCTTCCGTCGGCGGTTCCATCGGCACATCTTTCCGCCCTGGCCACTCGCTGAACCGCTCCTGATACTTGGCCATAATCCAGCCATCGCCCTTGCGCTTCTCATCGGCGTACTGGCGAAGTTGGCCGTAAAACTTCATCTTCTGGACAGGCGAAATCAGTACTTCGGCTTTGCCGGATTTAATTTCCTCGAGCGTCCCGGCCACTCGCAAAATCTCTTTTGACTTGGCGTAGAGGTTGCCGCACGATGGGCATGCGGGCAGCGGGTCGTGAACGTGAAAGCAAGTCGGGCACTTGACTGGATGGGTCTCTTTTCTGTCGGCCGCCGGCTTCGCCTCCTTCGGTTTGCCGTCGTCCAGTTCGTCGATGCCGTTTTCGAAAAAGTCCTGCACCTGAGACCAGAAACGCATGCAATTGCCGGAGTGATCAAGCACGATCGCCTCAGTCTTGCCGGTGGCCGCCGATGTGCGCAGCACTCGCCCAATCATCTGGATGTGCACCGCCAGTGCTTTGCGCAGCGGCCGCGCGAGAATCAGCACCTCGATGTCTGGCACGTCAAAGCCGCGCGTCAGGCTCTCGATGCTGATCAGGCCGCGGATGTAGCTGTCAGGCTTGCGGAACTCGGCGATTGCGTCGTCCTTTTCTTGGTCGGTCTGGCGGTAGGTGCACAGGTTGCAGATCACGCCCTCGGCCATGAACTGCCGCTGCATTTCCTCGGCATGCGCGACCGATGACGCGAAGGCGATGAACTTTTTCCCCTGGCCGTGCTGTTTGTATCCGTCGACCACGTCACCGATGATCGGCATGGCGCGCGACTCGGCTTCCTTCTCGGTCCACTCGCCTGCAACGACCTTGGCGCCGGCCATGTCCGGCTCGGACGCGGCGAACACGCGGAACGGCACCAGCCAGCCTTCGCGGATCAGCTGGTTCGTGGTGGCGGCGTTGATAACGACGTCGAAGTACTTGCCGAGCCCTTTCGTGAACGGCGTGGCGGTAAGGCCGATCGTGTAGCAATCGCGCTTGGCCAGGCGCTCTTTCAGCTTGGTCGACAGCACGTGGCATTCGTCGATGATCTGCAGCTTCACGTCTGGCCATCCTCGCTTGCCGGAGATCGTCTGCAGGCTGCACACTTGGATCGTTTCGAGCGGGTCGAAATCTTCGTGCTGGGCCTGGGTGACGCCATGCGCGAGTCCGTATTTCTTGAAACGGTCGGACGCCTGGTCGACGAGACTGATGCGGTCCATGATGAAGGCGCCGCGATTGCCCTTGGCTTTTGTAATCTTGAGCAGGTACGTCGCGAGCTCGGTCTTCCCGAACCCGCATGGTGCTTGGATGAGAATGTTTTTGTCGCGCCGGAATGCGTCCTGCACGGCTGCCACGACTGGGACCTGCAATGGGCGGAGTTCAAGTTCCATGATCAGCCTTTCGCCACTGGGTTGATGCGGCCGGCCAGGTCGCTGTACTTCGTCACGCCGGCGATCTTGCACAGCTTGTCGAGCAGCTTTTTCAATTCGATAACCTTGTTGTTCGCCTTTGAAAATTCCTCGTAATGCATGGCGGCCCGGTTGCGGATTCCGTCACGATCCTGCTCGAGCGCGATCATCTGCGCGGCGAGGTCACCTTGCGACAATAGATTCACGCGCGCGGCAAGAGTGTCGACCTGGTCCTGCAGCTGCTCGGCCCGCGCCTGCTCTTCGCGCAACAGCTCGAATGGGTCGGGAGTGTCGCCGTCCGCGTCATCGTCCGAGTCTTCAGCCGTTGCCGGCGCCGTCAGAGCGGCGCCGGCAACGCCAAAGTCAGGTGCATCGTCGTGGTCTTCCTGCGCCGCTGCCGGTGCGGGTGGCGTCGGCGGTTGCACCGGTGCCTTCGTGACGAACGTGGCCATCACCGACTTCACGGAGACAGGCTTGCCGTCCAGCTTGCTTTTGGCGATGAATGCCTCGATAGCCGCATCGGCGATGGCAGCAAGTTTTTCGTAACGGTTGGCCGCCGATGTCGAGATTCCAGCATCTGCCAGCACTTCCGCCTTATGCTTCCCACCGGTGGGAACTATGCCGAACCCACCGTTCTGGGTCGGCAGGGCAGCGCTGAGTTCGCCGATGGCGCGCTGGGCCCGCAGCTTGATCTCGGCGGCCCACTGTTCCAGCTCGGTGTCGTTCGCCTGCTTGGCGTACAGGCGCATCGCCTCCGATTTGTCGCGGATGTCCTTGATGTCGTCGACGTTGCGGCACGCGGCCAGCGCCTGGCGCGCCTGATCGTATTTGATGAGTGCTGTCATGATCAGAACGGACACTTGGGGTCGTTAGGCACAAACGACACCGTCAGCACCAGCGTGCCCATCAAGCGAGGCAGCGCCGACATGGCGGCGGCAGCGATGTCTTTTATCCAAGTCGTCGAAACGTAGGTATTGGCTTTACCATCGAAGCCGTCATGGATGACAAAAAACGCCCCATGGCCATAAGTCGCGGCAAATTCAATTACCGACGCCAGCGAATAAGAGCCGCCCGTGCCTGTAACAGGCTTGAAATTCACGAACACTGGATCCACGCTGTCGGCTTCTGGAACCACCAATTTCACATTGACCAGGCCACCCTTGGCGTCGAAAATTTCAGTAAGAGGAAATTCCATGATCAGGCGCTCCAAAGGTCAAAGCGAGTGAATACGCGAACGACGGTTGCGCCCGAGATCACGCCGTGGTTGTATGCCCACATCGTGGCAAGCTTGATCATTGCCTTGGCAGGCTTGCGCTCTGCGAGGCGACTCATTGGAGCCCCCCAACGCACTGCATATCAATCATCTCGACCAGATCGAACAGTGCCTCGGGCCCGCCGATTTTCGTGATCAACGAAGAAATCATCTCAGTGATGCGCCCGTCCCAAATAGGCTCGACCATCAAAGCGACCAGTTCGGCGTTCTGTTGAAAGCCCAGATCTTTGGCCGCTGCCATGACCGAGCCGATGACGCGTGCGCAGCGCTGTTTGTCTGCAGGGTATTCGCCGTAGACGGTGCACCCGGCCATCAGCATCATTGCAACCGCAGCGTAGTCCAATTGGGCCGCAGTGAATCCGAGGCGTGACGGTGCCGCCCCAGCCGACTGCACACCGGCGGTTTGTTGGATAGTCATTGGCGCCCCTTAGAAAGAAGCGATCAGATTTTTGATGTCTTCCACTTTCCAAGCATTTATACCTGGAGAAAGTTTGACGGCGGCCGGAAAGCGGCCAGATCGAACCCCTGCCAGCCAGGTGCTGCGGCCGACGGGGATCAACGGAGGGGTCGGTGGATTTGCTTTTGGGTTTCCCAGCAGTTGTGGGAGGCGCAAAAAACCAGTTTCGGGGAGTTGGCTCATTTTGAATTCATCCGTTTAAATTTGGCCGGGCTGGCCTATGGATGAATCATCTTGTATTGGAGCTAGGCGTTGGCCGAATTCGGTTTTCGAAAAACCGAATTCGGAGAATCCACCTAGACTCCACCCTTGAGCGCACCAGGAATTTGCTTCAAAATCTTCAGGACAGTTCCGTCATCGACATGGCTACCAATTTCGTCTGTCATACTCATAATTTTTCCCGCAAGGCCCTTGGTTTCAGGTCTAAGGTTAGAATAATCACAGAGTGCCGCGATTACACGGAGCAAGCTGTTTCGCTCCGTCGTGGAGAGTGGCTTTTCTTGCGGCGCCTTGACTATGCTTGCGAACTGATACTGTGACTGTTGACCATTTTCGGTCACCCACCGCTGTAGCTCTGAACGACTAAATCTCTGCTCATCAAATTCGTTCACCACCCCAGCCCAGTTTTCACTTTCCAAGTCGGCCGCGATAAAGCTGCGCTTACCCTTTTGCAATCGTACACCCCGTTCAGTGGCTTGATCATCTGCCCAGTCGCGCGCAGATACGTTTAATGCAGCCAATTCGACTATGGCTGTCTTGTAATTTTTATACGACTCCGGATTTTGTTCGGCGTACACACGCTCCGCGAATTCCGACAATGCGTTTTTTTCCGCGAGAAGTGGCCGGGACTCAATCTGATACTGTTTCATGCTCAGTTGATATTTATGTCGCTTGGCCTGCAAGTTCGTAATTTGGGAGTCGACCTCTGAATAGCGTTTGCCTTTGTCCGTATCCACTTTAAAAAGCAACTTCTCAATTGCCGTATCGGTAGTCTCCACTTGACCGCGTAAAGAATTGATCAGACCCTGCCCCGGGGATCCTGAAGCAATAACTGATTCAATTTCTTCAATGGCCTGCAGGTGGCCTTCGGTCACAAATTCCGATCCCGCAAAATTCGCCACCATCCTCTCCATTACGATGCTAGTAAGATGCAATTTATCTTTTTGAAAGGTTAGCAATCGTTTCCAATTGCATATCTTATCGGTGTCACCATCGCCTCGTAGGAACTTCGCAAGCGCAATGGAACCTCCATAGTAAGAATCTTTCAATTTTCGGATCACATATTGCGCACGATATGCATCTTCTGCGCTGTTGGAAGATGGATCGAATCCGGCAATTAAATAAGCAGCATCTCGACCTGAAAACGAGTCCGCATAGTCCCAATGAATTTGTTGCACAGCATCCCCTTGATGCCCCTGAAATAGGTGCCAGCCCAGCCCGCCAGGGAGCGAGGTTTCGGGGATCAGCCTAGGGCTGGCATTGAAAAGTATTACTTCGCCACTATACCGCGCACCAAGTTCAAGGTCGGCGCCGCGCGCCGTGGGCGGGCCGCAGCCTCTGCCGCCGCTAGGTCGCTGATGAATTCCCGCGACGTATCGCGCATCGCGCGCCAGGAGCGCAGCAATGCCCGCTCTGGCGGGGTAGCCTCACCGGCAGGCGGTGCCGCACCAGCCCGCCAGATGTTGTGCCCCTCTTCCACGCCGGCGTGCCAGGCGTCTGCTGCGCTGCTCCCTGCCTGGTGGCGGCAATGAATGGGCGTGCCGAGGATGCGATATTCCAACGCGGCCGCGCACCCATCGTGATACTCGGCGCTGCGCGGCGCCCGGCCAGGGAAGAAGGCCAGATCGAGGAGGCGGTCGACTTTCATACGATCGGCGGCGCTCACAGCAGCCCTCCCATGACAACCTCAAAAGGCATGCCGAAGTGCACCGCCGTGCCGGCCAATATCGCGTGGCGGCTTGGTTCATCGAAGAGTTCCAGGCTATACAGCGCCCATTCCAGATCCATTTGATAAGCGAGGTCGCCGTCTTCGAAACGTATTATTGGATCACGCGTCCCCATACCGATGTTGTGCCCCGTGAGGCTGTAGGGTGCCTGCGGGCCAATGAGCGGCCGCTGCGGGCGCCCCTGAATGTTGATCGCGTTCATTTGGCACCGCCTTTCTTGGCGGCCCTGTCGTGCTTGAGAATGCCGTCCATTTCATCCTCGACGTCGATCAGGTATTGCACCTCGACTGACATATGACGAATAAGTCCGCCGATACCCAGCAGGTCACGAGCGTCAACCGCGTCGCTGAGCTGAGAGAGCTGCAGCATCAGGTTTCCGATGGTCTCAATCCCCATCAACAGGGTCTCTTTTGCGTTGTTGGCATGCGAGGATGCCGCATCCACTGCAAAGCGCATGGCATCATCCAGCGGCTTACTCTTGTCGACATCGCCGATTGTCCTCATCAAACTGGGAAGCTCGTAGGCAGGGCGGCACACGTGTTTGAAAGCGGGGGTGCTCATGCTTTTGCTCCTTCGGTAGTGGCAAAATAGAGGCGATCAATCCGCTCCTCGGCAGCGACTGCCAGATTTTTAAGCGAGTGGACGAGCAGCCCGGTCAGAGCGTTGATGTCCGAGATTGACAGCAAAGGATTGACGTCGGTGCTTCCGCCGTCAATCGCGCACTGGTCGATCTGCTGCATTTGAAGGATTTCGGAAATGGTGCGGGCGCCCATCGCAACGATGGCGACGTCCTCCGCGAACTGCGCGTTCGGATCACTCTTGATGCTGTCGTTCAGCCAGGTGAACGGCTGATGCAACGGCGGGAACGGTGGTGTTACCGATACATCAACGATATTTTGTTGACCGCTGATGGTTTTTGCGATATCTTCGTAATTACTCATTTGAGACCTCAAATTTTGAATGCAGTGATCCAAGCGGCCCGGAATTCTCAGAAAATTCCAGTGGCCACAACCCCAGGTACCGCCTGGCCGGTTGATGCTGAAATCGAGGGGCGACCTGCAAGTCGCCCCTTTTCATTTCAGGTTCTCTTGGCGGTCCTTACGCCATGCTCTGCCCCTCCTCATTGAATGCTTGACCTCCGGCGCAGACTGGAAGCGCCCCAACTGACAAGCCCATTCCCATCTCAATCAGCAACAGCAACTCGGCATTCATCGAACGTCTGTTGGTCGCCGCCAGATTCTTCAACTGGTCGCGCATGCCGCATGGGAATCGCAAAATGAATTGTTCTTTTGCGCTCGCCGGCGCCGGTGATTGGTTGCTCATAAAGCTTCCTCGCTGTTGAGTTTGATCAATTCACTATACTAGCAAAGTGCGATCATCGCAACTGCATATCATTGAAAGATCGCACTTTGCTAGTATCATCGAGCAATGAAGAAGCCATCGCCCAGTAAAACTGCAGAACAGTTCGTAGTCCGCCTACCAGAAGGAATGCGGGAGCGTATCGCGGCCGCCGCAGGCGACGCCGGCCGCAGCATGAATTCAGAAATCGTCGCTCGCTTAGAAAAATCGTTTAACCCCATCTCCGACGAAGGTGATGTGTTTCAGGCGATTAGAGCGATCAGCGAGTATTCAGCAAAATTTGGCACGGTCGTGTCGATGCAGTTTTCGCGACCTATAGAAGGCACCTTGGCTGCCGCGATTAGTAACGGCATTCTGCCGTCCGATGCGACGGAGGATGACATGGCAAACCCAGGACCGGCGATTGTGCGCATGCAGGCTGAGCGCGCCGCCAAGTCGAAGTAGGTTGATTTCGCACGAGCGACATGTTCCTGACGCCCGATGAGCTGGTCGAAATGACTGGCCGCAAGCAAATGCGCGCGCAGGCAGTGGCCCTCACCCACCTTGGCGTCATTCACAAGATCCGGGCGGACGGGAAGCCGCTGGTGCTGCGCGCGCACGTCGAGCAGCTGCTGGGCGCCGGCATCGCTCCGCGGGCGAAGGCGGCGCCGCATTTTGAGCCGAACTGGGCGGCCGCAAACGAGCGCCACCCGCCATTGGTGGCCAGGAAGGAAAAGAAGTGAGCCGAGGCTGCGCTTCTGACGCATCGATCGACGCGATCGAGCAGCACCTGCGGGCGGCAGCCGAGCTTATAGCCGCCTGTCAGGCCAGCACGCCGGCGGGGAGCAACGCGGAGGTGATCGGTCGCCTGGATCAGATCCTTGCCAAGCTCGGCGCCGCGGCCGAATACCCTGTCACCTGGGTCGAGCTGGAAAAATATGTGGAGATCACAGGCGACAGCGTCGATGCCGTGCAGGCCCGCCGGCGCGCCGGGAAGTGGCTGGATGGCAAGCAGTGCAAGATCGCTGACGGCAGGCTGTGGATTGATCTGCGCGCGGCGCAGGCATGGGTAGAGGAATGGGATAGCGGGTCTGCGATGCGCGCGAACCTTGCGCTCATACGCCAGCCCAAATCGCCATCCAAGAAGTGATGGCTCTCGGCCTCGATACCGTGGTGCTGCACCGGCGCCGATCAGCCCTTTATTCGGAAGCAAGCCCGTGGTTGAGGGCTGTCGCGGTGGCGCCGGGCTGGTGGCGGACTGGCTAAACGGCCTGATTCAAGCGGAAATTTTTGCGTCCATGGGTGCGTCCATACAAGAAGATTTCGACCTTTCTTAGCTCTTCAATTCGATTCCGGTTCCGGGCACCAAGCGCACTCAGCACTAAAGAACACAAAAGGCCATTTTCCCCGTATGACAGAAGGGGCAAATGGCTTTTTTTATGCCTGCAATTTTTGCGTAAAAGCACACTAAAAAAACCCTGTTTCCTGTTACGACTTACGACGAAATTACGACGGGACCACGACGAGGGCGAGCTTCAAAAAGACTGTGGGCGGGCACCAGGCGCAGATCGCCATCGCCGGCGCACAGCGGGAAGCGAAGACATTCTCCACGAAAGCAGTCGCTTATGCTGCAGAGCGCGAGACACAGATCCGGCGCGGCATCGCCACTGGCATACAGCAAGGCCGTACCATCGATGAGGCGTTCCGACGGTACGAGCTCGATGTCTCGGCACACAAGCGCGGGAAACGCTGGGAAGCAATTCGTTTATGGGCCATCGGACGCATGAAGATGGATTTGACCGGGCTGACGGTGGCGCAGTAATCCGCCCACCCTCTCCGCCAGTTAGACGAAAAAGCCCCTATGAACGGGGCTTTTTCTATTTCTGTACCCACATCTCTACCCCCACGCATCTGATCGTTACCCATGAGTTGCTAATAATCGAGTCGATAGCGTAATATTGTTCGGTTAGTCACTAGTTGCTTCTGTTGTGGCGAGCCGGCACGCCGTGATGCCGCACTTAGTACAGAAGACCCGGGCAAGTGGTCACCTATATTCACCTATAAATCAAGGACTTATACATGAATTCCTCTTCCAAGGTGGCCGCCCTAAAACAGATGCCCCTTGATCTCGGCATAGAAATTCAGCGCGACGTCAATGGTATCGAGATGGGCGTGCTTGAGAACGGCATCCCTTATTTGACCCAGCGAGGCCTTTCAGGTATCACAGGGATCGCCAGGTTCGCTATTCAGGGCATAACCAAGGAATGGGAGGATCACTGGAATGACGAAGTGCTCGGGAAAGATAGGATCTCGTTTTTTAAAGAGTACTTAAACTCCAAAGGCTTTAACGAGCCAAAACTTTACCTAGAGAGCGCTCAGGGAGGCGTGACGCACTTCGCCTACCCAGACATTGTATGCATGGCGTTTTTGGAGTACTACGCATTCGAATCAAAAGCAGACAACTCGATGGCGCTGGAAAACTACCGTCGCTTTGCTGCGTACGGCCTCCGAACATTCATCTATGACGCCCTGCAATATGTCCCTAGCGACAAGTGGAAATATTACAACGATAGGGTTTCACTTCTAAAAGACAGCTCGCCGATCGGTTACTTCACAATTTTCAAAGAAACAACAGGACTCATCGTCGATTTGATATCCGCAGATCTGACGGTAAATGACAAGACCTTGCCCGACATCAGTGTCGGCCAAACATGGGCTGCTTACTGGAAAGAAAACAATCTTGAGGCGTCGTACGGTGCGCGGATACCATACGAGCACAACTATCCGGATTATTATCCTCAAGCCTTGAGTAACCCGCAGAAGCCTAACGCGTACCCCGACGCTGCGCTACCTACGTTTCGTCAATGGTTTAGGCAAAGCTACCTGCCAACGAAGTTCCCTCAGTACATACTGAAGAAGGCGAACCTCCTCCCTGGTGGCGCATCTGAGGCGACAAGGATCGGCGCCATGTATCAACCAAAAATATTGACGCCACCGGCAGTCTAATCCTGCCTCCACACCCGCCCAGCGCGGGTATTTTTTTGCCGGAATTTGGCGTTGCGACTTACTTTGGGCATGACGCAAATAACCGCGCGACCATACGTCACACGCCTACACCTTCCACGGCACGCCAGCAGCCCGGCGCTGGCGCAGCACAAAGCCAGGGAATAGCGACGGCCGTCGCAGCACTGGCGCACTGGCGCACTGGCACGCCACCCTCACGCGTCGCCGGCAGTCCCAGTGCAGAATCAAGTACCCGCTCTGCCCCAGCATCGGGCTTAAGTCCTCTTCGGAGGCCGCTGCGCACTGGAGATTGCAATCCCGCGCGGTGTATTTAAGCCCCCATTCGTGTTACCTTTGCTTTTCTGGCCTGTCAGTCTGTGGTCTTTTTCCGATCACCAGACTGTCTCCCACCACCGGCCAGCGCCACCGCGACAGCCCTCAACCACTGGCGCGCTTTCAAATTTCCACATCGGCCGGCGCCACCAGCAGCACCAAGGCGCAGAGGTCGGCGCTTACCGTTTCGGCTTCAACTTAGGCTTAGGTTTCATTCCCCGCCTCTCGAAGCAATTCAGAGGCTCAGACACCGTCAACTTCACCGGCGTCCTCGAAATTTTCATATTGAACTTCGGAGCCATTTGCGAGTGTGTGCACGCCAAAATCAGGGCCTCCACGTCGGCCACCTTGAACCGGACCAAGCGCCGCCCCAGCCCCACGCACGGAAGCGGACCCTTCGGTGCGGCCAGGTCGTACACGGCTCCGCGGCTTATCCCGAGCATAGTTGCGACGTCTTCGGCCGTTATCATCTGGACGAGCGCACCTATGGTTCCCGCCCGTAATTCAATGCCGCGCGCGCCGGCCTTTTCTGATCCCATTTTTCGATCCATTCCTCAACGGCGGGAATATTGATCCACAGCCGGCCATCCACGATCTTGCATTGCTTCCCGTCGATCCACTTGCCGATCCGGCGACGCGACTGCACGGCGTCGACTGAGTCGCCCGACAGTTCGACGTAGCGCTCGAGCTTCACCCAGGTAAGCGGGTGCGTTTTGGCCGCGGCCTGGGCTACAGCCTTCCGCGCGTTCTTTTCAATGGTTACAACCAGTTTTGCAACCATATCGACGTCATCTGGATCCACGTTCATCTCCTAGTTGTTCGGATGTCGCCAGTTTCAGATTATCCCGCAGCAAGGGAGGTCTACGGCGGTGTCGATACATCGCAGGCCGTGCTGTCCCGTTAGCAGAGGTGACACCCCGACGGGGTGGTATCAAGACGGAGTCGGGCTCCACTCATGGACAGAATGTATCGAGTGTTAAATAAATCAACTATTCGAGAATTTCCTTCATACTAACTGTTTTGAAGGGGCAAATATGGAAGAAGTGCTAAAAAGTTTCAAGGCTCAAATGTATGACCGCGTAAGCAGTCCGCTGACCTTTTCATTTGTCCTATCCTGGTGCGCGTGGAACTATCGCTTTCTTCTCCTAATCGTCGGGACAAACGCTGCTTCTGAAAAATTTGCATACGTTGACGCGCACCTCTTCGCCACGTGGCAAGACTATGCTTTTCGCGGTTTCCTCTTCCCGCTTTGCTCAGCGCTTTGTTACATCTATCTGTACCCTGCCCCGGCTCGAAAGGTCTATGAGTTCACCCAATCGGAAGCGGTCAAGATGAAGAAGGCCCAACAGCGAATTGAAGATGAAACTCCAATATCAGAAGAAGAGGCCGCCGAACTCCGCGCGAACATGCGGAAAGAAAAGCGCGATCGAGCCGATGAATTGGATCGCGCGGACAAATTAATCAAGCAATTGCAGGATGATTTGGCACGTCTAGAGGTGAAGCCAACCACTGCAGAAATACTTTATCCTTCGAACAGTTCTTCAACCGAACTCCCAACACTGACGCACGAGCAGTACACCCTGCTTCATCAAATTGCGAATTTTGAAGATGATTTTTTCGACAAGAATTACTTCAATAGCAATGCCGACACATCGTTAGCGAATCGCAAAAACAATGTAGATGTGCTACTTGAGCGAAAACTTGTGAACGAAAATTTTTCGAGCAGAGGTCGAACCCTTGATGCAACACCCTTGGGGCGCAAGCTACTTAGAGCCGGCCATGCAAACTCTGCCGAAGAAATGGCAGGACAGTAAGACCCGATTTTTAACGAACGACAAAAAGATGTCTTTCGCGCTACGGTGCGCCGCTTCCCTAGAACGTCCCGATGGATATGACGGTATTTTTGACGGTATATTTTTCAAAGTTAAGTATTTCTAGTAGCTGTACGCGATTCCGGTTCCGGCACCAAGCGTACTCAGCACTAAAGAACACAAAAGGCCATTTTCCTTATGACAGAAGGGGAAAGTGGCCTTTTTTACGTCTGCTAGTCTTGCGCAATAACACACTAAGAAACACTATTTCCTGCTTCGCTCTACGAACAAATTACGAGCCAATTACGAACGAGCGAGCCAAAGCAACCATTAGAAAGGTGATCACTGCCGCAGGGCCCCGCTATCGCATTCAGATCGCAATTGCGGGACACCCCAGAGAGTCGGCTACCCGCACCACCAAAGCTGAAGCAGTCGCTTATGCTGCAGAGCGCGAGACACAGATCCGGCGCGGCATCGCCACTGGCATACAGCAAGGCCGCACCGTCGATGAGGCGTTCCGACGGTACGAGCTCGATGTCTCGGCACACAAGCGCGGGAAACGCTGGGAAGCGATTCGTTTAGGGGCCATCGGACGCATGAAGATCGACGGCGTGGCAATCAGCGAGATGCGGCTCATCGACGTTACCTCCGACGTGCTGGGCCGCTTGCGATAGCCAGGCTTTCGAAGAAGTTGGACAACCTGGCACTGGCGCGGATGGTCGGCCATCGGGATCTGCGCCAGCTGCGTATCTGCTACAACGAGGCGGCCAAGGACATCGCCAATCGCCGCGACCAGGGTAGACGTCTGCATAAAAGGACGCGGGTTCGATTCCCGCCGCCTCGCCGCGACGGCAGCAAGGGCTTCGTCAGCAAGGGCTTCGTCAGCGAGGGCATCAGGATGGCGCTGACGGTGTATCACGCATAGCTTGAAGCCGGCGCCAAGGCAGGACCGCTATCAGCGGGCTTTTTTCGGCTGCCGACCAGGTTTCGGCGCGGCTCCGCGCGCCTTGAAACGCCTTTACTTGAGCGGCCAGAACCAAACAGTCGTGGCAGAAAAATAGCAGCTCCGCGCGCAAGTTTGAAACCCCGACGGCCCACCCCACACCAGATCAATATGGCCGCCGTCGGCTGGGCCGCCGCCGTGTATGCGGAAAAACGACACGACACCGTGCCGCCTGCCGATTCCGGCGCGGGCCGCTGCCTCGCCCTTGTACACCTCGGGCTTTCCCCACAATATTTTCAGGATATTCGATAATTTTCCCTGACCCGGCTCGATATACTTGCCCTTGACCTGGCCGCCGTTGATCTTCATGCGCGCGCCCGGCAGCATCACGCCAGCGCGCAGCAGGCCGTAGCTCACGCGAATGGCGCAGGTATCGCCGTAGGCAGGGTTGTTCGTCAGGTCATTCCAGCCGATTTCAGTGAACAACTCGTCACGCATGGTCGTGCGCGGGTATGCCTGCATGAGCGCATCGAATGTCGGCTTCATGGACGTGCCCCACATGGATAGGCGCGGCGAAGGCCATCGGTCACCAGCGGCGAGGCGCCGCCCTTGAGTTGCTCAGCATTCAGGCGGGACATGCCCTCGACGATCAGGTAATTCAGTTCATGTGGCACCTGCTTGCCGGCCGGGCACCACTGCACACCTGCGGTGGCATCCATGACGCCATCGATGTAGCCCATCGCCCGCTCGCGCCGAATCGAGTTATAGCCCTCGCGCGGGTCGGCCAGCATATCGCGCACAAGCTGCTGCCCCGTCATGATGGAGTGATACCCTGGCACGGCTGCCGTCGCATGGGCCGCCATGAGCAACCCGATACCCAGCGCCCTCACGATGGCACCCTGATGCCCTTAGTTTCCAGATATACCTTGATTGCCATGTCGCCTCCCTATGGTGATAGGGAAATTGTGACGGCCGTAGAGCTCGGCAAGTTGCGGTTCAGCATGATTGACGCAGGCAAACATCAAGGCACGCCGTTTCAGCCCACCGGGCCGTGGAGCCCAGCACCGCGTACCCATGCCTGCAGCGCTCGACGGCCGCGCTTGCTCAGCGACAGTCAACTTGATCCGTCACTCTGATAGGGAGGCGGATTTTTTGTGCCGCCCTATCGGGTCTCATAGCATCAAATCTCACGATCTTTCTGGTCGCTTTGTTGGTCTCTGCCCTACAAATCACGCGCCTGCTACGCCCTGTCCCCACCCGGCAGCAACACCGCCGCCCCGTCGATGCGCCCATGGCGCACATCGTCAAGCGCCGTGGCGGCCGCGTCGAGCCGGTAGGGCTGCGGCACCGTGCGCAAGTGGTACTGCGCGGCCAGCCTGAAAAAATCCTCGCCGTCGCGGCGCGTCAGGTTGGCCACCGATTGCAGGCGCCGCTCGCCCCATAGCAAGCGGTAGGGCATGGCGGGGATGTCGCTCATGTGGATGCCTGCGCAGATGATGCTGGCACCCTGGTCGCTGGCGGCCAGCGCGGCCGGCACCAGCGCGCCGTCGGCCGCGAAAATGATGGCCGCGCCCAGCTTTTGCGGCGGCGCCTGGTCCGCCGCGCCCGCCCAGGCCGCACCCAGCGTGCGCGCAAATTGCTGAGAGCGGCTGTCGCCGGGACGGGTAAAGGCAAACACGGTGCGCCCCTGCTGGCAAGCCAACTGGACGATGATGTGGGCGGCCGCGCCGAAGCCGTACAGGCCCAGCGGGCCGTCCGGCGCCGTCATCGCATACGCGCGGTAGCCGATCAGGCCCGCGCACAGCAGCGGCGCCGCATGGCTGTCGTCATAGGCATCGGGCAGCGCAAAACAGTAGCGCTCGTCGGCGGCGGCGAACTCGGCATAACCGCCGTCGCGGTCGTAGCCGGTGAAGCGGGCACGCTCGCACAGGTTCTCGCGCCCCGCGCGGCAAAAGCGGCATACCCCGCAGGTGCCGCCCAGCCACGGCACCCCCACCCGCGCGCCCGCGCCAAAGCGTCGCGCCGCCGTGCCATGGGCCACCACCCGGCCGACAATTTCATGCCCCGGCACCAGCGCTGCGCGCCGCGGCGCCAGCTCACCGTCGAGGATGTGCAGGTCGGTGCGGCAGACGCCGCAGGCGCTCACCTTGATCAGCACGTCGTGTTCGCCCAGCGCAGGCAGGGCCAGCCGCGTCCGTTCAAGACGGCCGTCCACCATCACCATCGCCGCCATCGTTGCCGTGTCCGCCATCGCCCTCCCCTCAAGGCTGCCTGCAGGGGACTTTGCGGCAGCCCCGTTTGGCGTCCTTGAGGTGCATCAAAGTGCATCGGCGGCCGCCCTTGCAGATTGGTGCGACCAGCGAGGGCGGCGCAGGTTCCCGCCGCGCGTATGACGCCGTTCAGCGCGCGCGCCGCCGGCGCTTATACAGTGGAACGGTACGCGGTCATTGACGGAGCACGCCATGCAGCAGGCAGCCAGTAACAGCCAGGCAAGCGCGGTGGCGGCGCCCTGCGGCGGCGCGGGCGCGCCCCTGTTTCGCATCCGCCAGCTGAGTAAAACCTATGGCGAGGGCGCGCTCGCCGTGCAGGCCCTGCGCGGCGTCGATCTCGACGTGGGTGCCGGCGAATTCCTGGTGTTACTGGGCGCCTCCGCCAGCGGCAAATCGACGTTGCTCAATATCCTCGGCGGGCTCGACGTGGCCTCCAGCGGCCAGGTCTGCTTCGGCGACCAGGACCTGAGCGCGGCCGGCGAAGCGGCGCTGACCAGCTACCGGCGCCGCCACGTGGGCTTTGTGTTTCAGTTCTACAACCTCATTCCCAGCCTGACCGTGTCTGAAAACGTCGCCCTCGTGACCGACATCGCCGCCGATCCCATGCCGGTGGCCGACGCCGTCGCCCTGGTGGGGCTGGCCGATCGCAGCGACCATTTTCCCGCCCAGCTCTCCGGCGGCGAGTAGCAGCGGGTGGCGATCGCCCGCGCCATCGTCAAGCGCCCCGACGTGCTGCTGTGCGACGAACCCACCGGCGCGCTCGACTACGCCACCGGCAAACTGGTGCTCGAAGTGATCGAACAGATCAACGTCGAGCTGCATACCACCGCCATCGTCATCACCCACAACGCCGCCATCGCCGCCATGGCCGACCGCGTGATCGGGCTGGGCGACGGCCGTATCGTGCGCATCGACGTCAACCCGCACAAGCTGCATCCGGCCCAGCTGGCATGGTGAGAAAACGGTCCCATGAAAACCCTCGACCGTAAAATGCTGCGCGACCTGCGCCGCATGTGGAGCCAGGCCCTGAGCATCGCGCTGGTGGTCGCCAGCGGGGTGGGCGGCTTTCTCACCAGCCTGTCGGCGGTCGACTCGCTCGAGCGCGCGCGCGACCAGTTCTATGCCAGCGGCCGCTTCGCCGACCTGTTTGTCGCCGTCAAGAACGCCCCGCAGGCACTGGCCGCGCGGCTGCGCGAGGCGCCCGGCGTGGCCGATGTGCAAACCACCCTCGAGCAGGTGGCGCGGGTCGAACTGGCGGGGCTGCCAGACCCCATCATCGGGCAGCTGATCGGCATCGACCGGCGCGCGCCGCACCGCATGAACCTGGTGGCGCTATCGGCCGGCCGCCCCCTGCGCACCGACGCCGCCACCAGCGCCGATGCCGACATCGAAGTGCTGGTGTCGGAGGCGTTCGCCCAGGCGCGCGCGCTGGCGCCGGGCGCGCGCATGTTCGCGCAGGTCAACGGCAAGCGCCGCACCCTGCGCGTGGTGGGCATCGCCCTGTCGCCCGAATTCATCTTCGCCGGCCTGTGGGGCATGCCCGATGCGCGCGGTTTCGGCGTGTTATGGGTCGACCGCGACGTGCTGGCCGCCGCCTACGACATGGTAGGCGCCTTCAACCAGGCGGCCGTCAAACTGGCCCCCGGCGCCCGCGCCGAGGCCACCGTGGCCGCCCTCACCACGCTGGTGGCGCCGTACGGTGGGCGCAGCGTGGCCACCCGCGCCGAGCAGGTGTCGCACGCCATGCTCGAGAACGAACTCAAGCAGCAGCGCCTGATGGGCACCCTGCTGCCCACGATCTTCCTGGCGGTGGCGGCGTTCCTGCTCAATGTCGTCGTCGCCCGCCTGGTCGCCACCCAGCGCGAGCAGATCGCCACGCTCAAGGCGGTCGGCTACGCCAATGCCGCCATCACCGTGCACTACCTGAAGCTGGTGGCACTGATCGTGCTGGCCGGCCTGGTGCTGGGCATCGGCATCGGCAAGGAACTCGGCTACCTGCTCACGCGCCTGTACGCCGAATCGTTCCATTTTCCGAATTTTAACCACCAGCTCACGCCTGGCCGCATCGCCCTGGGCGCCGGCATTACCGCCTTCACCGCCCTGCTGGGCACGGCGCACGCCATCGCCGCCAGCGCGCGCCTGCTGCCGGCCGAGCCGATGCGCCCGCCCGCGCCCGCGCATTACCGCCGGACCATGCTTGAGCGGCTGGGCATCGAACGGCTCGGTACCGCGCTGCGCATGATCCTGCGCAACATGGAGCGGCGCCGGGCCCGCACCGTGCTGGCCGGCGCCGGGGTGGCGGCGGCGGTGGCGATCGTTATCATGGGCAACTTCTTTCGGGATGCCATTGGCGTCATCATCGACACCCAGTTCAACCTGGGCTTGCGCGGCGACATCAGCATGTGGACCGTCGATCCCGTCGACGACCAGGCCCGCCTGCTCCTGGCACGCCTGCCGGGCGTACGCCACGTCGAGTCGATGCGCTTCGTCAACGTCAATGTCGGCAAGCTCCACCAGCGCGAGCGCACCCTGTTGCGCGGCTATGCGGGCCGGCCGGAACTGTACCGGGTGATCGACCTTGCGCAACATGAACTGCTGCTCGAAGGCCGCGGCCTGGTGCTGACCGACCGCCTGGCCGACAAGCTGGGCCTGCAGGTGGGCGACCCGGTCAGGGTGGAGGTCCTCGAAGGCCGGCGGCGCATCCTGAGCGTGCCGCTGGGCGGTACCGTTGACGAAATGTTCGGCATGAATGCCTACATGGAACGGGGCGCGCTCAACCGCCTGCTGGGGGACGGCGACCTGAGCACGGGCTTCGTGCTGTCGGTGGCGCCCGGCATGGCCGAACGGGTGCTGGTGGCCAGCAAGGCGCTGCCCCGCATCGCCGGGGCCTGGAGCAAGGCGACCATGCTCAACAACATGGAGGCGATCACCGCCCGCAACGTGCGCATCATGAGCACCATTTTGACCACCTTCGCCGTCGTCATCGCGGTCGGCGTGGTCTATAACAATGCCCGCATCGCCCTGTCCGAGCGGGCCTGGGAGCTGGCCAGCCTGCGCGTGCTGGGCTTTACCCGCGCTGAGGTGGCGACCATGCTGCTCGGCGAGATCGGCCTGGTGATCGCCGCCGCCGTGCCGGCCGGCATGCTGATGGGGCGCGCACTAGTGGGCCTGCTGGCGCATTGGATGAAATCGGACCAGCTGCATTTTCCGGTGGTGATCGCGCCCGCCACCTACGCGTGGGCCGCGCTGGCGGTGGTGGCGGCCGGCGCCGCCAGCGCGCTGGTGGTGCGGCGCCACATCAACAGCCTGAACCTGGTCGAGGCGCTCAAGGCGCGCGACTGATGAGCACGCGCACGCGCCTGGCACTGGGTGCCGCCGCCGCCGTGCTGGCAGCGGCGCTGGCGTGGGCACTGGCGCCCCGCCCCATCGAGGTCGAGGCGGCCGGCATCACCGTGGGGCAGTTCGAAACGGCCATCGAGGAAGATGGCAAGACCCGCCTGCGCGACGCTTACACGGTGTCGGCGCCGCTGGCCGGACTGCTGCGCCGCATCAGCCTGCGCGAGGGCGACCCGGTAGCGTCCGGCCAGCCGGTGGCGGCCTTGCAGCCGGCCTACGCGCCCCTGCTCGATGAGCGCAGCCGGCGCGAGCAGCAAGCCCGGCTGGGCGCCGCCCGGGCCCAGGTGCGCGCCGCCGATGCGGCGCTCGAACGCAGCGACATCGCCCTGCGGCGGGCGCGCCAGGATGAAGCACGCAGCGCCGGCCTGGCCGCGGGCGGCTTCGTCGCCCCCAGCCGCCTCGAAGCGGACCAGTTGGCCACGCAGGCCGCCCAACGTGAACGCGACAGCGCGGTGGCGCAGCGGCAGATTGCCCTGCACGAGGTGGAACAAAGCCGCGCCGCGCTGGCCGCCACCAGCAGCCTGGCCACGCCAGCGCCATCCGGCGCGGCCGCCGCGCGCGCCGACTTTATCGTTCGCGCGCCGATCGGGGGGCGCGTCACCCGCGTGCTGCAAGCGAGCGAAATGGCCGTGAGCACGGGCACGCCCCTGCTCGAACTGGGCGACCCGGGCCGCCTCGAGGTGGTGGCCGAACTGCTCACCGCCGACGCCATGGCGGCCGGACCCGGCACGCCCGTACGCATCGAACGCTGGGGCGGGCCGCCCCTGAAGGGCGTGGTGCGGCTGGTCGAGCCGGCCGCCTTCACCAAGATTTCCGCGCTGGGCGTCGAGGAGCAGCGGGTGCGCGTACTGATCGACATTCTCGAGCGTCCGCCGGCGCCCCCCGGGATCGCCTACCGCGTCACGGTCCGGGTCGTCACGCTCAGCCGCGAGAGGGTGCGCAAGATTCCCGTCAGCGCGCTGTTTCCCCTCGCCGGGGTTGACGGCGCCAGCGCCGTCTACGCCATCGAGAACGGCCGCGCGCGGCTGCGCCGGGTGCGACTGGGCGGGCGCAACGACCTCGACGCCTGGCTCGAGGACGGCCTGGGCGACGCCGCCCGCGTGATCGTCTATCCGGGCGCCAGTGTGCGGGACGGGGTACGGGTCAGAGAGCGCAGCGTGGCGCCGCCCCCGTGAGCGGCGCCACGGCCGCCTGCGTGCCGCCAGGCGAATCGCTGTTGGCTGTTATTAACGAGCGGCTGGCGCGGCACGCCCACCGGCACGCCGTCAGACCTTGCTTAGCGGAACACCAGCACGGGAACACCGGGGTGGGCCAGCACCTGCGCGGTCTGGCTGCCCAGCGACTGCCCGGGGCTGTTCTGGCGGCCGCGCGCGCCCATGCAGATCAGGTCGGCGCCACCGGCGACGGCAGCCTCGACAATCGCCTGCCACGGCTCGCCCGCCTGCACCACCCTGCCCTCGCAGCGCACGCCCTGGGCGGCGGCCTCGCCTTCGACCTGTTGCAGGATTTGCGCCGCGCGGGCGCGGCCGACGCCGGCATCGGCATCCGTCCCGTCCAGCGAAGGCAATGGCAGCACATGGACCGCTTCCACGCGGGCGCCGCTGGCGGCGGCAAGGCCCAGGCAACGGCGCACCAGCGGCACCATGGTGAGGGCGCCGTCGACGGGCAGCAGGATGTGTTTGAACATGGAGTGGGATTCGCAGTGGTCAGTAAAACGTTGGCTTGCAAGAAAAGGCCGGGCAGCTTGCCCGGCCGCCGTTCGAACGCTTGCGGCGAAACACTGAAAATTGAATCTGTGCAAGCTGACAGCACAAAGAATGCGCCTCGCCGTACTGGAAATGTTTGAGGTGCATCAATTGTATGACAGGTCGGGGCTGTCACACTGGTCATCATCCCAACTGAGACGGAGTACGCCATGTTCAAGCGAATCTTGTTGCCAACTGACGGATCGGCCTTGTCCGAGCGCGCCGTGCTGGCCGGGCTTGCGCTGGCAAAATCCTCCGGCGCCGAGGTTGTCGGGCTGACGGTGGTGCCGGAGTTCCACACCCTGACGCTCGACCCCGACATGCTGGAAGACACGGTAGCACAATTTCACAGCAACGCCGAGGCACGGGCCGGCCGCTTCCTCGAGTTCGTGGCAAGCTCCGCCGCGACCGTTGGCGTCGCCTGCACCAGCGAGCGCGTCACCTCGGACGATCCCTACCGGGCCATCATCGATACGGCAAGGGCGCGCCAGTGCGACCTGGTCGTCATGGCCTCGCACGGCCGCAAGGGCATCAAGGCGGCGCTGCTGGGCAGCGAAACGCAAAAAGTGCTCGTGCACAGCGACATCCCCGTGCTGGTCTACCGCTGAGCACGCCATCATGTACAAGCGCATCCTGTTGCCCACCGATGGTTCCGCCCTGTCCGAGCAGGTTTTTCCGCTGGCGATTGATCTGGCCCGCCAATGGCATAGCGAACTGGTCGCCGTCGCCGTGGCGCAGCCGGCGCTGATATTGCCGCCATCGGAGGCGGCGCTGACCATCGACGTGGTCAGCGAAACGCGCATCATGGTCGAGGTGGCGCGCCAGCATCTCGATAAAATCGTCGTCGCCGCCCGTGCCGCTGGTGTGCCCTGCACCAGCTTCACCATCGTCAGCCACTCGGTCCACAAGGCCCTGCTGGAAGCGGCGCGCGAGCACCAGTGCGACCTGATCGTCATGGCCTCGCACGGCCGCCACGGCTTGAGCCGCCTGCTGGCGGGCAGCCAGACCCAAAAAATCATGACGGAGTCGAGCATACCCGTGCTGGTGCTGCGTCCGCCCGGCGTGGCGGCAGGGTAGCGGCAGTACGCCGGGCGCAAGCCGGGGGGCATCGCCATCGCAGGCACGAGCGGCGCGCACCGGCGGCCCGAAGGCAGATGGCAGATGGCAGATGGCGGATAGCGGATAGCACCACCATGACGATGTGGCGCACGAAAAGCTGGCACGCAGTTAATCGCATCGCGATCAGGCGGGCAAATGAGGAGCGGCGCGACAATCGCGACCCCGTCGGCCAATGGTCCAAGGGGCTGACGATCATGACCCGGTCGCTTAATTGCCCAAGGGGCTGACGAACACAGCCGGGTCGACGAATTGCCCAGGGGCTGACGATCATGACCCGGTCGGCGAATTGCCCACGGCGCCGACGATCACGACCCCGTCGGCTAATTGCCCAAGGGGCTGACCATCGCGCGCCGGGCGCTACATGGGGAACGTGACCCCATTCATATCCCACAACGCCCAAGGATGGCCTACCCGCACCGTGCCCTCACCGGCACGACCACGGCGGTCGCGCGGCGCGTGACTATCGGGCACATATGCTCTGTGTTGTGGATGCGAACCGCGGTGCTTAGGGGGCTGCGTTATGCGTCAGGTGTCGAGTGTCGAGTGTCGAGTGTCGAGTGTCGAGTGTCGAGTGTCGAGTGTCGAGTGTCGAGTGTCGAGTGTCGAGCGTCGAGCGTCGAGCGTCGATTCTGCCAGCTGCCGGGCGTACGCGCTCTGTGCTGTGTCTGCGGTGGGAGGTCGGCCAGTTGACGGGCAGATGCGGTCGGCGTTCTACCGACTGCCGCCCGTCTACGGTCTGCCTGCTGCCTGCTGCGTGCTGCCGGTCCCGCGTGCGGTCGTCACCGCCTCACTGGATGGCCAGCGGCCTGGCACTGCCGCCCGTTTTTTTCGGCAAGGTCAGTTCCAGCACGCCGTCGTGGAACTGGGCCTGGGCCTGGGTGTCATCGACAACTTGCGGCAAAGTGAAGCTGCGGTAGTACTGCCCCCACGAGCGCTCGCTGCACAGGGAGGTGGCACTTTGCTGGTCGCTGCGGGACGCGGTCTGGGCGGCAATGGAGACCTGGTTGCCGTCGATGTTGACCTTGATGTCGTCTTTCTTGATGCCGGGCAGATCGGCCACGACCTTGTAAGCCTGATCGGACTCGGTCACGTCCATGCGGATGTGCGGTGACAGATCGGCCGCCCCCATCAGCGAGGGCATGCGCATGGTGGAAAAGAAATCGTCGATGTTGCGGAAGGGATCGGCGCTCAGCATGCGTGAAATCGGATCGAAACGTGTCAGTGAACTGGCCATCATGGATCTCCAGAAAAATGCGGACCATCAGAGAGGGGAACGGGCATCGCTGCGCTTGCGGCACCCGCAGGAGAGTGATCGTACCCGTTCAGGACAGCGTTCAAATATGAGGTACATCAATGCCTTGCCACCTTGCTGCGGGTTTAGCTTGCGTCCTGACAAGGCGGCTTCGCAGCACGGGGGGCTTTTGATGTGCCTCAAAAACGGCAAAACTAGCGGCGCAAAGCGAGGGGAAGCGCTGGACCGCGGCGGCGCCCCGCCGTACGCTTGACACATCCAAATCGTTACGAGGTCCCCCAATGAGCTACAAGACCATCGTCGTCCATGTTGATTCTTCGTCCCATGCCGATGCCCGCATGCACCACGCGGCCCGGCTGGCGGCCACCTTCGACGCGCACCTGGTGGGCAGCGCCTTTTCCGGGCTGTCGCGCTATGCGGGCAGCGAAGTCAGTATCGATCTGGCGATCATGGCGCCGCAGGAATATGCCCTCATCGGCCAGCGCAATGAAGCGGCGCTGGCGCGCTTCGAGGCCATCGCCGCGGGCGAAGGGGTGAGCAGCGTCGAGCGCCGGCTGATGGAGGACGATCCGGCCGGCGGCCTGGCCCTGCAGGCACGCTACGCCGACCTGGTGGTGGTGAGCCAGACCGACCTGGACGAACCGGCCTCGAGCCACCTGATCGGCGGCCTGCCCGAACAGGTCGTCCTCGATGGCGGCCGGCCAGTGCTGATCCTGCCCTACGCCGGCCAGTTCGCCCGCATCGGCAGCAAGGTGCTGGTGGCCTGGGATGGCAGCCTCGAAGCGACCCATGCGGTCTACAACGCGCTGCCGCTGCTGCGTTCGGCGGCGCTGGTGTCCGTGGTGGAGTTCAACCGCGGCGTCGCCCGCGGCCGCGAGCCTGGTGCCGACCTGGCCTTGTACCTGGCGCGCCAGGGCGTGCGCTGCGCGGTCAGCTGCGCCGTCGAGCCCATCCGCGACGGCGAAAGCCTGCTGTCACAGGCCGCCGACCTGCAGGCCGACCTGATCGTCATGGGCGGCTACGGCCACTCGCGCTTCCGCGAAATCATGCTGGGCGGCGTCACCGAGACCGTCCTCGCCAGCATGACGGTGCCCGTGCTGATGTCGCACTAAGTGCCTAACCGAAAGCGGCCTCGCCAGGAACAACAACGCCAACATCGATCGGGTGATCCATGGCCCTCAAAACCATCGTCGTGCATGCCGACCTGTCGCGCCACGCGCCCGCCCGCATCGCCATGGCGGTGGCGCTGGCAACGGCGCACGGGGCGCACCTGACCGGCGCCGCCGCCACCGGGGTGTCGGCGCTGGTGTTTCCAAGCGGCCCGAGCGGCCTGCCGGGCGGGGTGCTCGACGCCTATTTTGGCGCCTTACGCGATCAACTCAACAGCGCCCTCGATGCCTTCGAACGGGCCGTCGCGCCCACCGGCCTGTCCTACGACAAGCGCCTGTTAATCGACGACGCCGGCAATGCCCTGGCCGCGCAGGCGCGCTACGCCGACCTGCTGGTGCTCAGCCTGGACGACCGCGACGAAGCGCTGGCCCACGACGACGCGCGCTTGCCCGACTACGCGATCGTCAACGCGCCGCGCGCCGTGCTGCTGGTGCCGGCCACGCCCGCCCCTGCCACCCCTGCCGCATTAAATGCATCAGCAACATCAGCCGTCCCCACCGCGCCTGCAAGGGCAAGCGTGCCCCAGTCCATCCTGATCGCCTGGAACGACAGCCGCCAAGCCGCCGCCGCGGTCGGCCACGCCCTGCCCCTGTTGCAGCAGGCCCGCAGCGTCGTCGTCGCCACCTTCAGCGAAGATCACCCGGGGCTCGTCAGCGCCAGCGCCACTGCCGACGGCGCAGCGGCCACGCCCGGCGCCGCCCTGCTGGCCTACTTGCGGCGGCATGGCGTGAACGCCCGTCTCGACGCGCGCACCGAAGCGGTCGACATGGGCCACGCCATCCTCACGCTGGCCGGCAATCTGGGCGCCGATCTGATCGTGGCGGGCTGCTACGGCCATTCACGGCTGCGCGAATTGTGCCTTGGCGGGGTCAGCCGCACGCTGCTGCGGACCAGCCCCGTTGCGCTGATGATGGCGCACCTGTAATCGACTGCGCCAGCCGATCGAGGCCAGCAGCGGCCGCGCCGGCGACGCCCTCGCCGCGGACGAGCGCGGACGAGCACGGACATCAAACAGCAAGCGCTGCAAAGCCCGCTGGCGCTGCGCCGCCAGTAACCATGAGTTCCTCCTGGATACGAATTATCTAAAGTACAATGCTGCTCAGTTCAAAGTGACCGCCCGCGCCGCTTTTCGCCCTGCCGTCGCCTTTCACGTGAAGTGCCTGTTGCGCCACCCCGGGGGCGCAACAGGCACTTCCACCGCAACAGGACAGCCTCCATGTCGGACCATTCCCTCGCCGCGCACATCCACATCGTCCTGGTCGAGGATGACGCCGGGGTGAGCGCCGCGTTCGAGCAGGCCGTCAGCCAGGCGCCGGACATGACGCTGGCCTGGGTGGCCGGCACCCGGGCGCTGGCCGGGCCGCCGGCCGACGTGCTGGTGGCCGACCTGGGCCTGCCAGACGGTTCGGGGATCGACGTGATCCGCGCTGCGCGCGCGTGCTGGCCCGACTGCGCCATCATGGTCAACACCACCTTCGGCGACGAACTGAGCGTGATCGGCTCCATCGAGGCCGGCGCCAATGGCTACCTGCTCAAGGACAGCACCGCCGAAACCATGCTGCGCGACATCCGCATCCTGCACGCGGGCGGCAGCCCGATCAGCCCCAGGATCGCGTGCCAGATGCTGCTCCGCTTTCGCCAGGACGGGGCCGCCGCCGCGCCGCCAGTGGCCCCGGCCGGGCTTGCCGCTGGGCCCACGCGCACGCGCGCGCCCGACGGCGCCGCCGTGCCGGTGACGCTGTCGAGCCGGGAGCAGGAAGTGCTCGAATTGATCACCAAGGGATTTACCTACGACGAAATCGCCAGGCTGATGCAGGTGTCGCGCCATACCGTCATGACGTTCGTGCGCCGCATCTATACCAAGCTCCAGGTCAAGTCCAAGGTCGAGGCCATCTACGAAGCGCGCCTGCATGGCCTGCTGGCCCCGTAGCCCGGCCTGGCGGCGTTGCTGCCGTGCCTGGCTGGCGTGCTGGACCCTGCTGCTGGCCGGGACGCTGGCGCACGCCGCCACGCCCGAGGCCATGCACCTGCTCGTGGCCGAGATGCTCACCGAAGCGACCGTCGGCTTTGCCGCGCCGCCGTACGCGATCGCGCCTGGCGCGCCCGTGGGCGGCTGGCGCAGCGTGCCCTTGCCGCATGCGCCCCGCCTGCTCGGCTTGCAACGCGGCAACGCGCAGGCGCGCCCGGGCGACGCGACGCCCACCCAGCTCACCTGGTACAGGCTGCGCGTACCGCCCTTGCCTGCCGCCCCCGCCGCCGGCGGCGCGCGTTTTTTGTACATCCCGCGCTGGAAAAGCGACGGCCTGATCGGCGTCTACGGCGACGGCCGCCTGCTGTACCAGTCGCACTCGCATTCGCAGTGGAACGGCTCCGAACGCCCCTTGATGATCGCGCTCGACGCCTATGCGGGCGTGGCGCTGCCGCGCGAGATCGTGATCCGCATGCAGCACGTCGCCGGCGCCGGCGGCGCGCTGTCGTCGGTGTGGGTGGGCACCGAGGCGGCCATCGGCTGGCGCTTCCAGCTGCGCGAGGCGCTGCAGGTGCGCCTGCCGGCCATCGCCAACGCGGCCTGGATGGCGCTGGGCGTGTTTGCCCTGCTGGTCTGGCTCAAGCGCCACCGCGACCCCATTTACCTGTATTTTTTCCTGATCGCCGCACTGTCTTACCTGCACCGCCTGAACAATCCGGCCGGCTCGGCGCGCCTGCCCGTGGCCGACGCCTGGTTTGACTGGCTGACCATCAACGCCGGCTTCTGGAAGATGGCAGTGGCCTACCTGTTCATCACCCATGTGCGCCAGCACGTGCAGCCGCGCATGGCCAGGCTGGTGGCGGGCACGATCGTCGCTGCGGCACTGCTCACGCTGCCGCTGGCGGGTCTGGCGCAAGCCCGTTTTGCCGTCCCGCTGGCCTACCTGTCGATCATGCTGGTCGCCAACGTGGTGTTCGGCGTCGGCCTCGTGCAGTTCTGGCGCCTGCGCCTGCGCGAGGGCGTGCTGCTGACCGGATGGGCGCTGTTGAGCCTGGAATCGGGCGTGTACGACTTCCTCATGCGCAGCAACCTGGTCGGCATCGAGGGCGTGTACCTCAATCCCTACGCCGACGCCGGCGCCTTCCTGATCTTCAGCTACGTCATGTACACGCGCTATATCCGCGCGCATGAAGAAGTAGCGCGCACCAACGCCGGCCTGGCCGAGCGCCTGCGCGCGCGCGACATCGAGCTCACCCGCACCCATGAGCAACTGCGCGCGGCCGAGCAGGATGCGCTGCTCGACCGCGAACGCCAGCGCATGACCGAAGACATGCACGACGGCCTGGGCTCGTCCCTGGTCAGCGCGCTGCGGGTGGTGGAACGGGGCCGACTCGACGCCGGCCAGATGGCCGCCGTGCTGCGCGACTGCATCGACGACCTCAAGCTGGCCATCGACTCGATGGAAGTGGTCGATGCCGACTTGCTGTTGCTGCTGGCCACGCTGCGCTTCCGGCTGGCGCCGCGGCTCGACAGCGCCGGCATCGCGCTGCGCTGGGACATCGTCGACGTGCCGCCGCTGGACTGGCTCACGCCCGGCGCGGCGCTGCACATCCTGCGCATCCTGCAGGAAGCCATCACCAACATCATCAAGCACGCCGGCGCCAGCGAAATCCGGGTGGCCACCGCCGTCGACGCCGACTCCGAGGCGGTGCTCGTCAGCGTGGGCAACGACGGCGCGCCGTTCGACCTGGCGCGTGCGCTCGCCAGCGGCGGCAAGGGCTTGAACAACCAGTTGCGCCGCGCCGGCATGATCGGTGCCACCTTGCAGTGGGAAAGCTGCGCGGGCGCGACGGGCGTCGCCACCATGCTGTTGCGCCTGCCGCTGCGGCAGTCCGCCAGGCCCGGCGTTTAGCCCATCGAGGGCCTCAGCGCGCCTTGCGAGCGCGGCTGATCAACAAGCCGGCGGCGCCGATCAGCAGCAGCCATACCGAACCAGCCTCGGGAACCGTGGCAGGATCGTTCTGCGCCGGGTCCGATTCGAAGCGGGTGATCGTGTTAAATCCCAGCGAGGTATCGGCACTGCGTCCGGCGACCCGGGTTGACGCGATGGGCTTTTCAATATCGAGGACGCACTGGTTCTTCGAGTCGATCAGCCCGTCGATCTGCAGGCCACCGCAGGCCGCCGTGGTTTGCTCGTAGGTGAGCAGATCGATGGTGGTTTTCCCCGTGAAGTGGCTGGTGTCGGCAATACTGTAGGTTTCGCTGAGCAGCGTGCCCGTATTGGGCGTGCCGTCCGCGTTCGACAGGTAGACCAGGTTGATGTTCTCGCCGCTTTCGATGGTGACGCTGGTGCCGAGCGCGATGACCAGATCCTTCCAGTTGTAATCGACAATCCCTGATGGCTTGGCCTTGCTGTAGCGCAGGTTGACCATCCCGACCGGCTCGCTGAAGGTGAGCGTCGCCTGCAGCGTTGGCGTAAATGAATACGACTGGGTCACCGTCACATCGTCATTGATGGTGGCGTTGACGGTGGTGAACTGGGCTTCGGCGACGGTACCCGTGTAGTAGGTGCCGATCGGCAGGTCGGTGCTGAAGATGCTGCCGACAACGGGGATCAGCTCGAGCGGCGCGGCGATGGTCGACAGCAGTGTCTGCGTGGCCTTGTAGGAAAACTTCTGGCCGTCGAAGCTGGCGCTGGTGCCGTCGAGCGTGCTGCCCTCCACGGTCAGTCCCGGCACACCCTGTTTGAGATCGGCCTGGCTTTGGATCACGGGCGCACCCAGCACCGAAAACATGTATTTCCTGGTCGAGTCGACGGTGGCAAGCTCCACCGACGTATCCTTCACGCCTGCCCCCGGGATGCTGACCGACTGGCAACTGCCGGTCACGCACAGCTTGGCGGAATAGCTGTTATTGACCGCGATATTGGCCGTGGCCGACGCCTTTGTGGTGGGGGCCGAGGTCGTCAGCGTGGCGCCGGCGGCAATGGTCGCGTTGAAACTCGCCTGGAAAGCGCTGGTGCCCAGCAGGGGGAGCAGGTCGATGGTTTTTTTGCTGGGATCGCCCGACGTGACACCGGTGTAGTAGTCGTGATCGAGGATCGAGGTCTGCGTTGTCAAGGAGAGGGTCGATGTCACCGGCAAGTTTGCCGTCACGGTCGATTGGCCGACGCTGGCAGAGAGCGTGGCGCCTACCTTCCCGGACGAGGTCGCCGTGACGGAGGCGCCATTGCGGGTATCGGCGATCACGGCCGGCGTGCCCGGAATGCCGGGGATGGTGTAGCCGGGCACGGCGGGCGTGATCGTCGTCGCGGGGGAGCAGATGCCCAGCACGCAGAAGCCGGGAATGACCACTGCCGGAATCCCCGGCACCACCACTGCCGGCGTGCCGGGCGTGGCGGGCACGATGACGGTGTGCTGATCGCCCGTCATCAGGCTGGTCGTGTTCGACTGGTTGGTCCAGCTCGTGCCCTTGAATACGGGGGCAAGGTTCACGTCCGTGCCGGCGCTCTTGCCACTGCTGGTGAACACATAGCTGTTGCTGATGATCTGATCGGCGCAGGCCAGACTGGACGCGCCGAGGCCCGCAGCAAGCAAGGCGGCGACCGTCAGCGTGTGCGTGAGCCCAGGCAGGCAGTGCGCGGGGGCCGTCTTGAGGACGGTGGGGCAACGGTGTGGCATGTGATTTCCTTGTGATATTTAAATGACATCGAATCGCATCCTATGCCCGCCGCCTGGCGCCGTCTGTCGCACGAAATAGCGACAGACGCCCGTGCACAATCTGAATAAAATGACAATTTCACCGGCATGGCACAGCGCGCCGCATCGTGCCGCCATGGCGTTCATTTCCCGAATTTCTTACCAAGGATGGTGCCGATGGATTTCACACTGTGCGCACGCAGGCGGGCCGTATTGCTGCCGGGGCTGCTGCTGGGCTTGCTGCTGGGCTGCGGCAAGGCCCCCGTCACGACGGGCGCCAGCGCGCCGGCCGCCGCCGCCGTTGAACCAGGCCCGCAACAGCTATTGAGCAACGCGGCCGTGCAGGCGCGCCTCGATCAGCGGCCCGACGTCGTCAGCGCACTCGAGCAAGCACGCCGCGCCGTGCTGGTGCGCGCCTACACCGACAGCATTGCCAGCGGCATCGCCCAGCCATCGGACGAGCGCGTGCAGGGCTATTTCACCGCCCACCCGGAACTGTTTGCGCACCGGCGCATTTATCGTTTGCAGGAAATTGTCGTTCCAAAGCTGCCGGCCAATTCCGACGAGCTGGTCAGGTCGCTCAGCCTGCTCAAAACCTATCAGCAAGTGGCCGACAAGCTCGCCTCGCTCAAGATCGCCTACACCACCGCGGTGGCGCTCAAGCCCGTCGAGAGCCTGCCTGCCGATCTCTTGCGTGAAATGCTGACAATGAAAAATGGCGATGCCTTCGTGATCGAGAAAGACGGCGGTGTCGCGTTCATGCAGATTACCGGCGTCGAAGAGCAGCCGGCTACCCTGGGCCAGGCCAGCGCGGCCATCTCCGCCTTATTGCGCACGCAAGACATTGCCGAAGCGATGCGGGGCGAACTGGCAAGGCTGCAAGCCGGCGCGAAAGGCGAAGCCATCGCCGCCAATGGGGCGCCCGCGCGCTGACCTGGCCCGTCGCAGGCAGCTGAGCGGATGGGGCCGACCGAAGGGGGCCATCGACGGCCGCCGCTAGATCCGTGGCGACGCCCTGGTCGGCCGCTTTAGCCAGGCACCAGCGCGCCTAGTGGCAAGCTCATCTCCACCATGCCGTCGCCGCACGGCACCACCATGAAGCCCCTGCTCCGGGCCAGTGCCTGCATGGCGGCGTTGTCGACCAGGGTCAGCCCCTTGAGCAACTGCAGGCCACGCTGGCGGCAGTAGTCGAGCAGGCAGTCGAACAGCAGGCCACCCAGGCCGCACCCCTTGAGGTCGCTGCGCACGACAATGGCGAACTCGCCGCTGATGTTGTCGGGGTCGACCGCAACCCGGGCCACGCCGATGGTTTCGCTGCCGCCGCCGGCCCGTTCTCGGGTGGCGATGAAGGCCATTTCGCGGGCGTAGTCGATCTGGGTAAAGCGCGCCAGCTGGGCCGGCGACAGCGCGGCCACCGCGCCGAACATGCGCATGTGGATGTCCTGAGCGCTCAGGTGTCCGAAAAACGCCACGTGGGCCGGCGCGTCCTCGGGGCGGATGGGGCGCAGGCACAGGGGGCCCGCAGCACTGTCGACATGGCGCTCGAGCTGGCGCGGATACGGCAGGATGGCCAGCCGGGTCAAGGCGTCGGTACCGGCCGCCACCGGCGACAGGCGCATGCGGGCGTCGAGCGCGATGACGCCGTCGGCATCGGCCAGCAGGGGGTTGATGTCGAGCTCGACGAGCGCTGGCAGGTCGGCGGCCATCTGGCCCAGCCCGATCAGGACGTCGGCGATGGCGTCGAGGTCGGCCGGCGGGCGATGGCGAAACCCGGCCAGCAGGCGCGCCACGCGGGTGCGGCTGATCAGGTCGGCAGCGAGCACCCGGTTCAGCGGCGGCAAGCCCACGCTCTGGTCGGCGGTGGCCTCCACCGCCACCCCGCCCTGGCCAAACAGCACCACCGGCCCGAACACGGGATCATTGCCGATGCCGGCGATCAGTTCGATGGCGTCGCCCCGCCGCACCATCGCCTGCACCGCGTAGCCGCTGATGCGCGCCTGCGGGCGCAGCTGGCGCAGCCTGGCCGCCATGGCGTCGAGGGCGGCGCCGACGGCGGCGTCACTGGCGAGGTTGAGGGCGACCCCGCCCACGTCGGACTTGTGGGTGACGTCGGGCGAGACCAGCTTGAGCGCGACCGGGTAGCCGATCGCGCGCGCCGCTACCAGCGCCGAGGGCGTGTCTGTGACGACGCGGGTGGTGGCGACGGCGATACCGTACAGGGCCAGCAGCGCCTTGGTGTCGGCGTCGCCGACGGCGCCGGGCGGCAGCGCCGCCACCAGCGCCCTGGCGGCATCGCGGTCCGGCGCCGGCAGCTCGCTGGCGGCGGGCACCTGCATCAACAGGGCCTGGCAGCTGCGATAGTTGCTCAGTTGCAGATGGCCGCTGACGGCCGCCTCGGGCGTGTCGAACCAGGCCACGCCCGCCTCGTCGAACAGGGCGCGCGCCGCCGCCACGCTGGCGCCGCCCATCCAGCAGCAGTAGACGGCGCGCGCGCCCTCGGTGATCAAGGGCAGCACCGCGGCGGCGATGGCGGCGCTGCCGACGATGGCGGTGGGGGCATGGATGAGCAGCACGGCGTCGACCTCGGCAGCGGCCAGCAGGATGCGCAGCGCCGCCACGTAACGATCGACGGGGGCGTCGCCGATGATGTCGACGGGATTGGCGCCCGACCAGCTCGCCGGCAGCAACGCGCCCAGTTGCGCGATGGTGGCCGGCGCCAGTTCGGCCAGCGTGCCGCCGCCGGCGCCCAGCGCGTCGGTGGCCATCACGCCGGGCCCGCCGCCGTTGGTCAGAATGGCCAGGCGCGGGCCACGCGCGCGCGCGCGGTGGCCGAGCAGGGTGACGGCGTCGAACAGCTCGGCGGTGGTGTGCACGCGCAGCATGCCGGCCCGGCGCAGCGCGGCGTCGACCACCAGGTCGGCGCCGGCCAGCGCGCCCGTGTGGCTGAAGGCGGCGCGCGCCGCTTCACGGCTGCGGCCGGCCTTGACGATGAGGGTCGGCTTGGCGCGGGCGGCGCCGCGCGCGGCCGACATGAACTTGCGCGCCTGGCGCACGCTTTCGGCGTACAGCAGGATGGCGTCGGTCTGCGGATCGGCGGCCAGGTAGTCGAGCAGGTCGCCGAAGTCGATGTCGCTGCCGTCACCGATCGAGATGAAACACGAAAAACCGATGCGCCGTTCGCCCGCCCAGTCGAGCACGGCGGTGACGAGCGCGCCCGACTGGGCGACGAAGGCGAGCCGCCCTGGCAGCGCGGCGGCGGGAGCGAAGCTGGCGTTCAGGCCGATCGACGGCACCAGCAGGCCCACGCAATTGGGGCCGAGGATGCGCAGCAGGTAGGGCCGGGCGGCGGCCAGCATGGCCGCGCGCAAGGGGGCGCCGTCGGCGCCGGCGGCGTCGAGGCCATTGCTGAGCACCACGGCGGCGCGGCAACCGGCCGCGCCCAGTTCGGCGATCAGGCCGGGCACGCTGGCGGCCGGGGTGCAAATGAGCGCCAGTTCCGGCACCGCGGGCAAGTCGGCCACGCGGGCAAACGCCGGCTGCCCGCCGACCCGGTCGTGGCGCCGGTTGACGGGCCACACGGGACCGGCGAAACCGCCCCCGCGCAGGTTGGCCCAGACCGTGGCACCGACGCTGCCGGCCCGGTCGGAGGCGCCGATCACGGCCACGGAGGCGGGGCGCATCAGATGATCAAGGTTGCGAATGCTCATGACGGTCCCTGCCGGCCAATGAAGCCCCCAGAGTACCGCAGCGGACGTGATCAAACCCTTGAGGGACATCAAATTCACTAAGAACCTATCCCGGTAGGTCGGAGTCGCTGCTTGCGCGCCTGGCAACCGATGGCGGCGTTGCTCGTCTTCGCATGGCTCGCCATGCGTCATCCTCGCGCCTTGCCCTCGGCTGCCATGCATCGCAATCCGCTTCCTCCTACCTACCGAGATAGGTTCTAAGAAACTAATTGCGATTACGCAAAACGGCCCGTCCCCTCCTCGTGCATTTTCTCGCGCACAGTTGATGTACCTCCACCGGCGCGACAGTCCGGCTCTGGCACCATGATCGTCATAGCCCAAGCAGGAGGATGTCGATGCGCTCAGCCGACCCGCGCGACCAGCAACTGCGCCTCGTCCCCACACCCGTGCCGGTGCCAGCCGCCGGCGCCGAGCGCCAGGGCAGCGCCTGGCAAGGCAGTTGGCGCGTGCACCCGGAAACCCGCATGCGGCACGACGGCGTCGACCTGGCCTTCAACGCCGCGCTGGCGCGCCTGACGGGCTTCGTCTCGCCCATGGCGCTGCAACTGGCCTGGCACGACTGGGCCGGCCACCTGCTGCTCTCGCCCGACAAGCAGCGCGACCTGCTCGAGCAGGCCGGCGCCAGCCTCTGGCGCTGGACCAGCTACGCCTGGCAGGCTGCCCTGGGCGGCGCCGCCGCGCCGCTGGCGCCGCTGGCGCAGGACCGCCGCTTCGACAGCCCCGCCTGGCAGTACTGGCCCTACAATGTGATCAGCCAGGGCTTCCTGCTGCAGCAACAATGGTGGCACCGCGCCACCAGCGATGTGCGCGGGGTGGCGCCCCATCATGCCGACGTCGTCACCTTCGTCGCCCGCCAGTTGCTCGATTGGGCGGCGCCGTCGAACTTTGTCTGGACCAATCCGGAAGTGGGCCAGGCCACCCTCGCCTCGGCGGGCGCCAACCTGGCCGCCGGCGCGGCGCGCGCGGCGGGCGACGGCTGGCGCGAGTTGCTGCGCCAGCCCCATCCCTTGCCGCTGCGGCCGGGCCGCGAGCTGGCCGTCACCCCCGGCAAGGTGGTGCTGCGCAACCACCTGATCGAGCTGCTGCGCTACGACAGCGCCACGCCCCAGGTCCACGAACGACCCCTGCTCATCATCCCCGCCTGGATCATGAAGTTCTATATCCTCGACCTGGCACCCCGGCAGTCACTGGTGGCCTACCTGGTCGAACAGGGCCACTGCGTCTACATGATCTCGTGGCGCAATCCCGCCGCGGCCGAGCGCGACCTCTCGCTCGACGACTACCGCCGGCTGGGCATCATGGAAGCGCTCAACGCCATCGGGCGGCTGCACCCGGGCGTGCCCGTCAATGCCTGCGGCTATTGCCTGGGCGGCACCCTGCTCGCCATTGCCGCCGCCGCCATGGCAAGCGCGCGCGACCGTCGCCTGGCCAGCGTCACCCTGCTGGCCGCCCAGGTCGATTTCACCGATCCGGGCGAGCTGTCGCTGTTCATCGACGAGAGCCAGGTCAGTTTTCTCGAAGCGGCCATGTGGCGCGACGGCTACCTCGACACGCGGCAGATGGCCGGCGCCTTCCAGCTGCTGCGCTCGAACGACCTGATCTGGTCGTACCGGCTGCGCCACTACCTGCTGGGACTGCCCGAGCGCGTCGATGCCCTCTCCGCCTGGAACGCGGACACCACCCGCATGCCTTGCCGCATGCACTCCGACTACCTGCGCCACTTATTTCTTCGCAACGAACTGGCCACCGGGCGCTACGTCGTCGACGGCCGCGCGCTGGCCCTGGCCGACATCCACCTCCCCATCTTTGCCGTCGGCACCGTCACCGATCACGTGGCGCCGTGGCGGTCGGTCCACAAGATTTCCCTGCTGGCCGACACCGAAGTGAGCTTCCTGCTGACCTCGGGCGGCCACAATGCGGGCATCGTGGCGCCGCCCGGCAGTGCCGGCCGCAGTTACCAGATGCGGGTGCAAGCGAGCGATGCACCGTATGTCGATCCGGACCGCTGGCTGGCCGATACCGCAACGCACGAGGGCAGCTGGTGGCCCGCCTGGGCAGCATGGCTGGCCACGCATGCGGGCCCGATGGTCGAGGCCAGCGCACCGGCCGGCCTGGCCAGCCTGGGCGATGCGCCCGGCGAGTACGTGCTGCAACGCTGAGCGGGGGCGTCACGCAGGCGTGGCGCCCATCGGCTGGCAAGGGATTTGACGCCGTTGCGTTGACGCCGTCCGGTTGACGCAGGCGAGTTGACGCTGATGAAGCGACACCGATGAACCGACGCTGATGAAGCGACACTGATGAACCGACGCTGATGAGTTGACGCAGATAAGTTGACGCCGATGAGTTAACGTCGATGAGCCGTAACAGTCGATTTGATGTAAATCAAAGAACCCACAACTAATTCAGCGCCCGCCCCACCCTGCCTCGACGCCGCCATTGGCACTTGCTATCATTGCCTTTTTCACCATTAACGGTCGAAGCGGTTGGTCATGTCCCATCCCATACGCCACGCGCCAGGCTGCGATTGCCCGCCAGACCTTGCCGCCTCGGTGTTTTATCACAGCCGCGACGGCATCATGATTACCAGCCTCGATGGCAATATTCTGGCCGTCAACCAGGCGTTTACCACCATCACCGGTTACCGCGCCGATGAAGTGGTAGGCCGCAACCCGCGCCTGCTCAAATCGGGCCGCCAGGGGCCGCAGTTCTATCGCGCCATGTGGGACGCGATCGTGCGCGACGGCCACTGGCAGGGCGAAGCGTGGAACCGGCGCAAGGATGGCAGCGATTTCGCCGAGCGCATCACCATTGCCACGGTGCCCGACAGTGCCGGCCAGCCCCATCACTACATTGCCGTGTTCGCCGACATCACCAGCGCCACCGAAGAGCGCCGCCTGCTCGAGCAGCAAAGCAATTTCGACGCCCTCACGGGCCTGCCCAACCGTCTGCTGTTGCAGCAGCGCCTCACGCGCGCCCTGGGCCGCGCGCGCGGCGCCGGCCGCCAGGTGGCGCTGGCGTTTCTCGATCTGGACGGTTTCAAGGAGGTCAACGACCGTTTCGGCCATGTCGCCGGCGACAATCTGCTGGTGACCATGGCACAGCGCCTGCAAAAAGCCCTGCGCGAGTCCGACACCCTGGCGCGCTTCGGCGGCGACGAGTTCGTCGCCGTGCTGCCCGACCTGCAGGACGACAAGCTGCTCGACTCGCTGATCGGTCGCCTGCTGCTGGCGGCGCGCACGCCGTTCGCGCTGGAGAACCGGCAGGTACAATTGTCGGCGAGCGTCGGTGTCGCCATTTTCCCACGCGACGGCATCACGCCCGATCAATTGATACGCAAGGCGGACGACGCCATGTATGCCGCCAAACGCAGTGGCCGCAACTGCGTGCGCAGCTGGCCCGATGCCGTCCAGCCCAACGACACCGCCGGCACCGCCGGCACCGCGACGGCGGCGGCACCAGCCGACAATCACTAAATCGCCGCTACGCCCTGTCACTCCTTATAATAGAGCACCTCCGCTCCTCGTTTCGCAGGGCGCCGTTGCCTTTGAATCAACAACCAGCAGAGTCCCCATGAACCCCTCCGCCACTCCCGCCGCCCCGGCCGCCCCAGCACTGACCACGCACGCCATCAAGGCCGGTTGCGCCGGCTGCAGCATGCACCAGCTGTGTTTGCCCATGGGCCTCGATGAAGGCGACATGGAACGCCTCGACCAGGTGATCGGCCGCCGCCGCCGGGTGGCGCGCGACGAGCGCCTGTACCAGATGGGCCAGCCGTTTCGCAATTTGTATGCGATCCGCTTCGGCCACTTCAAGACCTATCATGTCGATGCCGCCGGCGACCAGCAGATCACAGGCTTTCAGATGGCCGGCGAACTGCTGGGCATGGAAGCGATCAGCAGCGAGCGCTACCTGTGCGATGCCGTGGCGCTGGAAGACTGCGAAGTGTGTGAAATCCCGTTTCCCGCGCTGGAGGGCCTGTTCGGCCACGTGCCCAACCTGTTGCGCCACTTTCACCGCATGATGAGCCAGGAAATCACCCGTGAGCAAAATGTGATGCTGTTACTTGGCAACATGCGCGCCGAGCAGCGCTTCGCCGTGTTCCTGGTCAACCTGGCCTCGCGCTATGCCGTGCGCGGTTATTCATCGACCCAGTTCCAGCTGCGCATGTCGCGCGAAGACATCGGCAATTACCTGGGCCTGACCATCGAAAGCATCAGCCGCCTGCTGGCCAGGTTCAAAAAACAGGGTTTGCTGGCGGTGGAGAAACGCGGCATCACCCTGATCGACCCGGCGCGCCTGAAGGCGATGGCGGCCGGCACCACCGCCTGCAGCCCGCTGGCCTGAGCCAGGCGGCCGGTCAGTCCAGCGGCGCCGCCTCGGCCGGCGTCGGGATGACGCGCAGGTGGGGAAACGCCGCCGGCCGGCTCCACTGACGGGCCAAGCGCCAGTCGCGCGCGCCGCCCTCGAGCTGTACCTGCCAGCGGGTTGCCTCGAGCAGCGCCAGCGGCGCCGCGAAGGCGCCGGCCGCATCGGCCGTCACGGTCAGGGCAATATCTTTTTCGGGCAGGGTCGGATGGACCAGCCGCAGGTGCAGCAGGCCCGGCAAGGGTGTGCCGGCGGCCGTGATCACCCCGCGCAAGGTGGCGCCGCCCTGGCCGGCCGCATACTCGAGGTCGACCACGACGGCGCGCGCCGCCGCCGCCCGGTCACGCCGCAGATCCTGGTTGATCGCCTTGCCCTGGCGATAATAATCGTCGACCACCATGGCATCGGGCCGGCTGGCCGCCTGGTAGCCCATGACGGCGCCGGCCACCAGCACCCAGGCCGGGCCGATCATCAGCAGCCACGGCCAGCGGTGGCGGTACCAGGGCGCCTCGTCGTTGGCGGCGGCGGCAAATGGGCGAACGGTAGTGGGCATATTGAAATCCTGACAAATAATAGTGCGTGCCGGCGTCTCAGCGCGGCATGAGGAAGACGGCCGCCTCCGACACCTGCACGGCGGCGTCATCGGTCGCGCGCAGTTCGATGCGGATCGGGTGCGAGCCGGCGGCGCCGCGGGGCGCGCGCACGCGCACGGCGACGGTGCGGGCGCTGGCGCCCTCCACGCTCAGGCGCGGGTCGCCGTCGATGCTGACGCCGTCCAGGCCGTGCACGGCGATGAGGAACTGGTGGCGATGCTCGGCGGTGTTCATGATCTGCAGGCGGTAGACGTTCTCCACCAGCGCATCACCGACCAGCCGCCCCATGCCACCGCGGTCGCGCAGCACATCGAGTTTCAAGGGCGTGCGCACGGTCAGCGCCGTGGCCAGCGCCGCGCACAGCGCCAGCAGCAGGCCGCAATAGACCAGCACGCGGGGGCGCAGCACGCGCGCCGCCATGCGCCGGCTGTCCCAGCGGGCAGCCAGGCCGCGGTCGGTGGCGTAGCGCACCAGGCCGCGGGGGCGCTCGATGCGGTCCATCACGCTGTTGCAGGCATCGACGCAGGCGGCGCAGCCGATGCACTCGTACTGCAGGCCGTTGCGGATGTCGATGCCGGCCGGGCACACCTGCACGCACAGGCTGCAATCGATGCAGTCGCCGCTGGCCTTGCCGATCGGCCCGCGCGGCTCGCCGCGTTGGCCGTCATAGCTGACGATCAGGGTATCGCGGTCGAACATGGCGCTTTGAAAGCGTGCATACGGGCACATGTACTTGCACACCTGCTCGCGCAGCCAGCCGGCGTTGCCGTAGGTGGCGGCCGTATAAAACCCCACCCAGAACAGCTGCCAGGGTCCCAGTGTCGCGCTGGCCAGGCCGCCCAGCAACTGGTCGAGCGGGGTGAAGTAGCCGACAAAGCTGATGCCGGTCCAGCCGGCCACCAGCAGCCAGGCGGCGTGCTTGGCCACCTTGCGGGCCAGCGTGGCCACGCTCCATGGCTGGCGGTCGCGCCGGATGCGGGTGCTGCGCGGGCCTTCGATGCGCCGCTCGAGCCACATGAACATCGAGCTGTACACCGTTTGCGGGCAGGCATAGCCACACCAGACGCGGCCGGCGACGGCGGTGACGAGGAACAGGCCGACGGCGCAGACGATCAGCAGCGCCGCCAGGTAAATGAAATCCTGCGGCCACAGCACCAGGCCGAACAGGTAGAACTTGCGCTCGGCCAGGTCGAACAGCACCGCCTGGCGGCCATTCCAGCGCAGCCACGGCAGGCCGTAGAACACCAGCTGGGTCGCCCACACGGCCAACCAGCGCAAGGTGGCGTAGCGGCCGCTGATCTCGCGGGGGTAGATGGCGGCGCGCGGCGCATACATCTGCACCACTTTTTCGCCGGACGGCGCCATCTGCTTCATGGCTGGCCTGCTGCCGCCGGGGCCGGCGCCGGCACCGCCGCCGCGGGGACGACCGTGCGTTTCGACAAGCCCCACACGTAGGCGGCCAGCACGTGCGCCTTCGGTTCACCGAGGATCTCGGCAAACGCCGGCATGCGGTTGTCGCGGCCTTTGTTGATGGTTTCCATGATGGTGGCGAGGTCGCCGCCGTGCAGCCACACCTTGTCGCTCAGGTTGGGCGCGCCCAGCGCGGGATTGCCGCGCCCCTCGGCGCCATGGCAGCCGATGCAGGCGACAAACTTGCTCTTGCCCTGGGCCGCCTTGAGGGGATCGACGGGCAGACCGGACAGGCTGCGCACGTAGTGGGCCAGGTTTTCCACGTCACGGTCCGAGCCCACCGCCGCCGCCATCGGTGGCATCTGGCCGTGGCGTCCGTGCAGGATGGTCTGCTCGATGGTGGCGGGGTCGCCGCCGTGGATCCAGTCGCCGTCGGTCAGGTCGGGAAAGCCCTTGTTGCCGCGGGCATCGGCGGCGTGGCACTGGGCGCAGTAATTCATAAACAGGCGCTCGCCCACCACGCGGGCCTGGGGATCGGCGGCCACCAGCGACACCTCCTTGCTGGCATAGGCGGCGAACACGGGGCCGTATTCGGCATCGGCACGCTTGACTTCCTGCTCGTAGGCACCGGCCGAGCGCCAGCCGAGTTTGCCTGCATAGCTGCCCAGGCCCGGGTACAGCACCAGGTAGACGATGCCGAACACGATGGTGATGTAAAACAGCCACATCCACCAGCGCGGCATCGGCGTATTGAGCTCGGTGAGATCCTCGTCCCACACGTGGCCCGTGGTGGGATCGGGCTTGCCGTCGGCGCCCACGTTGACGCGCACCGTCGATTGCGACCACAGCAGCAAAGCGCAGCCGGCGATCCCCGCCAGGCTGATCAGGGCGATGTACCAGTCCCAGAAGCCATCGGTAAACTCAGACATTGCGCTCCTCCCGGTCCTCGTCGGCGAACGGCAGCGCCGCCGCGGTATTGAAATCGTCCGCGCGGCGCAGCACGAAGGTCCACGCCAGGATGCCGATGAAGGTGATGAAGCTCAGCACCGTCATGATGCTGCTGGCGTGGTCGAACAGTTGGATCAGCATGTCAGTTCCTCGTCTTGATCAGGGTGCCCAGGCCTTGCAGATAGGCCACCAGCGCGTCTTCTTCACTCTTGTTGGCGATTGCCTGGGGCGCGGCGGCAATCTCCTGCTCGCTGTACGGCACCGACAGGCGCTTGAGGGCGCGCATGCGCGCCGTCACGTCGGCCGGGTCGAGCTTGGTGGCGGCCAGCCACGGGTAGCCCGGCATGTTCGATTCCGGCACCAGGTCGCGCGGATTGTTCAGGTGGGTGCGGTGCCATTCGTCGCTGTAGCGTCCGCCAACGCGCGCCAGGTCGGGCCCCGTGCGCTTCGAGCCCCACTGGAACGGCCGGTCGTAGACGAACTCGCCGGCCACCGAATAGTGGCCATAGCGCTCCGTCTCGGCGCGAAACGGCCGGATCATCTGCGAGTGGCAGTTGTAGCAGCCCTCGCGGATGTAGACGTCGCGTCCCATCAGCCGCAGCGGCGAGTACGGCGTCAGCCCGGCCACCTGTTCGGTGGTCGATTTTTGAAAGAACAGGGGAACGATTTCCACCAGCCCGCCAAACGAGATCACCAGCAGCACGAGGCCGATCAGCAACCAGGGATTTTTTTCAATCCATTCATGCGAAAACTTCACGGGTGCCTCCTGCGACAGGTTTGTTGGGGGTGCTGCCAGGGATGCGCGGGTCGACCGACACGGTGCTGCGCAGGGTCTGGAAGGTGTTATAAGCCATCATCAGCATGCCCGACAGGTACAGCAGGCCGCCGCCGAAACGGATCACATAGTAGGGATAGGTGGCCTTGACGCCTTCGACGAAGGTGTAGGTCAGGGTGCCGTCTGGGTTGACGGCGCGCCACATCATGCCCTGCATGACACCGGCAATCCACATCGCCGCGATGTACAGCACGATGCCGATGGTGGCGACCCAGAAATGCAGGTCGATCAGGCGGCTGCTCCACATCGCTTGCTTGCCGGCCAGGCGGGGCAACAGGTAATAGATCGAGCCCATGGTGATGAAGCCCACCCAGCCCAGGGCGCCCGCATGGACGTGGGCAATGCCCCAGTCGGTGTAGTGCGATAGCGAGTTGATGGTCTTGATCGACAACATCGGGCCTTCGAAGGTGGCCATGCCGTAGAACGACAGCGAGACGATCAGGAATTTCAGGATCGGATCGGTGCGCAGCTTATGCCAGGCGCCCGACAGGGTCATGATGCCGTTGATCATCCCACCCCACGACGGCGCCAGCAGGATCAGCGAAAACACCATGCCGATCGACTGGGTCCAGTCCGGCAACGCCGTGTAATGCAAATGGTGCGGGCCCGCCCACATGTAGGTGAAAATGAGCGCCCAGAAGTGGACGATCGACAGGCGGTAGGAATACACGGGCCGTTCGGCCTGCTTGGGAATGAAGTAATACACCATGCCCAGGTAACCGGCGGTGAGGATGAAGCCGACCGCGTTGTGGCCATACCACCACTGGATCATGGCGTCTTGCACGCCGGCGTAGGCCGAGTACGATTTCATGGGGCTGGCGGGCATGCTGGCGCCGTTGACGATGTGCAACAGGGCGACGGCGATGATGTAGGCGCCAAAAAACCAGTTGGCCACGTAGATGTGCTTGACCTTGCGCTTGATGACGGTGCCGAAGAACACCACGGCGTACACCACCCAGACGACGGCGATCAGGATGGTGATGGGCCACTCGAGTTCTGCGTACTCTTTGCCGCGCGTAAAGCCCATCGGCAAGGTGATGGCGGCCGACACCAGCACTGCCTGCCAGCCCCAGAAGGTGAACGCGGCCAGCCGGTCCGAGAACAGCCGCACCTGGCAGGTGCGCTGCACCACGTAATACGAGGTGGCAAACAGGCCGCACACGCCAAAAGCAAAAATGACGGCGTTGGTGTGCAGGGGACGCAGCCGGCCGTAGGTCAGCCAGGGGATGTCGAAATTGAGCGCCGGCCAGGCCAGCTGGGCGGCAATAATGACGCCGACCAGCATGCCGATCACGCCCCAGGCGACGGTAGCGATGGCGAACTGGCGCACCACCTTGTAGTTATAGTGTTCTTCGAGGTGTTGCGGTTTCACTGGCGCTCTCCGGGAATTTGCGGGATGGCGTCAGAGTAATTTTGCGGTCCTTAAAAATCTTTGATGTGAATCAAAATTGCCCCGTTTGATGCCATTAAAGCATCCATAAAAGGCAATCAGGCGTCGCGCGCCGCCGCGATCGCGGCGATGTCGATTTTGCGCATTTGCATCATCGCCTCGAAGGCGCGGCGGGCACGCGCCGGGTCGGGGTCGGTGACGGCGTCGATCAGCACGCGCGGCGTAATTTGCCACGACAGCCCCCACCTGTCCTTGCACCAGCCGCAGGCGCTTTCCTGGCCGCCATTGTCGACAATGGCGTGCCACAAGCGGTCCGTTTCAGCCTGGTCGTCGGTGGCCACCTGGAACGAGAATGCCTCGCTGTGGCGGAAGGCGGGTCCGCCGTTCAGGCCCACGCAGTCGATGCCCATGACCGTGAACTCGACGGTGAGAATATCGCCCTGCTTGCCCGACGGGAAGTCGGCCGGTGCATGGTGGATGGCCTTGACGGCGCTGTCGGGAAACGTGGCGGCATAAAAGCGCGCCGCGTCCAGCGCGCCGCCGTCGAACCACAGGCACATACTGAGTTTGCTGCGCATGTCGATGCTCCCTTCATGGCAAGCGGCAACCGTGTCGTGTTACTGGGCGATCTCCGGCTCGACCAGGTGGGCCAGCTGCGCCAGCGACTCTTGCCAGCCCAGGTAGCACATTTCAAGCGGGATCACGGCAGGGATGCCGGTTTGTTCAATGGAAATTTCGGTACCGCACAGGACGGGCCGCAAGCGGACCGTGGTGTGCATGTCGCCCGGCAGACCGGGATCGTCGAAGCTGGCGCTGTAATGAATCAGTTCAGACGGCAGCAGTTGATGGTAGTCGCCACCGAAAGAGTGGCTGTGGCCCGTCGTGAAATTGGTGAACAGCATCTTGTAGCTGCCCCCGACCCGCGCATCCAGGTGGTCGACCTTGCAGGTGAAGCCATACGGCGGCAGCCACTTGGCCATGGCGCCCGCGTCGAGAAAGGCGCGGTAGACGCGCTCGGGTTTGGCGCGCAGGACGCGCTGCAGCTGGACTGTTCCGGTGGACATCGATTTCCTCACGGTCTGGGGTGGGCGAACGTCCATACTACCGCGCCGGCGCCGCCGTGGCACGCGTGGCACCATAAAAAATCTGCCCGCATAAGCCGCTGCCGCCGCTCAGTGCCCAGCGCCGTCCTCGTCCTGCAGGATGCGGTGCGCCGGCCCTTCGAGGTCGTCGAACTGGCCACTGTCGGCGGCGCCGAAGAAAATCCACAGGGCCAGCCCGATCAGGATCACGCTCACCGGCACCAGCAGATACAAGGCCTCCATCAGTGCCCCCGGCGCAGGCGCAGTGCGTTGAGCACCACCAGGGCCGAACTGCAGGACATGCCGGCCGCCGCCATCCACGGCGAGAGCAGGCCGGCGGCGGCGGCGGGAATGGCGCAGGCGTTGTAGAGCATCGCCCAGGCCAGGTTCTGGCGGATCACCCGCATGGTCGCGCGCGCGCTGTCGGCGCACAGGCGCAGGCTGTCGAGGCTGTCGCGCATGAGCACGCAGTCGGCGTGCAGGCAGGCCAGGTCGCTGCCCTTGCCCATGGCGAAGGAGACGTCGGCGGCGGCCAGCACGGCGGCGTCATTGAGGCCGTCGCCCACCATCGCGACGACGGCGCCGCCCGCCTGCAGCGCGCGCACGGCCGCCAGTTTCTGTTCGGGCAGCAGGCTGGCGCGCCAGTCGTCGATGCCCAATGCAAGGGCGACCGCCTGCACGGCACTGGCGGCGTCGCCGCTCAGGATCGACACCGCCACGCCCCGCTGGCGCAACGCGCGCACGGTGGCGGCGGCATCGGCGCGCAGGCCGTCGCGCAGGCTGAAGCGGGCCAGCAGGCAGGCCGGCTGGGCCGACCTGGCCAGGTAGACGCTGGTGGCGCCGTCGTCGACGCTGTCGGCGGGTGCGCCGACGAAGGCGGCGCTGCCGAGGCGGTAGGCGACGCCGTCGACGACCCCTTCGACGCCGGCGCCCGCGTGCTGAACGAGCTGCCGGGCCAGCAGCGCCGGGCCGGGGGCGGCATCCTTGAGCGCCGCCGCCAGCGGGTGCGCGCTGGCCCCTTCGAGCGCGGCGGCAATCGCCAGGCAGGCCTGCCCGTCGAGCGGGCCGCTCGCACGCAGCGCCACCAGCACGGGCGCGCCGTGGGTGAGCGTGCCGGTCTTGTCGAACACCACGTGGGTGGCGCGCGCCAGCGTTTCGAGCACGTGCGGGCGCACCACCAGCACGCCGTCGCGCAACAGGCGGCCGGTGGCGGCGGCCAGCGCCGCCGGCGTCGCCAGCGACAGCGCGCACGGGCATGACACCACCAGCACCGCCACCGCCACCTGCCAGGCGCGCGCCGGGCTGAGCGGATACCAGGCGGCGAAGGTCAGCAGCGCCAGCACCAGCAGCGCGCTGACGAACCAGGCGCCGACCCGGTCGGCCCACAGGGCGATGGCCGGCTTGCCCTGCCCCGCCCCTTCAACCAGCGCCGCCAGCCGCGCCAGTGTCGACTGGCCGGCCGGCCGGCTGATGCGCAGCACGATCGGCTGGCCGCTGTTGACGGCGCCGCCGGGTACGGCGTCGCCCGCCGCCACCGCCTGCGGCAGCGCTTCGCCCGTCAGCAGGGCCAGCACCACGTGGCTGGCGCCTTCGACGATGACGCCGTCGGCGGCGGCCGCCTCGCCCGGCGCGACCAGTACGTAGTCGCCGGCGCGCAGGTCGGCCGCGGCGACGCTGGCGGGCGCGCGCCGCGCCGGATAGCCCTCGAGCCGCAGCGCCGTCGCCGGCGCCGCCTGGTGCAGGCGCTGCAACTGCGCCGCCGCCGCGCAGCGCGCGCGCAGTTCCAGGTACTGGCTGCCCAGCAGCAGAAAAATGAACATGGTGACGGCGTCGAAATACACGTCGCCGTGTCCCCGCAACAGGGACACGGTGCTGGCGGCGAAGGCGGCGCCGATGCCCAGCGCCACCGGCACATCCATGCCGGGCGCGCGCGCGCCCAGGCTGCGCCAGGCGCCACGCCAGATCGGCTGGGCCGAGTACAGCAGCGCCGGCAAGGTCAGGCAGAACGAGGCCCACTGCAGCAAGGCGCGCATGTCGGCGTCCATGTCGCCGTCGGCGCCGCCGCTGGCGAGATAGACGGGGAAGGCGTACATCATCACCTGCATCATCGCCAGGCCGGCCACGAACAGGCGCTTGAACATGCGCTTGCGCTCGCGTTCGAGGCGCGCGCCGTGGCGCCCCGCGTCATACGGGTAGGCCGGGTAGCCGATCGCCGCCAGGCTGGCGACGACCCCGTCGAGATCGTTGGCGCCGCTCTCCCAGCGCACCCGCAGCAGGCAGGTGGCCAGGTTCAGGTCGACGTCGAGCACGCCCGGCTGCGATGCCAGCTGGCGTTCGATCAGCCAGCCGCAGGCGGCGCAGCGGATCGCTTCGACCGACAGGGTGGCGTGCTCGCCGTCGCCGCCGTCGGGCCGGGCCGCGTGGGGTGGGCGGGCCGGGTGCGCCGGTGGCAGCGGCGCCGGCACCGAGTAGCCGCTGCGCTGGCGGTAAAAATCGCCCATGCCGTTGTCGATGATGCTGCGTGCCACCGCCTGGCAGCCGGGGCAGCACACGGGGTGCTCGGCGCCGTCGAAGGCGATGCGCCATGTGCCAGCGCCGCCCGCGCCGTCGGCCGGCAGGCCGCAGTGAAAGCACGCGAACAGGGCGGGATCGGCGCGATCGTTCATGGCAGCGCCAGCGCGGCGGGCGTGTGGCACAGCGCCAGCAGCCAGTCAGGGGCGGCGCCGGCAGCGGCGCGCACCAGGCCGGCCACGCCGAAGCCCAGCACGACGGCACCACCGGCGACGCGCACGGCGCGCCGCTTGAGCGCCGCGCGCCAGCGGGCGCCGGCCACGCCGATGGTCAGCAGCAGCGGCAGCGTGCCCAGGCCGAAGGCCAGCATCAGCAGCGCGCCGGCCAGGGCCGAGCCGCTCACCAGCGCCACCAGCAAGGCGCTGTAGACCATCCCGCACGGCAGCCAGCCCCAGACGGCGCCCACGGCGAACAGCTTGGCGGGACTGTCGAGCGGCAGCAGCGCGGCCGTCAAGGGTTCCAGCCGGCGCCACAGGTGGCCGCCCAGGCGCTCGAGCACGGCCAGACCGCGCCAGGCATCCATCAGGTACAGGCCCAGCCCCACCAGCATGGCGCCGACCAGCCACAGGGCCACCGCTTCGACGACGGCGAAGCCGGCCAGCAGGCGCACGCCGCCGCTGACGCCGCCGGCGATGGCGCCGGCCGCCGTGTAGCTGGCCAGGCGGCCGGCGTTGTAGGCCAGCACGCGCGGCAAGGCAGGCGCCAGGCCGGCGGCACGGGCGGCCGGCCGCGCCGCCACCAGCGCCACCGGCACCGGCCGCCCCGGCGCCAGCGAAAACGCGCTGACGATGCCGCCGCACATGCCCACGCAATGGACGCTGCCGGCCAGCCCCACCAGCAGCATGGGCAGCGCGGCCGCCAGTGCCGTTGACAGCGGGGCCGGCAGCGGCAGCGTCATGTTCGCCTCACAGGGTGCGCGAAAAGCGCGGGATCGCGGAGGGGACCGGCGTGGCCAGGTAGGCGTCGAACACCATGCAGACGTTGCGGATCAACAGGCGTCCGCGCGCCGTCACGCTGATCCAGCCCGCCTTCAGTTCGACCAGGCCATCGTCTTCGAGCGCGCGCAGCTGCGGCATCTCGGCCGCAAAATAGTCGGCGAAGTCGATGGGAAAAGCCTGCTCGACCGCCTCGGTCGACAGCTCGAACTGGCACATGAGCATCTGGATGATCGAGCGGCGCAACAGATCGTCCATGCCCAGCGCCACGCCGCGCTCGATGGGCAGCTCGTTGTTGTCGATGCGTTCGTAATACGCTTCGAGCGTCTTGACGTTCTGGCTGTAGGTGGCGCCGACGGCGCCGATGGCGGACACGCCGCAGGCGATCAGGTCGGCGTCGGGATGGGTCGAATAGCCCTGGAAATTGCGGTGCAGGCGGCCCTGGCGCTGGGCCACCGCCAGTTCGTCGTCGGGGCGGGCGAAATGGTCCATGCCGATGTATACGTAGCCGGCCTGGCCCAGGCGTTCGATCGCCAGGCCCAGCATGTCGAGCTTGGTCTGGGCGTCCGGCAGGCGCGCCGTGTCGATGCGCCGCTGCGGCTTGAACAGGTGCGGCAGGTGGGCGTAGTGGTACAGGGCGATGCGGTCGGGGTTGGCCTGCACCACCTTGTCGAGCGTTTGCGCCATGGTGGCCAGGTTCTGCTCGGGCAGGCCGTAGATCAGGTCGATATTGATGGAGCGGTAGCCGCAGGCGCGGGCGGCGTCGATGATGGCCTGGGTCTGGGACTGCGGCTGCACCCGGTTGACGGCGCGCTGGACCGCCTCGTCGTAGTCCTGCACGCCCAGGCTGATGCGGTTGAAGCCCTGCTGGCGCAGGCGCACGATGCGTTCGGGCGTGACCGTGCGCGGGTCGACCTCGATGGCGAACTCGCCGTCGGCGTCATCGGCGAACTCGAAGTGGTGGCGCAGGTGGGCCATCAGCTCGTCCATCTGGGCGTCGTTCAGGTAGGTCGGAGTGCCGCCCCCCAGGTGCAGCTGGCGTAGCTGGTTCATGCCCGAGAACAGCGCCGCCTGCATGGCAATCTCGCGCTTGAGGTAGCTCAGGTAGACAGCGGCCTTGTCGAGGCGGCGGGTGACGATTTTATTGCAGGCGCAGTAGTAGCACACGGTGTCGCAAAACGGAATGTGCAGGTACAGCGAGACGGGCTTGGGAAAGCCCCGCGTGCGGCGCGAGGCGACGGCGGCGAGATAGTCGTGGTAACCGAACTGCCCGGAGAAGCGGTCGGCGGTGGGGTAGGACGTGTAGCGCGGTCCCGGGCGGCTCATTTTGCGCAGCAGCTGCGCGTCGAACAGGGGGGCATCGGCGGACAATGCTGTGCAAGGAGGACTGACAGAGGCGGACATGCAAGCTTTCGACTGGCGGACTGCTCGTACGTGAGCCTTGTCCAGACAGGCGAAGTGTAGGAAAGGGAGGCCGCAAAATCTTTGACTTGCATCAAAAAATCCCGCAAGCGGGCACGCGCTCCCGGGACGGGCGACCACCACGGCGTCACTGTTTCGGCGGGCCGTGGTGGCTGTGGAGCGACGCCCTTACGCTGTTACTCCTTGACGTCCGCGCCCGATTTTTTCTGGTGCTTGCCGGCGTCCCGCTTGTTGGTGCCGGTGGTGCCGGTGGTGCCGGTGGTGTCGCCCGAGTGCACGCGGTCGAGCGCGTGCGGGTCGGTGGTGGCGCCGGCCGCGTCCGTGCTGCCCTGGCTGGTGCTGTTACCGGTCATGCCGGTGCCGGTGGTGCCCGTGTTGTCGGTGGCGCCGGGGCTGCCCGTGGTGGTGGGGGTGCCGGTGCTGCCCGTCTGCGGTGTCGCCAGGCCCGCGTCGGGCGGGGCGGCGCCGGTGGCCGGCTGCTTGGTGGTCTGGGCAAATGCCGTGGCCGACAAGGCGGCGGCAACGACGGTGGTGGCGAGCAAGCTGATGGTCTTGGTGCGCATGCGATTTCTCCTGGTTGGTTGGCCCGGGTTCGGGCGATCCCTGAAGGCGTTGTCCCAAGATCTTTCAAGACAGCGCCACGGGATGATTGCGTCATGCTCGAGCCTTGCGACTCGGGACACCCAGAATAACAAGCTGCGCAAATACGCCAACCGGACAGTAGACCGTCTGATCGTCAGATCAGGCCTACGAGATTGGCGACAATCAACGAAGTTAGCGTAACTAGCATGCGGAAAGCATCATTGTTGCAGGCCGTCGGCGGCCTGCGTGGCGCGCAGGGCTTGACTATTGGTGTGCGCCGCGGGCGCGATGCGCAAGTCGCCCGACCTGAAACTCCACGGCAGCAGCCAGCCGCACACGGCCAGCAGAACCTGGGTGATATCGCCAAACCGGCCCGGCACCGCCTGCTGGATCCATTCGAGCTGAAACACCAGCGCCAGCACCAGCAGGCCGCCCTGCCACAGGGCGCGGGTGCGGTGTTCGGGCGGGGTCAGCCAGCGGGCGAAATACGCGAGCGCAAAAAACGGCCAGAACAGTTCGAGGATGTTTTCCAGTCCTGCCAGCGAGCGCATCTGGCCGGCCAGCGGCACCCAGCTGAACCCGTGCAGCATGCGGCCCGGGCCAGGCAGCAGCTCGCCCAGCACAAAGCCGGCCAGCAGCGCCGCGCTGCCACCGATGGCGGCGGCGCGTAGCGTGATCGGCCGCAGCAGGAACAGCAGCGCCAGCGCCAGCGCGGCACCCACCAGGTCTTGCGGCGCCAGGTGGCGCCCGTACACCACCAGTTTGGCGCAGAACACGGCCGCCAGCAGGCAAGCGAACGCGATATCGGACGGCGGGCGATTGCGCGGCGGCGCCAGCGTGCGCATCAGTAAACCCAGTGCGATCAGCTCGGCCGCCGCCACCAGCGTCTGCCCCACGCCCAGCCGCAGGGGAAAGCGCAACTGTGCGGCCAGCTGCGCCAGCGCACGGCCAATGGCGCCCGGATCGAACACGGGCACCAGTGGACTGGTCTGCGCCAGCGCCCACAGCGCCACCGCGGCCAGTCCGATATTGGGCAGGGTGCCGACGCGACAGTGCCTGGTCCGCCACCGCTGCAGCGCGTGGCAGGCGCCGGCGCGCCCCAGCAGCAGCGCCAGCATCGCCCCGGCCGCCGCACCCAGGCCGTTCATGGCGATATCGGCCAGCGAGGCCACGCGGGCCGGTGCGCACTGCTGCAGCGATTCCAACAAGAAGCTCAGCAGCAAACCGGCCGCCGTCACCCGCCCAAGCGCATCGCGCGCGCTGTCGCCCGAACAGCGCAAGCGGTGCAAGGCCAGGAACAAGCCCAACGGCGCGTACGCCAGCACGTTTTGCACCAGGTCGGCGCCGGTGGTGCGCGCCGGCCAGGCCAGCAGGAAACCGAACCATGGCGTCCTGGCCGGCGCCCAGGCGTCAAACGGGTACAGGCTGCCATACACGATCAGGATCAAGAACAGTAGCGCAAGTCGCAGCATGGAACGGTGGCGCTTCAGGATGAATAGCAACAAGTTAAAAAAGCCTGCGGCTCTCCCCTGTAGGACGAGGACCACAGCAATACCCGAAAACAACTTACAAGAATAAAGAAACTACAAGTATGGCTCTCGACTATAGTTGCCCAACTAGAAATGAGCGGAGGTTTGCATGGCGTATTGCCCAGATTGTGGTTCGGATTTTACGCGACGGATTGCCCGTTCGCCGGCGATGCGGCTGATTTTCACCAGCCGGCGCATCCTGTGCTCCGACTGCGGCGCCCGTTCCCTGATCCTGTTTCCCGCGCTGGCCCGGCGCCGTCCGCTGGTACCCGTGCAACGCGCGCAGGCGGTCAAGCGCGACGCTGACTGATACGCGGGGGCGGCGCCCGCCACCCGCCCGCGTGCGAGGCCGTCCACGCGACGGTTTTTTTCGCACCCATCGTTACCCTGAAAGCGCCTTTTTTTTATCGTACACGTCGACCAGGCAGCGGTGCGTCCACAAGTTTGATGTAGATTAGCTCCCTGCAAAGCAGCCGCACTACATTGCAACTTCGGACAGTCCCGACTGTCTGACTTGTTCCCCGGGCACCGCTGGAAGGACGCGCATGAGCAGCCACCACGCAATCAGACAAGCTTTGCAGGACGGCGAGACCTACGCCGGCCTCCTGCTGGGTAAAAACGGTGCGCCCGACCACCATCTCATCTTGCTGGCAGGCGACATCGACGACGTCACCTGGTCGGCCGCGCGCAGCTGGGCCCTCGGCGCGGGCGGCGACCTGCCCAACCGGCGCGAGCTGTCGCTCCTGCACGCGAACCTGAAAGAAATGTTCCTGCGCGTGTGGTACTGGTCGGCCGAACAATCGGAGGTGCGCTCGCAACTGGTGTGGGGGCAAAATTTTTCCAGCGGCATCCAGACCATGTACGGCCGCCAGTTTCACGGCCGCGCGCGGGCGGTGCGCCGGGTGCCGTGCGACTGCGGCGCCTGAATGGCGGTCGCGGCGCTTGCAACGGGATGCCTTGGGGCGATTATGTGCTGTAGCGAACAGTGACAACTAGCGAGCTGGGGCATGATGGGCCTGTCCAATTCGACAACATCACACCAACGCTGCAGAGGAAACCATGAACGTACTTATCACCCTGATCATTTATTTGGTCATATTCGGCCTCATCTGGTGGCTGGTCAGCCTGTTGCCGCTGCCCTCGCCCGTCGCCCAGATCGTCCGCGTCCTGTTTATCATCTTGCTGATCCTGATCGTGCTGTCGGTGTTCGGCATCATTCCTGGCGGCTACCTGCCAAAGCTGAACATCTAGATGCACGCAGGCGCTGCGCCGCCCGGATGAAAAAAAACCCGCACAAGCTTGCTTGTGCGGGTTTTTTTGCCTGGCGGCGCGGCCCTGTCAGCGCGGCGCCTGCGCCGGGGTCCGTCCGATCGGCTCGCTCATGTTCGCCAGGAACCACGCCGTCGTCGCCATCACCGCCACGTGGCGGCGCAGGTCTTCCGGCTTGACCTTGTCGAAGGTATCGGCCGGCGTGTGGTGATAATTAAAATACGTCGAATCGTCGATCAGCGGCGAAAAGCTGGGGACGCCCGCCCGTTCCAGGCCGCTCAGGTCGCCCGTGCCCAGCACGTCGGTGCGCTGCAGGCCCGCCGCGCCCATCGGCAGCAAGGCCGCGCGCAAGGGGGCGAAGTGCTTCATCGACTCGAGCGGAATGCTCGTGCGCATGCCGAATACCCGGCCCGAGCCCTCGTCGTTTTCGATCGCCGCCACGTGTTTTTCCACCAGTGCCTCGTTGGCGGCCACATACGCCTGCGCCCCGCGCGTGCCGTTTTCCTCGTTCATCCAGGCGATCACGCGGATCGTGCGGCGCGGCTGGAAGTCGAGCTTTTTCAAGGTCTCGATCACCGCCATGGCGCTGGTGATGCCGGTGCCGTCATCGTTGGCGCCGGTGGCCAGGTCCCAGGAATCGAGGTGACCGGAGACGATCACGATTTCATCGGGCTTGTCCAGCCCCGGCAGGTCGGCGATCACATTGAAACTGTCGGCGTCGGGCAGGATCTGCGGGGTCAGGGTCAGCGTCATCGACAGCGGGCCGCGCGTTGCCAGGCGCGTCATCAGCATGGCGTCTTCGGCAGCGACGGCGGCGGCGGGGATACGGGCGCCGTCCTGCAGGCCGGACGAACCGGTGTGCGGCAGGCGGAAATCGGCGCCGCCCACCGAGCGCACCAGCACCGCCGCCGCGCCCATTTGCGCTGCCAGCCGCGTGCCCATGCCCCGATACAGCACGCCCTGGCCATAGGCCTGGCCGGCCATGCCGTGATCGGCCATGCTCTGGTCGAAGGCCACGTCGAACAGCACGATGCGCCCTTTCACCTCGGCCGCGCGGGCCTTGAGTTCATCGAGATTGTGCAGCACCAGCACCTGCGCGGTCAGGCCGCCGGCGGGGGTGGCGCCGGAGCCGCCCAGCGCGGCCAGCACCACTTTCTGGCTCACGCCAGCCGGGCGGCCCGCGTACTCGACCAGGCTGGCCGTCTCGACGCCGCGCACCTAGTGCGGCACTTTGACGGGCTGCAGGGTGACCTTGGCGCCCAGCTTGCGCATGGCCTCGGCCACCTGGGTCACGGCGGCGGCGGCGCCGGCCGAACCGGCCAGGCGCGGGCCGATCAGATCGGTCATGTCGGCCAGCCGCTCGTAGGCCCAGTCGCTTTTCAGGGCGGCGTCGCGGATCTTGCCCAGTGCCGCCGGGTCGTTGCCCGGGGCGGCCGCGGCGGCCAGTCCGGCGCAGCAGGTGGCGACGGCGACGGTGATCAGCTTGAGGGAAAACAGGCGGGGCGAACGATTCATGCGGCGGGTCCTTGGCGGTGATGGTGGATGGAACGCAAACAAGCCCTACAGTATAGCGGCGCCGCTGTCACTGCGCCGCCGGCGCCGCCACCAGCCGCAGCCGGGTAATTTCGGACGGCGCGCCGAAGCGCTTGGGCGGCCCCCAGTAGCCGGTGCCGCGGCTGGTGTACACCCACAGGCTGCGCAGCTTCCGCAGCCCGGCGACGTAGGGCTGCTGCAGCGGCACGAACAGGTTCCACGGAAAAAACTGGCCGCCGTGCGTGTGCCCGGACAGTTGCAGGTGGAAGCCGGCATCGACCGCCTCGAGCGCCGTGCGGGGCTGGTGCGCCAGCAGGATGCGCGCGCCGACCGTCGCCGGCGCGCCCGCCGCCGCCTGCCGCGGGTCGCTGCGGTGGCTGGCATCGAACAGGTGCGCCGTGAAATCGGCCACGCCGGCGATCATCAGCACGGCCCCCTGGCGCTCGCGCAGCACGTGCTCGTTCATCAGCACGGTCAAACCGAGCCGGCGCAACTCGGCGATCCAGGCATTCGCGCCCGAGTAGTACTCGTGGTTGCCGGTGACGAAAAACACACCGTCGGGCGCGCTCAGGCGCGCCAGCGGCGCCGTGTGCTCGGCCAGTTGCGCCACGCTGCCGTCGACCAGGTCGCCGGTGATGGCGATGGCGTCGCCCTGCAGGCCGTTGACGCGTTCGACGATGGCGTGCAAGAAATCGCCCTTGATGGTGGGCCCCACGTGAATGTCCGAAATCTGCACGATGGTGTAGCCGTGCAGCGCCGCCGGCAGGCCGTCGATCGGCACCTCCACCGTCACCACCCGCGCCAGCCGGCGCGCGTTGAACAGGCCCAGCGCCGTCACCGCCAGCGCCAGTGCGGGCACCGCCAGCGCCGAACGGCGCAGCGTGTCGGCGCCGGCGCCGCCGGCCACGCTCAGCACCAGCAACAGCACGTCACGCAGCAGCGTGAGCACCAGCAGCGAGGAAAACAGCCCCATCGTCAGCAGCGCGGCCCAGGTCAGCGCCGCCGTCCAGCGCGCGCGCCGCAGGCTCGAGGCGATCAGGCCGGTCGGCACCAGGATGGACGAAGCCACCAGCAGGGCAATGCCGACGGCCAGCCCGCCGGGCCCCGGCAGCATGGGCGGCAGCAGGCGCATGCCCAGGTAGACATGTAACAGGGCGGCCAGCGCCACCAGTGTAAAAAAAGCGCGACGGGGCATGCATCATCCAGGAACGAGAATAGGGCCAGCTTGCGCCAGGGGCCCGTGATTGTTACACAGGTTACAGAGCTGCCCCAGATGTAAGAGTCTGTATTAACAATAGCGATCAATTCCACGATCGCTATAGTGAACTCATGCCCGGTGTTTATCGATCATTCCGATCCAGCCTGGGGCAAAAGGATATCGCCATGTTGAACAAAAAATTCGTGGGCGCCGTACTGCTGGCCGCAACGGCCGTCTCGACGACGGCCATGGCCCAGGACCGCGGCTTCAATACTGTCGCCGGCGCCGTCATTGGCGCGGCAATCGGCAACAGCACGCACGACCGCAACGGCGCCCTGATCGGCGGCGTGCTGGGCGCGGCGGTGGGCAGCGCCATCCAGACCAATGATCGCTATTACGACCGCGGCAACAGCGGCAGCGGCTATTATGCCGACAACGGCTACTACGCCAACAATGGCGGTTATGTCGACACGCGCAGTTCGTACTATGACAACCGCGCCGGCTATTACCAGTCGGCCCCCGTGTACGTCGCGCCGCGCCCCGTCTATTACGCGCCGGCGCCGGCATACTATTACAACCAGCCGTCGGCGGTGGTGTACGTGGGCGGTGGCGGTCGCGGTTACTACGACGGCGGCCGCGGCGGCCACGGTGGCTACGGCCACGGCGGCCACGGCGGCCACCGCCGCTGATCGACCAGCCCCCCCATCAAGGCCGCCCCACCGGGCGGCTTTTTTTATGGTGCGCCGGCATTTTCAGGCGCCCCCGGCTAAGGCTGGACGGACGGCACCGGCCGTCCTGACACGCCCAACAGGCGACGGGGGAGCGCAATGCTGGAAGCAGGGATGGTCGTCACGCTGGACCGGCACAGCTATCGGCTCGACGCGCCGCTGGCAGGGTCCGCGTACGGTCTGGTGTGGCGCGCCGACACGCTGCCGGTTGGACGCCAGGTGGCGCTCAAGTTCGTCAACCGGGCGCAGATGGACCAGGCGGCGCCGTCCCAGCGCCAGCGCTGGACCGATGGCGCCACCGACGAAGCGGCGTTTCTGCGCCAGCTGGCGCCATGGGACGCCCGCCACCTCGTGCGCCTGCTCGACAGCGGCAGCCACGCCGGCCTGCCCGCGCTGGCGCTGGAACTGCTCGAGGGCGACGTGGGCGCCTGGGTGGCGCGCCGCCGCGCGGCTGGCCAGGCAGCCGACGTGGCCCAGGCGTTCGACTGGATCGGCCAGGTCAACCAGGCGCTGGCCAAGGTGCACCAGTACGGCCGCCGCCACCTCGACCTGAAACCGTCAAACCTGCTGCTGAGCGACGGCGGCGCCATCGTCAAGCTGGCCGATTTCGGCACCAGCCGCGCGCTGGCCGACCACGCCCCCCACGTCTATGCGGGCACCCCCAACTGGCAGGCGCCGGAACAGCTGTTCGGTACCGGGCCGGCCGCGACCCACGCCGATCCCGCCATCTACGTCACCAGCGCCGCCACCGATTATTTCGCCCTGGGCGCCCTGCTCTACTACCTCGTCAGCGGCGGCGCGATGCTGGCGTTTTGCCGCCTGGCGGCGCAGGCGCACCGCGACGGTCAGGGCGGCGATGCCCTGCCGCCCACCTTGGGCGCCGACGAGGCGGACCGGTTCGCGCAGTGCTGCGAACAGGGCCTGGGCACGCGTGCCAGCGGCGAGGCGGCGCTGGCGCTGTTGCGCGCCCTGCTGGCGCGCGATCCGGCGGCGCGGCCCCGGCACGCGCTGGCCATCGGCCGCATGCTGGCGGCGGTGCGCGCAGCCGACGCCGTCAGCTGGAGCCTGGCGTGAGGACGCGCCTGCACTGGCATCGTCGCTGGCAGCCGGGCTGGCGCGGCGCGCTGGCGGTGCTGCTGGCGCTGCTGTTCGCCCTGCAGTTGCTGGCGCTGGCACGCAGCCCGGCGCTGGCCGCGCCCGAGCGCATCGCCATCAGCCTGGCGCCGGGCCAGCGCATCACCGTGGGCGAGGCGGAACTGGCCGCGCCCCAGGCCGACCGCGCCCACCTGGCCTTGCGCCGCGACGGCGCCGGGCGCTGGTGGGCGGCCAACGCCAGCGCGGGCAAGCAGCTGATCGTGCGGCGCGACGGCGTCGACCAGCGCAGCGGCGCCAGCGCGCTCGCCGCCGGGCAGTCGTTTCAGATCGGCGCGGCCCGCTTCAGTGTCACTGCCGCCGATAGCGCGTCGGTGACACTGAACGGCCCGGGCGGGCCGTGGCGCTACGACGGCGCCCGCCTGCTGCGCGCCGGCGTGCCCCAGATCGCTTGCCCGGACGCCCCGCTGGCCGCGCACCTGGTCGCGTGGTGGAACCGGCTGGCGCCATCGGCGCTGTCGATCGGGCGCCCGCTGTCCTTCGGCGGCAACCTGTACTGCGGCAACCGCCTCGGCATCGCCGGCGTGGAGCCGAACGCCGCCACGCTGGCGGCGGGCCGGGGCGCCTTGCTGCTCAGCGGCGCGGCCAGCGTGCTGGCCGCCGGTGAGGCCGCGGACAGCGGCGGCGCCGAACTGGCGCGCCAGGAAGAATCGCTCGACGGCGTGAGCGCCCTGGTGGCCGGCCACACCCGCTTCGCCGTGCAGCAGGGCGGCGCCGTGCTCGAACTGCGCCCGCTGGCCCACGTGGCGCTGTATGGCGGGCCCGCCGCCGCCGCCGCCGGCGCCGCCCTGCCGCCCCAGGTGCTGTGGCGCTGGCGCGCGCGTGCGCTGTGGGCGCTGCCGGCCGGGCCGGCGTGGACGCTGGCCGCCGCCCTGACGGCGGCCATGCTGGCCTGGCTGGCACTGGCGTGGCAAGGGGGACGCTGGCCGTATATTGTTGGTAGCAGCGGTGGTAGCAGCGGTGGCAGCAGCGCCGGCGCCAGCGCGCTGCTGGCCATCGCCGGCCTGTGCGCCCTGCAACTGCAGCGTGCCGGCACCCCGCCCGGGGCCGGCGTGTCGCTGCTGCTCGGTGGCGCCGCGCTGGCCAGCGTGCTGCTGGTGCGGGGCCGGCTGCAACTGGCCAGCGCCGCCGCCGTGCTGTTGCTGGGGCTGGGCCTGCTGGCACAACTGGACATGGGCCTGGCGGCGCTGGAGTCGTCCTGGCTGCGCCATTACCAGAAGAGCTGCGCCTTGCTGGCCATCGGACTGGGCGTGGGCACGCACCTGCGCCTGCGCTGGCGCGGCCGCCCGGGCCTGCTCAGCCAGGGCCGCCTCGAAGCCCTGCTGGCGCTGCTGGCCGGGACCGCCCTGTGCGCGCTGGCCGCGCAGGTGGCGTTCGGCGACGAAACGGGGGTGTTCGACCTGCAGCCGGTGGAGCTGGCCAAGCTGGCCCTGTGCGCGCTGGCCGCCCACTGCCTGGCCGTCGGCATGGGCTGGCACCAGGCGCTGCCGGCCTACGGGCCCGCCTTGCTGCGCTGGGGCCGGCTGGCCGCGCCGGCGCTGCTGTTTGCCTTCCTGCTGGCGCTGGCGCTGCTGGAAGTGGACGACTATTCGCCGCTGATCCTGCTGCTGGTATGGACCACGGCGATGGCCTTCGCCTACGCGGTGGCCACGCGAAGCCGGTGGGCGATGGTGGCGGTCGCCAGCGTGGCGCTGGCCGCGGCCGCGGCGATCGCCACGCTGCGCCTGGCCGGCGCCGGCGCCGTGGCCAGCTGGAGCTTTTATGCCGACCGTTTCCTGGTCTGGCTCGACCCGGCCAGCCATCCGCACACGGGCCAGCAGTTGCTGCAGGGCGCGCGCGCCATCGCCGACGGCGCCTGGTGGGGCGCCGACGGCATGCTGGGCCTGGCCAGCCTGGGCCAGGGCGCCGGCGCCGCCTTGCGCATTGCGCAGGTGCAGGACGACTTCGCGCCCGCGTTTTTCCTGTACCGGCACGGCCTGGCCGCAGGCCTGGTCCTGTGGCTGCTGCAGGCGCTGTTCGTGACGGGGGTGCTGCAAGTGGCGGCCCGCGCCCACGCCCACGCGCGCGCGGCGGGCGACTTCCGCCAGGCCTGGCTGGGACGCTTCTGCTGCTTCGCCCTGTGCGGCGGCGCCGCCTTCGTGCTGGGCCACCTGCTGCTGTCGTGGGGCACCAACCTGGCGATCTTTCCCGTCATGGGCCAGCCCATGAGTTTTCTGTCGGCCGGCGGCAGCCACCTGCTGTTTTTCATCTGCCCCCTGCTAGCGTTCACTGCGATCAGCGCGCAAACTTTCGAGGAGATGCAATCATGCCGGTCTATGTCCAACACGAAGCGCTAGGCAAGGTGCCCGATGTGTTCAATGCGGAAGCGCTGTGGCAGGCGCCCGGCCTGGCCCTGTTTGCCCGCCGGCCCCTGCTGCGCGACCTGCTCGAGCGCTCGCCGCGCGAACAGCGGGGGCGCGCCGCCACCCGCTGCTTTTCCCACGTCACCCTGCTGCTGCCCCAGGACGACGTCGACGACGACCGCCACCTGACCCGCGGCGCCCGCGTACGCGACCTGGCCGCCTCGCTGGCAGCGCTGCACCAGAAAGACTTCGGCGACCTGCTGGGCGAGGACCAGGTACGCTACGACGTGGTCGGCGCCGACACGCTCGAAGCAGGCCAGGTCGAGGTGCGCTTCGGCCACGCCGTCTACCTGCCGGCGGCCGATGAGCCGGTGCTCTACCGCATCGCCACGTCGACCGACTCGGCGATCTGGCACAGCGGCGCGCCGATCCACCGCGACCAGCGCCTGGCGCTGGTGGCCGGCGCCGGCGCGGCCACGGTCCTGCTGATCAACGACGCTCCCGAGACGGCGCTGGAAGTGCAGGTGCGGCCGAAAAATGCCTTCGAATGCCAGTACGATGCGCTGGGCGGCTACTATGTGATCCGCTCCAGGCCGGGACTGGCGCCGGGCGAGCCCGTGCGGCTGCTGCTGAAAGTGACGCGCGTGGGCTCGCCGGCCATGGCGCCGGTGACGGCGCCCGCCCAGGCCCTGGCAAAAAGCGCCGCCGTCTGGAAAACCCGTGCCCGCGTCGACACGGCGCCGCCGCAGGCGGCGGCCGAGCGCACGGCGCTGCCCGCCAGCGTGGCGCTGCCCGGTAGCGTCAACCCTGCCATCGCCCCTGCCGACGCCCCCGGCGCCGACAGCGGCATCGACGCTACCTACGCGCCGCTGGCCCGCCAGCGCGTGAGCCTGGCCGCGCTGGCGCTGCCGCGCCTGTCGCGCTACCGCGACACCGGCGCAGTTTCTCTCGAGATCGGCTTCGACGAGCAGCTGGCGCCGGCCGCCGCCGGGGTCGAGCCGGTGATCAGTTTCGCCGTCGACGCCGCCGACGAACTGGTCGCACTCACCCGCGCCGGCCGCGAGCGCGTCAACGCGCCGGCCAGTTTCACGCCCGTCGACGGCGCCAGCATTCGCCTCGCCAGCGTGGCCGCGCCGATGGCCGAGCGCTATCGGGCGCTGCTGGTATTGCCGGCGCGCCCGGCCAGCGCCGGCGTGGCCGTGCCGCCCGGCGCCCGCTTCGTGTTCGGCCGCGGCGCGCCCATGCTGGCCGGCCTGCGCGTGCTCGACGGCGCGCGCTTCGTGCACCATGCCGCTGGCGCCGCCGACGCCGACGCCAGTGCCGACCGCATCGGCCTGTCGCGCACCGCCTTCAGTTTCGAAGCGACCGCCAGCGGCTACCAGATCGGCCGGCTGTCGCCCACCCAGGCCCTGTATCACCTCGACGAGCAGCTCGAGTTCGTCGCCGCGCTGGCCGGCGACGGCCCCTACCTGCTGCCACCCGGCCATCACCTGGTGGCCGGCCACTACGTGCTGCGCTTCGACGCCTGAGACGATCATGGCCTACCTGTGCGGCGCCTACGCCGCGGCCCTGCTGCTGACGCTGGCGCTGGCCGCCCTCCTGACCCCGGCGCGCTGGTGGCGCCGGCCCAACGTGCGCGCGCTGACCGTGCTGGCGGCCGGCACCTGGGGCATCGGCAGCGTGCTGCTGGCGCTGGCGCCCGAGCCGGCGGCGGCCGCGGCGCACGCGCCGGCCACGCCGGTGCTGCCCTCCCCACCCGTGCAAGCGGCGCCACCGCCGGCGCAGTACCTGGTGTTCGAAGACCTCAACCTGCGCGCCGCCCCCGGCGTCCACGCGCGCCGGCTGGCGCTGGTGCCGGCCGGCGCCAGCGTGGCCGCCACCGGCAGGCGCAGCGGCGACTGGTGGGAGGTGCGCGCCACGCTGGGCCAGCGCCAGCTTGACGGCTGGGTCAGCAGCTTGTGGCTGCGGCGCGCCGAGGAAGCCCGCGGCCAGCGCCATTGATGACAAGCCGGCATGGCGCCCATACAACGGCGGGCACGACTTCTTACCGTTCTTTATAAATAATTCCCGCAAGCATTGACCGCTGGCGGCGCTGCGCCGTAGACTGGCCTGACCATGTCCAAAGACAGCGTCTCCCTGCCCCTGCCCGCGCCGCCGCTTCCCCTGCGCCGGAAGGTGCCCTTGACGCAGCCCTTGCGCCACGCCCGCTACCGCCGCCTGTGGACGGCCAACCTGGTGTCGAACCTGGGCACCTGGATCCAGACCTTTGCCTCGGCCTGGCTGATCGCCTCGATGGCGCACAGCGCCTCGACCACCTCGCTCGTGCAGACCGCCAGTTACGTGCCGATCTTCCTGTTCGCCCTGTGCGCGGGGGTGGTGGCGGACGCCGTCGACCGGCCCAAATTCCTGTTTTATTGCAATCTTTTCATGGCCCTGTGCGCCTGCACCCTGGCCGCGCTGGTGCTCACCGGCCACGTCTCGACCAGTCCCGTGCTGGCGCTGACGTTTTGCCTGGGCGCCGGTTCGGCCTTCATGTGGCCGGCCTGGCAGGCGGCGATGTCGAGCCTGGTCGAACCCGATGAGCTGGAAGCGGCCGCCACCCTCAACAATCTGAGCTACAACGTCGCCGCCGTGATCGGGCCCGCGCTCGGTGGCGTGCTGTTCAGCTGGATCGGTCCCGGCGCCCTGTTTTTCGCCAATGCCGTCTCCTTCATCGGCCTGCTTACGGTGTACTGGTCGTGGTGGAAGGAGCGCACCCCGGCGCCGCGTGCCGGCGGCACCTTCATCGACAGCCTGAAAGCAGGCCTGGCGTGCGCCTTTGGCTGCAGCCGCTACCGCAACATCCTGCTCAACGTCTGCACCGTGTTCTTCGCCACCATCGCCTTCGCCAGCCTGCTGCCCGTGTTCGTGCGCGACGTGCTGCACATGAACTCAAGCGTGTTCGGCACCCTGATGGGCAGCCTGGGCTGCGGCGCTGTGCTGGCCGCCTTCATGCTGCCCAGCCTGCGTTGCCGCTACGACCGCCGCAGCCTGCTGACGGTGGCGCTGCTGGTCTACGGCAGCATGCTCATCGCCATGGCGGTGGTGCGCTCGCTGCCCATCCTGCTCTCGCTGGTCGTGTGCGGCGGCATGGCCTGGTCGGCCATCGTCTCGACCCTCAACGCCGCCGCCCAGTCCTCGTTTCCGCCCCACATCCGGGCGCGCACCCTGTCGATCTACCTGTTCGTCATGGCCGGCGGCTACACCGCCGGCAGCCTGGTGTGGGGCCGCCTCGCCGACCGCTTCGGCGTGCAGGCGGCGTTCGCCGTGGCCGGCGCCTGCGTCATCGTCAATGCCGTCGCCCTGGCCGTCGCCAAGCGGGAAAAGCCGCTCTGATCGAGGCTTGGACGGCGCGCTTTTCTTGGTAAGCTGTCGTATCGCCAGCCCAGCCCCCCGTTCCCGATGCTTGTTTGCCCACCCCTGGATTTTGACCAGCGCTACGATATCGCCGCCGCCACCAGCGTCGGTCTCGGCGGCGAAGGCGGCGCCCGCCTGGAAAACCAGGACAATTTTCTGCTCATCGACGGCGCCGGCCGCGCCGTCTTCGTGGAAAACCAGCAATTGCACGAGGTGCAACTCGACGACTGGCCGCCGGGCCATGTGCGCATCGCCGTGCTCGACGGCATGGGCGGCCACGGCCACGGCCGCGAGGCGGCCGAAGCGGTCGTCGCAGCCTTGCTGGGCATGCCCGCCTGTGACCACCTGCTCACCTTGTCGGCCTGGCTCGATGGCATGCATGGCCGCCTGCAGGCCGGTTTTGCCGCCCACGGCCACGCCAGCGCCGCGCTGCGCCGGCCCGGCACCACGCTCACGCTGCTGGAAATCGCGCCCGGCGCGGCGCCCCTGCTGTACCACGTGGGCGACTCGCGCCTGTATGAAATCAGCGGGCGGCAGATCGCCCCCCTGACGGTCGATCACGTGCCGGCCACCGCGTACGCGATGACGGGCGTGCTGCAAGCGGAGCAATGGTGGCAACAAGTGCACGGCGAGCACCGCCCGCAGATTGCCCAGGCCTTCTTGCTCGGCAACGCTTTCGCCGACCCGGCGGCGCTCGACGACGCCCTGTTCCCCCTCACCGGCGAGCGCTTGCCCCCGTTCCTGCGCCACCTGCCCGACCGCCGCGCGCTGGCCTTGCGCGCCGACGCCACCTATGTGCTGGCCACCGACGGCTTCTGGTCGTGCACGGCGCCGCGGCCCTGGGTCGACAGCTGGCCGGCGTTGCTGGCCCGCCACAGCGACGCGGATGCCATGCTGGCCGCCCTGTTCGACGCCCTGGCGATGCTGCCGGCCGATAGCTTGCACGTCGACAATTTGACGGCGATCATCATCCGCCCGCTGCCACGGCGCGACAGTGGCAAAGCGACGGTCGCCTGAAAATGAATTAATTCCCTACGGCAAACTGTTACACTCTGTACGTATGACTTTTACCGACATTGCCCGCGTCAAGGGTATGCTGGCCGAACCACGGATTTTAATCAGCCGCCATGAACAAGTGCAGTAACGTCGACCATCCGCATTGCACACTCTGGGTTTTGCCCGGGGATGCACAGTGCGCGGCCGGCCATGGACAGAGCGCGCCACCGAGCAGTTTCGATCTGCTCAGCGCGGCGCGCGCAGGGCGACCGCTGAGTGCCGTCGGCACGGCCGCGGCCATTGGTGTTGCTGTCGCACAACAGACAGCGCCCGCTGTCGCGGTTTTACAACGTCCACACTTGCACGTGAGCGGTTTTGATCCGCGCGCCGCCGGGGGCCGCCAGGCCATCAAGGTCGAGCTGCGCGGCATGCCGGCCACGGCGGCGCCTTTGGTGACGATGCGCCTGCGCTCGGCGCTGATCGCGCAGGGGGCCTCGGCGCACCGCTTCGAGCGCACCACGCGGGGCGACTGGCGCCCCGTGTTCGTCGAATTTTCCTCGCGCGACAAGGAACACGGGCAATATCAGATCGATGTCGAACTGGGCGGCGTGGAGCCGGGCCAGGCGCCACGGCGCTGGGCCTGCACCATGCTGCTGCTGGTGCCGCGCGCCGACGCCAGCCTCACCGACATCCACCAGGCCTTCCTGGCCACCCACAAGAATGTGCGGGTGATCGCCGACGACGCCTCGATCGCCAGGGTCAACAGCAATACCGGTGGCGGCCGCCTCGACATTGACGTGCTGGCCCGCAACGCCTCGATTGCCCAGCTCAATCTCGATGGGGGCGGCAAGATCGACCTGGGCTGCTCGAGCATTGCCTGGGACGAAGACCTGATCGAAATCGACGTCCCCGCCGAGCGCGCGCCCCACCCTTTCCCCAGCGCCGCTGCCTGCCTGGTCAACGCCGCCCCCGACAGCGGCGCCCAGCGCCAGATCCGCCTGTTCGGCATGAAACAGTGCGTGCTGGGCCGCTGGGAACAATACGATCCCGCGGCCGACATGCTGCTGGCCCACTATGGCGAAACGGGCCAGGACAACGGCGGCCTGACCCGGCGTCTGTCGGGCCGCCACGCGCTGATACGGCGCGGCGAGCGGGGTTTTGAAATCGAGGACGTGTCGCGCTACGGCATCCTGCTCGACGGCGTCTGGCCCGGCAAGCACCAGCCGGTGCCGCTGCGGCTGGGCATGAAAATCGCGCTCACCGCCAGCATCAAGGGCGTCGTCACGCTCAACGTCAGCGCCCTGCTCCCGCACGGCGTGATCCTGCACCGCCTCGACGAAGGCGAATTTGCCGAGTGTTTTTATGTGCTCGAGCCGGACCGCCATCCCGGCTTTCCCTTGCCCGCCTGTGCGCGCGAGCCGCGCGCGGCCACCATGCCGCTGCTGTTTCACCGCGACGGCGGCTTCTGGCACCTCGATGCCGTCACCGGCGTCGAAACGGCGCTGACCCCGGCCGTGCCGCTCGAACGGCTCAGCCCCTTCCAGCGCCAGGTGCGCTTTGCCGCCGAGCCCTACCCGGAGTCGTGGATCATCCGCACGGCCGAAGGCACGCTGCAGCAGGCGCTCAGCGACGCGCTGCACACGGCATAAACAGCCCTCAACCGGGCGCCAGCACCAGAAATATCAGCGAAAACCCCGCCAGCATTGCTGCCAGCAAGGCAAACACGGTGGCGGGGATCTGCAGCTTCGGCGGGATCTGCATGGCGACTCCTTCACAAGAACCTGGTACGCCCCATGCAGGGCATCGCTACGGATCCTGACGTGGCCGCTGGGGCAGCGTGATGAACTCGGTTTCGCCCGGCACCATGGCAAACCGCTGCTGTTCCCAGTCGTCGGCCGCCTGCGCCAGGCGCTCCTTGCTCGACGACACAAAATTCCAGAAAATATAGCGATGGCCGTCAAGCGGGGCGCCGCCTATCACCACCAATTTTACGCCGCTGGCCGACGACAGCAGCGCACCGCTGGCCGACTCCCCTGGCGGTGCCAGCACCGCCATCAGGTCCGGCGCCAGCACCACGCCGTCGATGGCCAGTTCGCCGGCCACCACGTAGATGGCGGCCTGCTCGGGCAACGCGCTCAGCCGCAACTGCGCACCGGCCTTGAGCGTAATATCAAGGTACAGCGTTTCGGAAAAGGTGGGCACGGGAGAGTGCACGCCAAAGGCGCTGCCGATCAGCACGCGCACGAGCGCGCCGTCGAAACGCACTTCGGGAATCGCGCTCGCCGGCGTGTGGCTGAACGAGGCGGGCGCTTCTTCGTGCGCGCGCGGCAGCGCCGCCCACAGTTGCAGGCCGTGGCTGCGGCGCGGCTTGCCCACCAGGTCGGCCGGGGTGCGTTCGGAATGAACGATGCCGCTGCCGGCCGTCATCCAGTTGACCGCGCCCGGTTCGATGCGGGCCACCGTGCCGAGACTGTCGCGGTGCATCATCGCCCCTTCGTACAGATAGGTCACGGTGGCCAGGCCGATGTGGGGATGGGGCCGCACGTCGTGATTGGCGTCGGGTTCGGCATCGATGGGGCCGAAATGGTCGAAAAAGATGAACGGGCCGACTGCCTGCATGGCCGCCGATGGCAGCAGGCGGCGCACGACAAAGCCGCCGCCCAGGTCTTTTTGGTGGGCCTTGAGGAGATGTTCGATCGTCATGGTCTAGCCTAACTCGGTGGTGATTTCGGTGGTGACGGCCGTCATCAGCTTGTGCACGGGGCACTTGGCGGCAACCGCCAGCAGTTCGTCGCGCTGGGCCGCGCTCAAGTCGCCGCCCAGGTGCAGCGTGACGGCCAGTTTGTAGACACCCTGGCGCTCGCCGCTGTCGTCGCGCACCAGCGTGACGTCGACGTCGGTCAGGGGGATGGCCTTGCGCCGCGCGTACCACGCCACGGTGAGCGCCTTGCACGAGGCCAGCGCGGCGTCGTACAGATCGTGCGGCGACGGGCCGTCGTCGTTGCCGCCCTCGGCGAGGCTGCCATCGACCACCAGCGCATGGCGGCCAATTTGAACGTTGTGGCGCAGCGCTTGCGACAGGTCGCGTTTGACGGTAAGAGTCATGGAGTGCTTTCAGGGTTCGGTCAAAAAAATCCGCCAGCCAGGCCCGTCCTGGGCTGGCAACTACAGCAGCTCGCGGGTCAGGCGAAAGCCGATGATGCCATTGCTGCGGGCGGCCGAAAAGCCGTTGCGCAGGCTCGATCTGAGATAACGGGGATTGTACAGCCACGAGCCGCCCCGCAAAATTCGGCGGCCCGCATCGCCGCCCTCCTCCCAGGCCCGCCCCGTGTTGGGCGCGCCCTCGTAATTGTCGTGCACCACGTCCTGCACCCACTCCCACACATTGCCGTGCATATCGTACAGGCCCCACTGGTTCGGCGCGAACTGGTCGACCGGCGTGGTGCCCTTGCGGTAGAGCCCCTTCGGGCTGTCGTTGTAGCTGTAGTTGCCGTCATAGTTGGCCAGGTCGGTGCTGATGCTGTCGCCGAAGCTGAAGGCGCTGCGGGTGCCGGCGCGGCAGGCGTATTCCCATTCGGCCTCGCTGGGCAGGCGATAGCGCTGGCCGGTGACGGCCGACAGCCACAGGGCGTAGGCCACCGCGTCGTTCCAGCTCACCCCCACCACCGGGTGATCGTCGGCCTGGCGAAAGCCCGGCTCGGTCCAGTTGAATTCGGCCGGCGCCTGCCAGCCGGTGGCCGCCACGTACTGGCGCCACTGGCCGACGGTGATGGGAAAGCGGCCCATGGCGATGGGCTTTTCGATGCCGACCCAATGCTGCGGCGTTTCGCGTTCGACCCACGATTGCTGCGAGCCCGCTTCCATCGCCTTCTTGCGCTCGTGCTCGGGCGAGCCCATCTGAAAGCGCCCCGTCGGAATCAGGACCAGGTCGGGCGCCACCCCCGAGCCGTCGAGAAAGCGGTCTCGCAGCACCCCTTCGCTGTCGGCCACCGGGCTGGCCGCGGTCGGCAGCAACGCCGCCAGTTCGGCCTGCACCCGCTCGGCCACTTCGGCGCGGGCGCGCTGCTGCTCCTGGCGGTAAGCGGCCGCCGCGCGCGCCTGCAGGGCGCGCCGCTGGGCCTCCTCTTTTTCGATGCGGGCGGCGGCCGCGTCGAGCGCGCGGCGCTCGAGCAATTGCTGGCGCAGCGCCTCCTTGCGTTCGCTGCGGGCGGCGTCGGCCAGCAGGCGTTCGGCCTTTTCCTTTTCGCGCCGCTCGCGGTTGGCCTGCTGCTGGGCAGCGGCCGCCTCGAGCTTGCGCTGCGCCTGCTGTTGCTGATACTGCTGCTGGCGCAGTTGCTCGCGCTGCAGCACGACGGCCGCCTCGGCCGCTTCGGCCGCCGCGCTGGCGGCGCGCTCGGCGTCGTTCGAGGCCTGCGCGCGGCGCGCGGCGGCCGCGAGCGCCTCGTCCCGGCCGGCCGCCGACGGCGCCTCGCCGCGCAGTTGCGCCAGCAGGGCCGCCACGCTGGCCGGGCGCGCGGCCGGATTGATGGCAAAGCCGGCCTGCAGCACGCGCCACTGGACGTCGCTCAGTTCGTGCGGGCGGGCCGGCGCCGCGCCCGCCGGCAGCACCGCGCGCGCGCCCTCGAAGGGCAGGCGCCCTTCGAGCATCTGGTACAGCATCACCGCCACCGCGTAGACGTCCAGCGCCGGCGAGGGCTTGCGTTGGTGTACGCCGGCCTCGGGCGCGCGGTAGCCGGCGGTCCCGGAATTGGCCGGCGCCTCCAGGCCAATGCTGCTGGCCGACGAGCGCGCGCGCGCGGCGATGCCGAAGTCGAGCAGCTTGATGTCACCCGTGGTGGTGACGAATACATTGCCCGGCTTGATGTCGCGGTGGACCAGGTGGTGCTTGCCCCAGGCGTAGCCGAGCGCGCTGGCGACCGGCTCGAGCATGCCCAGCGCGCGTGCCAGCGGCAGCCGCGTTTCGCGCGCCAGCAGGCTGTCGAGATCCTCGCCCTCGAGGCATTCCATGATCAGGAAATAGCTGCCGGTGGCAGGGTCCTGGGCCCATTCATAGACACGCACGATGTGCTCGTGCGCCAGGCGGCGCGCCTGGGTCGCTTCTTCCAGCAGCAGCCTGGCGTGGGTGGCGCTGAGGGTCAGCTGGGGCGGCAGGATCTTCACGGCCACGCAGGCGCTGTGGCCCAGTTCCGCATGGGTGGCCAGGTCGATCGCCTGCCACACCTGGCCCATGCCGCCCTGGGCGATCAGGCGATCGAGCCGGTAGCGGCGGTTCTGCGGGCCGATTTCCTGGCCCACCATCAGACCGATCTCGGTGCCCTGGCGCACCGCCCCGGCGCCCATCGGCGGCGCATAGGCGGCGTCGAGGATGGCGTTGCGGCGGCTGTCGAACTCCTGCTGGCTTAACAGGCCGTCTTCGTGCAGCGCGCGCAGTTCGCGCAGCTTGTCACGGGCGCTGGGCAAGGGGTTCGGCGGTGGCATCGTCATCGTGGCGCGTCAGGCTCCGGTGGCGGCGCCGCAGCGCGAGCAGAAGCGCTCGCCCGCCCTGACCGGGTGCCCGCTCGGGCAGGTGGGCGGCGCCACCGCCGCTGCGCCCTGCCCCGCGCCCTGCACCAGGCCCACCCCCAGCGATGCCTGCGACGTCAGCGCCGTCTTGTTGACGTCGTTCTGCAGCTTGAGCAGCTCGAGCTGGTGCTGGCGGTCCTTGTCGACTTCGCGTTCGCGCCGTTCGCGCTCGCGCTCTTCGCGCCCGTCGGCCAGCCGCATGGCCTCGGACGGGGTGACGCTGTGGGTGGCGCCCACCACCCCGGCCAGTGCCGCCAGCTGCTGGGCGCTCATGCCCGCGTGCACCTGGGTTTTCAGGTAGTCGGCCAGGGCCGCCGCGTTGGGACCGGCCGCCAGCGCCAGCTTGGCCGTGTCGCTCATGGCGCCCAGGCTGTCGGCACGGGCGATGTCGATGCGGGCCAGGTCGGCCTCGTGGGCCAGTTCGGCAAAGCGCGCCTCGCGCTCGGCGCCCAGCAGGCGCAAGTGCTGCTGCCACTGCGCTTCCTGGGTCTGCAGGCTTTGCTGGTGGCGCGCCTGTTCGAGCGCCAGCACGCGCTGGTCGGCGTTGCGGCTGTGCAGGTCGTCGGCGGCGATGGTGCGCAGCAGTTTTTCGTGCTGGCTCAGCGCATCGGCGGCGCCACTGGCGCGCGCCAGTTCGCGCTGGCGGTCCTGGGCCAGCTGGTCTTCCCACTCCTGCACCCGCTGCGCCTCGCGCTGGTGGGCGGCGTTGACCAGCGCCAGCGCCTGGTGGCGGGCGCGGTGCTGCTCGTGCTCGATGTCGGCCTGGCGCCGCGCCACCGCCTGCCCCGCCTCGTTCAGACGGGCCAGCTCGGCGCGCTTGCGCGTTTCGTCCTCGAGCAGCAAGGCCTGCTCGACCTTGTTGCCGATCTGCTGCTGCAGCAGGCGGTGCGAAAAACGCTGCTGCGCCAGCTGGCGGCTTTCCAGCGCCTGCTGTTGCGACAGTTCGAGCTCAGTGCGCATGCGGATCTGGGCGATGTGGCGCAAGTGCGCCCAGTCGGCGGCGGCGTCGCCGCGCGCGGCGTTTTTCTGCGCCACCTCGTGTTCGAGTTCGGCCAGCACGTCGCCGGCGCCGGCGGCGATCGCCTGCTGGCGGTTTTTCGCTTCGACGATGCGCGAGTACAGTTCGATTTCGCGCGCCCGCACCGCCTGCAGCCGCTCGCTGCTCTGCAGGGACAGTTCGGCCTTCTCGACGGCGTCGTCCTGGGCCAGCTCGGCGCGCCGGTACTGCAGGCGGCTGTCACGCTCGGCGCGGCGGATTTTCTGCCACTCGGCGTCGTCATACAGGGCGTCGAGATGGCCGGCATGTTCGAGTTCGACGTTCTTTTCGTCGGCCAGCAGCCACAGGCTGCCGATGCGGGCGCGGTGGGCGTCGAACTTGTCGTGCCGGAGGCTGAGCGTGTCGACCTGCACCACCGCCAGCCCGTACAGGGCCAGCCGCTGCTTGAGGCCACCTTGCAGGCGCTCGTCGAGCTGCACGCGCAGGTCGGGGTTGCGCGTCATGTCGCGCAGTGACTGGCCGGCGATGAATTCGGCGGCCAGCTGGCGCACCGACGGCGCCAGCAGCTCGGCCAGCTGGGCGCTCGAAACGGTGCCCGGCATGGTCATGAAGTGGCGGGCGAAGGCCGGTACCTGCTCGATCTGCACGCTCACCGACAGCTGCGCCGACAGCGCCAGGTGTTCGGCGCTGGCCAGGTCGTCGAAGCTGAACGAGACGACGACGGGGGTGCTGCGGGTGATCAGGATTTCCGCGTGGTCGTCGCGCAGCAGGTTGTTCAGGCGGCTGAAAAAGCCCTCGATTTCGTACTCGCCCTGCGGCACCTCGGTGGCCTGGCCGCCCTGCAGAATGTAGGCGCGGGTGGTGGCCGGCACGCGCAGCGTCTTGACGAACAGGCCCGCCAAGGCCTGCACGCCGAAGAACACCGCCAGTTCATCGGGCCCGGCGATCCAGCGATTGTCGACCAGCACGGGCGCGTTGCGCGCTGCGCCCAGCAGCAGGCCGCAGGCGCCGCAATAGGCGGCGGCGCCGGCATTCTTGTGCTCACAGCGGGGGCACCTGGCGCCGCCCAAACCAAACATCTGCAACATACTGATACTCCCGGTTCATCAATGCGGCCTGCGCCCGCGTGGGCGCCTGGTCCTGGTGGGCGTGTTGCTGTTTGCCCTTGCTTGCCACCACCCGCCGGGCGCCGCCATTCGATTCTAGCAGGGCGGCGGCGCGGCGGTTTTTTCAAATCATGCCGATGCGCGCGACGCAGGCGATGCTGGCCCCGCGCGCCGCCAGTGCTTCGCGCAATCCGTCCGGCAAAGCCCCCTCCCAGGCGGCCGGTACCAGCAGGCGGTCGCCCGCCACCGCCTGCGCCAGCATCAGCGCCAGCTTCGGCTCGCGCGCCTCGACGCTGTCGACGCGGCCGGCCTGCCAGTCGGCCGAGCAGCCGCTGGCGAGAATCCGCCCGACCGGCACGCACTCGCGTCCGCGCGCGAGCCGGTCGGCCATCACCGCCGCCAGTTCCCACGAGGTACCCTGGAACTGGGTCGTCTCGAAACGCACCACGCTGCGCCAGCGGCCCACGCCGTGCGCGTCGAAGCGGCGCGCTGCCGCCAGCGCCGCGCGCACCGCGCTCTGCCCCAGCAAGTCCAGGCCCGGCACGCCGATGCTGTCCTCCTCTTCGCCCGCGGCGGCCCCGGCCCCGGCATCGAGCGGATAGACGCTCACCTCGACCCAGCACAGGCGGTCGTTGATGCCGCCGCTATGCAGGGGAAACCAGGTGCGCGCGCTCGACACGGCGCTCGCCTGGTCGGGGCGTCCCGTCAGCATGCCCAGGTGGGCCAGGCCGGCGGCCCCACCCAGCACGGCGCCGGGCGGCAGCTGGTCGATCAGTGCCGGCGCCAGCTGGTGGCCGTCGATGCGGCCCAGCTGCCATTGATCGGACCAGCCGTTCGCCAGCACCGGCCCCAGCGGTTGATACACGCCGCGCACCATGCGGTCGGCCAGCACCGCGGCCAGTTCCCAGTCACGCTCGCCGGCGGCGGGCGTGGCGTCGAAACTGAGCACCACCTGGTCGCGGCTGTCGAAGCGCGCTTCCGTGTGGCGCGCCAGCCGCAGCACCTGCGAGAGCCGTTCGGCCAGCGCGGGCGCGCCTGCCACGCTGCACTTGATGTCGGCGCGGTTGGCGCGCGCCCGGCGCGTGGCCGTCACCGTCAGCACGGCGCCGTCGGCGAGCAGGCTGCGCGTTTGCGCCGAAACGGGCAGCGTCGTCATGGCGCCGCCATGACGTGAACGTCGGCGCCGCCGTCGACGTCGCGGCGGCCGTCAAGGTCCGCTTCCAGATTGGCGACGATGCGGCCGGCGTCGTCGAACAGGGCGGCAAGGTCCGCTGCCTCGCCCGCCTCGCCCTGCAGGCGGGCCAGCAGCGCCCACAGCTCGTCGAGCGCTTCGCAGGCGCGCCGCGCGTGGGCCGCGCGCCTGCCCTGCCTGGACGGATCGAGCACCGCGCCGGGCGCGGCCAGCGCCAGCGCCGGCATGGTGCCTACCTGCAGGCTGGCCAGGTCGAGCCGGCGCAGCAGCGACTGGTGATGGGCAAACAGCTGCTGCCCGCGCGGCAGCACTGCCACCCGCAAGGCGCACATCTGGCAGGGCAACTCGAGGAACAGGCGGCGCAGGGCCTGCGCGTCCGCCAGCGCCGGCGCCGGCGCAGTAGCGGGCGGCGCCGGCGTGGGCGCGGGCGCGCTGGCCAGCTGCGCCGGCAGCGCCTGCGTGCTGGCCGCGCGCGCGCGCAACTGGGCGGCGTAATCGACCTGTCCGGCCAGGTCCACCGGCAGGCATTCGTCGACCGTCACGCCCAGGCGCAGGTACAGCAGCCGGTTCAGCCCCGCCCGGAACAGGTTCCATTCGGCCAGCGTGACGCATGGCGGCAACGCCAGGTTGCCCTGGGCCAGCTCGCGTTGCACCGCCGTTTCGATGGCCACAAAAAAATCGGCCGCCGTCAGCACCGTCACCCGGCCCTGCACCTCGCTGGCCAGGTACAGGTCGAAGCGCTGCTGGTGCGCGTGCGGGTCCGGTGCGTCGATCACGAAACACAGGCGCAGGCCGATTTCCGGGGCCGCGGCGAACGGGCGCAGTTGCATCCGGTACGGCCCCGGGCGGAACAGCCAGGCCGTCTCGCCGGGGCCGGCGACGACGCGGGCGCCGGCGGCGAGGCGGCGCGTGCGGCCCTGCGGGTCGATCACCAGGGCCGTGCAGCCGCCCGGCTGGGCGCTGCCGGACGCCACCATCATCGCCAGCGCGCGCTCGCCCAGCGCCGAGGTGTCGACCGGCGCGGCGCGCAGCGTGCGCCTGAACAGGCCGATCATGGGTGGCCGCTGGCCAGGCTGACGGCGAAGCCGGCGCCGTGGCGCTGCAGGCGCGGCGCCGGATCTTCGTCGAACGGCCAGGCCTGCTCGCATTCGCCGTCGCGGTCGAGCGCCCCCTGCAGGATCATGGCGCCGGCGCCATCGCGCACTTCCAGCACGGCGCCGCCAGCGAGCAGGCGGGCGGCGAACGGCGCGCCGGCGTCGAGCTTGAGCACCACCTGCCAGTGGCCGTCCTGGGCCAGGAAATGCAGCGCCCAGTGGCGGTCGTCCGTTTCCACCGTGATCAGCGCGGCGCCGCTGTCGGCCGCGCGCAGCAGGCCGACGCTGGCGTGCCAGCCGGCGCCGGGCACAGTGCGGCTCGCCGCGCGCGCGCTCAGCGCCAGTTGGCGGAAACGGCGCAGCGTCAGCGGCGAGGCGGCCAGCGCGGCCAGTTCGCCGGCGCTGAGGGGACCACTGCCGTCGATGGCCGCGCGCAGGACGGCGTCATCGAGCAGCAGGTAGTCGCCCGCCACGCGCGGCGCCAGCAGCGCGGCCGCCGCCAGCCGGCGCTCGCGCGCCGCCCTGGCTGTCGCTGCCGCAGTGTCGTTCGTCGGTTTGTTCACCATGCTCTCCTGTTCCTCATTGCGCCAGATTGACCAAGATGCCCGCGCCCCCGGCCGGCGCGAGCGCGCCAAGGGCGGCGATGGCGGCGTCCCTGCGTTTGCGCAGGGTCGGCAGCGAGACGGCCTCGCGCGCCGCCAGCTGCGCCATGGTGGGCAGTTCGCCGCTGGCCCCGTCGAGCCATTCGGCCGGGTAGCAATCGTCGAAAGGCCCCATCAGTTTAAGGTATACCGCCAGCCGCACCGGCATCGACCAGGCTGCCATCGCCAGCGCCGCCCGGCTGGCGCCGTCGTGGCCCTGGCCCGCTTGCCACATATAGCCGGGGGGCGCTGAAACGACGACCGACCCGGCCCCGGTCCCGGCCTCGTGCGCGCCGTCCTGCGCCGGCGCCAGGGTCCGATCCGGCCCGCAGCGCGCCGCCGCCGCCGACTCGTCGATGACCCTGGCCAGATCGTCCAGCCAGAGACCGGCGTCGGCGGCGTCCTGGGCCCAGCTGCTGTCGCGGTTGGCCGACAGTTCTTCGTAGTCGCCGATCTCGCGCAGCATGGCGCCGATCTTGTCCGGGCTCTGCTTCAGGCTGGCGAAGCGCTTCGAGCGCGTGTGCAGGGGCCCGGCGGCGCCCGTGAACGCCTCGCGCGAGGCGCTCCAGGCGATCACCCAGGCCCCCTGGCACTGGCCGATCGACTTCATCTGCCGCACCTCGATGGGCGCGGCAACGGTGCTGACGGGGCGTCCCAGGATGGCAGCGAGCTGGTCGGGCAACTGGCGCCAGCTGTCGAACAGGCGGGCGATGTCGGCGTAGGCGGTATCGAGCATGCGGTAGGCGTACATGCGGTTGGCGCTGCACGGCCGGCCGCAGGCGACGACGTAATTGTCGGCATCGACCTTGTCGCGCAGGACCGCGTACATGTCGTTGAATTTCTTGCGCAGGATCGCTTCGCCGCCCGCTTGCCGCCAGAATGGCCCCAGCCGCGCATGTTCGCCCGCCACCGCGGCGGCGAACGCCTGCCAGTCGGCGGGCCGGGCGCGCAACTCGAACAGCAGGCCGAGCGCCAGTTCCAGCACACTCTCGCCGTAGCTGTTGCCGTCGGCCGTCGCGCGCGGCAGGCGGCGGCCGGCGCGCAAGGCGGCGGCGGTGGCGTCGACGTAGTCATCGAGACGGGCATCGAGGCCGCCGCCGAGACCGGCCTCGAGCATTTCATGGGCGCACGCCTCCAGCGAACACTGCCCCAGCAGTTTTCGCACCTGTTCCCAGCCGTGTTCCTGATACCGTGTTCCCGGCAGGCGCATACCTTCCCCGTTCGCGTACCACCATGGCAAGCAGGGAAATGATGCCACAGCCGGGCAGCGCGCCAGAGCTTCGTCAGGCCCCTATTTACCCCTCTGTTCGGCTTTCGCCACGATCTGCGGGCCGGCCGCGTTGGCCGACATCGCCGCCAGCACGGCGGCCACCAGCGGCGCGGCGTGTTCGCCGCCGCTGCCGGCCGAGTGGCTCACGAACGCCGCCAGCGCCAGCCGGTGGCGCTGGCCCGGCAGGCTGCCCGGCTCGAGCCAGCCGGTGAACCAGACGGTGGCCTGATCGCCGCTGCCGGTGGGCGCGGTGCCGGTCTTGCCGGACAAGCCGCGCCGCACCCGCGTCAGGCGCGCGTCGCCGAAAGCGCCGGCGGCGGTGCCGACGTCGACCACGCCCTTCATGCCGGCGCGGATGCGCTCGAGCCGCACCCCCACCGGCGTGGCGACGGCCGGCGCGGCGGCGCGGCCGTCCAGGCTTTGCAGCAGGCGCGGGGCGACGATGCTGCCCTGGCCGACGGCGGCCGCGGCCAGCGCCATCTGCAGCGGCGTCACCTGCATGCGCAGGCCGATGGCCATCTGGCGCAGTTCGTGGCGGCTGTGCACCGGGTCGATCTGCGCGGCGCTGGCCTGCAGCGCGTCCCAGCGTCCCCACTGAAAGTCGGCTGGCAACAGGCCGCCGTCGAGCCGCATGGGGCTGCCGAAGCCCAGCCGGCGCGCCATGCCGACGATCGGCCGCACGGCGTCGAGCGCGCCCGGCTCAAGCGCCTGGACGTCCGGCACGCCGCCGTCGGCGCGGCCGAACAGGCTGCGGTCGGACAGCTCGGCGGTCCAGGCAAACCAGCTATTGAGGCTGTAGGTGAGCGCCTGCGCCATCCCGAGCCGGCCGTCGACGGCGCGCCGGTCCAGGTCCAGTCCCTTGTAATTGGTGACGTGCGCGGCGCCCGGCGTGGTCGGATAGACGGCCGCCCCGGTCTGAAAGGCGAAGCCGCGCCGGCGTGCCTGCTCATTGATCGACGCCAGCGGCAGGCCGCCCAGCAAGGCGTCGATGCGGGCGTCATCCTTCGCCGCCTGCTCCAGCCCCAGCGCGGTGATCACCTTGAAGGTCGAGCCGGGACTGGCATGGGCGCCGCCGTCGTGCTGCAGGGCGGGCAGACGCAGCGGGCTGCGGGCCGGGTCGCTGCGGTCGAAATCGCGCACTTCACGCCAGTTGGCGTCGTTCACGGGGGCGCCGCCGGCGCCGGCGGCGGCCAGGATCTCGCCCGTCTCGGCGTCGACGATCACCATGCCGGCGTGACGGCCCGCGGGCGGCGCCTGGCCGCCCGCGCAAACGGCGCCCGCGCCGTGCAGGCGACCGGCGCGCATGCCGATGCAGGCGACGGCGCGGTCGGTGGCCGCCTGCAAGGCCAGGTCGATGGTCAGGCGGGCGCGGTGGCCGCCGGTGGAGGACGAGGACGAGGGCGATGGCGATGGCAGGCGGCCCAGCATGCCGGCGATGCCGGCATCGTGCTGGGCGTGCACGCCCAGCAGCGTGGCCAGGCCGGCGGTGACGGCAGCGGCGGTGGGCGCGCCGTCACGCCACAGGGGCGCGCCGTTGCGGTCTTCCAGCAACGGCGGGGCGGCTGGCGCATCGGCCAGCGACCGCCCCGCCGCGCCGGGCGCTGGCGCCGGCGGCAGCGGCAGCGGCAGCGACAGCCAGGCAAGCTGGCCGGCGACCACCCGCAAGTGGCGGTACTGCTGGTCGCCCGGCAGTGCCAGCGCCGCCATGTCGAGCGGCGTCACCGCCAGTGACACGCTGCGCGCGCCCGGCAGCGGCTCGAGCACCAGCAACTGGGCGGCATCGGCTGCTGGACAGGCGCGGCCGTCGCACACGTCCTGGCGCCGGCGCACGGTGGCGCCGGCGATGGCGCCGGCGCGGCCGATCAGCATCAGGCGCACGCTGCGGCCCGCGCGCGCCGGCTGGGCCAGGATCAGGCGCAGCCGCACCACGGCTTCGCCGGCGTCGGCGGCAGGCGAAGCTGAAACCGGCCAGCTGTCGACGCGCCGCCAGTCCTGCCAGCCCTGGCCGACGGATGCGAACAGCCGCGTCGCCGACGCCGGCATGGCCGCCGTCAGGCCGGCGCGCGCGCCACCGACGCTGACCTGCCACTGGCCGTCGGCGCTGCCGCTGGCGTCGGCGCCGGCACCCGTGGCCAGCGGCAGGCGCCAGGCCAGCAGGCGCCGCTCGCCGTTAAAAACGCGCACCTGCTCGCGCACATAGGCGCCGTCGGCCATCCGGTAGAGCCGCTTGAGCAGCTTGATGGCGCCGTCGTCGAGCACCACCCGGTCCCAGCTGGCCAGCGCGCTGGCACGCGCCGCTGCCGGCGCGGCACGCCACAGCGGCAGGTCGCGCGGCGCCAGTTCGGCCAGCCCGGCACTGTCCAGGCGCGCCATGCCGCGCGCGCGCAACTGCTCGAACAGGAACTGGTCTTCGAGGCGAGACGGGAGCAGCGACGGCACCTGGTAGCGCCCCGCCGCCAGCGCGCGCGAGACGAGCGCGCCGTCCGCGCCGTAGGCGCTCACCAGGCCACGGCCGCTGCCGGCGCCGGCGCCGGCGCGCACCACCTGCAGCATGAGCTGCCCGGCCGCGCAGCCGGCGCTGCGCTGGCGCTGGACGTGAATGGCCGCGTCCGGCCGCCACACCAGCCAGCCGTCGGTGCCAAGTGCAACATCGCCGCGTTCGCCCGCGCGCCGGCGCTGGCCCGCATTGTCAGCCGCGCCGGCCGCGCCGGCCTCGCCCGCATCGCCCGCATCGCCCACCCAGGCCGTCGCCGCCGGCGCGTCCTGCCAGCGCAGGCGCAGGGGCGCGGCGGCGCCCAGCGCGTGGCCGGTAATTTCCATCTTCGGCAGTGTGGCGTCGCCACCGAGCGCGACGGCGCGCAGGCCAGGTGCGGCGCCGTCGCCGACCCAGCGGGAAAGCGCGGCGAAGTCGTAGCCGATCCGCAGCGGCACCAGCGCGCCGGCGCCAGCGCCGTGCTCACGCATCTGCTGGCACAGGTCGACGCGCACGGGCGGCGCGGCGACGCTGCCGGCGCCGAGCACGAGCACGCTGGCCGCGCCGTGGCGCTCGATGGCGATGGCGCCGTCAGCCGGCACGGTCAGCGCGGCGCCCGGCACGAGCGCCTGCAATTGCGGCAGCGGGCGCGGCGCGGCCGTCGGCTCGACCGCGGCAGTGGGCGTGGACGTGGATGTGGACGTGGATGTGGATGTGGCAACGGCAGCGGCAGCGGCCAGCGCCTGTGCGTGGCGCACGATGACGACAGCGCCGGCGGCGGCCGCCAGCATCCCGGCCCCGGCAATGATGGCGGCCGCGCCAGGCGCTCGCCAGCGTCCCGCCATGGCGCGCATGGCGCCGGTCACGACATCGCCGCGCGCGGCCGGCGGCGCCGCCGCGCCCAGGTTGCGGCGGCGCCGCCACGCCACCCTGCGCGCGTCGACTGCCTGCAACACGCTACGGATCGAGTCAGCCATAGTATCCTGTACGGCCCGGCTCTGGCGGGCCAGTCAATTGAAGGGGAACAGCAAGCCGGCAGTACCCCTGCAAGGCCCGCAGGACCCTAGCGGGGGGCGGCGAAAAAGCCGTGCGGCCGGTGCATTTTGTCGCCGCCATGTGCATTCCGGCGCGCCGATCCTGCAGCCGGTCGCACGCCGCTGGCGCGGTGCCGGCGCACCCCTTACAGTGGATCCATCGCCACCCCACCTGAAGAGGAAGCACCATGAACATCCTGCACAACGTCGAAGCCGTATTTGCCCTTGCCGCCGGCCTGGCCATCGGTGTCGCCGCCATGCTGCCGGGCGCCGCCACCGGCTCGCACGAGGCGCCGCTGCGCGAGAGCAGCATCGCCACGCCGACCCAGGTGGCGGTGGTGAAGGTCAGCGCGCAGCGCCTGACGGCGGAGCAGAAAATGCGCTCGCTGGAAAATGAACGGGCGCTGGCGCGGGCCGCGGGCGCGCCGCGCGGCTGAGGATCTGGCTGGCATTGGCGCATTTGCGCGCCGCAGCGCACATCTGCGCACACTTGCACGCAGCTGTTTCAGTTGTAAGCAACTGCATCAAATGGCGAAAATTGCCGGGGCGATCGTTATATTGATCTCATCGCATCACCACCGGAGAGAAGACATGAAACGCACACTCAATATCGCCGCCCTGATCGCCATCAGCGCCGCCGCCTGGCTGCCACTGCCCTCGATGGCGCAGTCGGGCGTGAGCCTGGTCATCAACACCGCGCCGCCGGCGCCGCGCTTCGAAAGCGTGCCAGCGGCGCGCCGCGGCTATGTGTGGGCGCCCGGCTACTGGAACTGGGACGGCCGCCGCCACGTCTGGGCGGCGGGCCACTGGGAATCGTCACGCGACGGCTACCAGTACCGTGCCAACGAATGGGTGCGCGACGGCGGCGGCTACCGCCTGCAGTCGGGCGGCTGGGTGCAGGCCGCGGCGGAACGCTACGACGCCGTGCGCATCGCCCCGCCAGCGCCCCGCTACGAGCGCGTGCCCGCCAGCCGCAACGGCTATGTATGGCAACCGGGCTACTGGGACTGGCGTGGCAACCGCTACCAGTGGACCCAGGGTGTCTGGGTCGCCGAGCGTCCCGGCTATGTGTACTCGCGGCCCCAGTGGATCGAGCGCGATGGCCGCTGGTTCTTCGATCAGCCACGCTGGTCGGCGCGCAACGGGCGTGACCGCGACCACGACGGCATCCCCGACCGCTTCGAGCATGGCCGCGACCGTGACCGCGACGGTGTGCCCGACCGTCTCGAACACAACGGCCGGCGCGACAACGACCGTGACGGCATCCCCAACCGCAACGACCGTGACCGCGATGGCGACGGCGTGCCGAATCACCGCGACGACCGGCCGGACAACCCGCGCCGCAACTGATGACGTCCTGGCGGCGTCCATGAAATCCGGGGCTGGCGCCCGATCGATCGATCGGGCGCCAGCCTTTTTTGCGCAACTGCTATGCTGCGCCCATGTTCCCCACCCCGCTCGCGCCTGACGCCACCGACCCCGCCACCCTGGCGCTGCTGTCGAACCGCGCCGAGCGCGCCGCCAGCCGCCGCCTGGCCGCGCGCGGCATCGGCAGCGACGAGGCACTGGGCCTGGCCATGCAGGCGGCCGCCGGCGGCGCCGCCAGGCTGCCCGCCCTGCTGGCACGGCGGGCGGCCGAACAGGCGGCGCAGGCGGCCAGCGCGGCGGCGCGCGAACAGCGCCGCCTGGCCCTCCAGGAGCACCGCGCGGCGCTCAAGCTGGGCGTGCCCACGCCATGGCGGGGCTGGTTCGATGGCTCGGCCTGGCCCAATCCCGGCCGCTGCGGCATCGGCGCCCTGCTCACCGGGCCTGCCGGCGAACACCATGCCAGCGCGCGCGCGGCCGGCTACGGCAACAGCAGCGAAGCGGAGTACCGCGCCCTGATAGCCCTGCTGGAAATGGCGCTGACCAACGGCGCCGGCCCGCTCACCGTGTACGGCGACAGCAAGGTCGTCATCGACGACGTGGGCGCGACCGCGGCGCGGCCAGCGGCTGCGCTGCGCCCCTTGCGCGAACAGGCGCAAGCGCTGCTGGCGCGGCTGCCGCAGACCACCTTGCGCTGGATTCCCCGCCACCGTAACGGCGCCGCGGACGCCCTGTCGCAGCAGGGGCGCGCCGCCGACGACAGCGATGACGCAAACGGGCGCGCCGCAGCCCTCGCCGCCCCGCTATAATTGCCGCTCGTTTATGTTGAAAGGCTGACATCGTGTCTGACCGTCTGAAGGTTTTGCCGCAATACCTGCTGCCCAAGCAGGCGCTCACCAACCTGGCCGGGCGCGTCGCGGGCGCCAGGGGCGGCGTGTGGACGACCAATCTGATCAAATGGTTCGTCACCAAGTACGGCGTCGACATGAGCGAAGCGGTCAACCCCGACATCGCCAGCTACAGCAGCTTCAACGAGTTTTTCACGCGGCCCCTGCGCGACGGCGTGCGCCCTTTGGCCAAGGCCGATTTTGTCTGCCCCGTCGACGGCGCCATCAGCCAGGTGGGCGCCATCGAGGACCACCAGATTTTCCAGGCCAAGGGCCACGCCTTCAGCACCACGGAGCTGGTCGGCGGCGACGCCCGCCTGGCCGCCCACTTCCAGCACGGCAGCTTCGCCAACCTGTATCTGAGCCCGAAGGATTACCACCGCCTGCACATGCCGTGCGACGGTCGCCTCACGCGCATGATCTACGTGCCGGGCGCGCTGTTTTCCGTCAACCCTACCACCGCGCGCGGAATTCCCGGCCTGTTCGCCCGCAACGAGCGGGTGGTGTGCGTGTTCCACTCGCCGCAGCACGGCGAATTTGTGCTCACGCTGGTGGGCGCGACCATCGTCGGCAGCATGCAGACGGTCTGGCACGGCGTGGTCAACCCCACCCGTCCCGGGCGCGTGTGCGAGTGGACCTATGAAGACCAGAACATCGTCCTCAAGCAGGGCGAGGAATTCGGCCGCTTCCTGCTGGGATCGACCATCGTCATGCTGTTCAAGGCCGACACCATCGCCTTCAACCCGGCCTGGGGCCCCGAGCGGCCGATCCGGCTGGGCGAGTCGATGGGCAACCGGCCCGCCTGAGACCTGGCACCTACAGCAGCAACTGCTTCCGCGCCTCTTCGCACGACAGCAACTGCATCATGTCGAGGAAGGCGCGCGTCTTGGCCGGCATCAGCCGGCGCCCCGGAAACACGGCCCATCCCGTGACCGCCGGCAGTTCCCATTCAGGCAACACGCGCACCAGCTCGCCCTTTTTCAGAAACGGCGTGGCGAACAGATCGGAGCTGGCGGCGATGCCGGCGCCGGCGCAGGCGATGCGCGCGAGCAGATCGGGCGAATTGGCGGTCAGTTTGGCCGGCAGCGCGCGCGACCATTGCAGCTTGCCGCGCGTGAGCGCCCACGACTGGGCGCCGCCCGTGCGGCTTAGCAGGCACAGTAAATCGTGCTGTTCGAGGTCGTCGGGCGACTCCGGCAGCCCGCGCAGGGCCAGGTAGGACGGCGCCGCATACAGGCCGATATGCTCGAAGGTGATGCGGCGCGCCGCCAGCGTGGCGTCGTCGGGCAGGTCGCCCATGCGGATGGCGATGTCGAAGTTTTCGGCGACCAGGTCGACCCGCCGCGGCGACAGGTCCAGTTCGAGCGTGATGGCCGGATAGCGCGCCATGAAGGCGGCCAGCATGCCCGACAAACCCAGGTTGGCGAAGTCGCTGGGCATCGACAGGCGCAGCTTGCCGCTGGGCTCCTGTTGGCGGTGTTCGGCCAGCGCCGCCACCGCCTCGACCTGCAGCGCCACCTGGCGCGCGTGCTCGAGCAGGCTCTCGCCAAACTCGGTCAGCACCAGGCGCCGCGTGGTGCGCTGCAGGAGCCGCTCGCCCAGCGCTGCTTCGAGCAGCGCGATGCGGCGCGACACGGTCGATTTGGGCAGCGCCAGGCGCAGCGCGGCCTTGCTGAAACTGCCGCTTTCGGCGATGCGGGCAAACAGCAGCAGGTCATTCGGATCGATCATCGATTGTGCCACTAAAGGAATAATGTTGTCCATTTTACGCTCTTCCGGATGGCAAATGGAACTGTTAAAGTGCTCTTCATTGAAGTCCGACACACCATCAACCCCGAAGGAAGCCACTCATGAACATTCTGCAAATTAACTCCAGCGCCCGCAGCAGCGGTTCCGAATCGACCCGCATGGGCGACAAGCTCGTCGCCGGTCTGCTCGCCGCCAACGCCGGCGCCACCCTGGTGCGCCGCGACCTGGCCAGCGATCCCCATCCGGTGCTCGACGAAGCGAGCCTGGGCGCCCTGTTCACCCCGGCCGACCAGCGCTCGGCCGCGCAGAATGCGCGCATCGCCCTCGACGACGCCCTGATCGCCCAGGTGCAGGCAGCCGACGTCATCGTCATCGGCGCGCCCATGTACAACTTTGGCATCACCACCCAATTGAAGGCGTTTTTCGACGCCATCGCCCGCGCCGGCGTCACGTTCCGCTACGGCGCGAATGGTCCGGAAGGCCTGTTGACCGGCAAAAAAGTGTATGTCAATCTGTCCCGCGGCGGCATCCACCGCGACGGCGCCAGCGACACCCAAGTGCCCTACCTGGGCACCTTCCTGGGCTTCCTGGGCATGACGGACGTGAGCTACCTCTACAGCGAAGGCATGGGCATGGGTCCCGACGCGGTCGCCCAGGGCCAGGCCCAGGCCAACGCGCAGATCGACGCCGTGCTGGCCTGAGTTTTACCGGCACCACGCCAGGGGCGCCAGCGGGCGCCTTTTTCTTTTTTTGGGAGAAGCAGCATGAGCAGTTATCGGGTACACGCAGCGCGCGCCGTGGAGCGCCTCATCAACGGACAATTCGTGATGGATGGCGCCGGCGTCAAGATCAACCGGGTGCTGACGCAGTCGCTGCAGCGCCGCCTCGACCCCTTCCTGATGCTCGACGCCTTCGGCAGCGACAAGCCGGGCGACTACATCGCCGGCTTCCCCGAGCATCCGCACCGGGGCTTCGAGACCATCTCGTACATGATCAATGGGCGCATGCGCCACAAGGACAGCGCCGGCCATGAAGGCTTGATCACCAATGGCGGCGTGCAGTGGATGACGGCCGGGCGCGGCGTGGTGCACTCGGAAATGCCGGAGCAGAACGAGGGCTTGATGGAAGGCTTCCAGCTGTGGCTGAACCTGCCCGCGCGCGACAAGATGATCAAGCCCTGGTACCGCGACATCCCGGCCGAGCAACTGCCGCGCGTCGCCACCGCTGAAGGCGCCGTCGTGCAGGTGATCGCCGGCAGCAGCCACGGCGTCGACGGCGCCGTCCAGCGCGACGGCACCGCGCCGGTCTATCTCGACATCGCGCTGCCCGCCGGGGCCAGCTTCGAACAGCAACTGCCGGCCGGGCACAACGCCTTCCTGTACGTGTTCCGCGGCGAGGTGGTGGTCGAGGGCAAGGCGGTGCCGGCGACCAAGATGGCCATTCTGACCAATCCCGCCGCCGCCGACGGCGTGCGCATCCACGCCGCCAAGGATGCGCGCGTGCTGCTCATCGCCGGGCGCCCGCTGGGCGAGCCGATCGTCCAGTACGGCCCGTTCGTGATGAACACCCAGGCCGAACTGCAGCAGGCGGTGGAAGACTTCCGCGCCGGCCGTTTTGAAGGCATCGAGGCGGGCGACGCCGCCGCCTGAGGCGGCACGGCGCCAGGCGTGCGCAATTGCGCTACACTGGCGCCATGCCCCTTCTCGACACCATCGCCGCCGGCCTCGCCCACTTGTCGCGCCTGTGCGGCTTCGACGCCATCGACGCCTTCCCGCCCGGTCACCGCTACGCCGCCACGCGCTGGAACGGCGCGTATTTCGACATCGCCTCCGACACCAGGCCGGAGCAGATCGAGCGCATCCTCGCCACTGCCATCAGCAACACGCCGCTGGTGTTCGCCCACATCACCCACCCGACCCCACGCATGCAGCACGCGCTGCTGGCGGTGATCGATCAGGTGCTCAAACGGGGCGACCCGGGCGCGCTGGTGGCGCTGCTGATCAAGGCCTACGAGTCGCCCCGCACCGAGGAAGCCATCCCCGGACTGCGCGCCGTCATCGAGGCCAGCGCCGACGGCAATGCGGCCATGCGCGCGTTCGCCGTGCTGGCGTTTTTGGGCGCGATGCCGGCGCCATTCGGCGTACTCGACGTCAGCGCAGGCGGCGTCGAAGGCGGGCAGCGCCGCCTGGCGCGCTGACGGCCGCCGGCAGGTAACGCTCGCGCAAGGCCATGAACGGCGCCTCCACCAGCACGTACAACAGCACCCCGCCCAGCACCGACACGGCCAGCACGATGCCGATGGTCAGCGCGGACTCGGGGCCGAAGCCGGCCGCGGCCAGCGCTTTGGCGGCCAGCACGCCGAGCGGCTTGTGCACCAGGTAGATCGCGTACGACCACAGCGCCAGGCGCTGGCAGCCGGGAATCCGGGTGCGGCCCAGCCAGGCGGCGCGATCGAGCGCGGCCAGCAGCAATAAGCCGAAGCCCAGCGCCAGCAGCGGGTAGCCCCACAGCGTCACGGCGAGGCCGTAACGGTCGAGCAGGAACCAGTAAAACGTGGCCGCCAGTACGGCCAGCCCCAGCGCCAGCGCGGCGTCGCCGTGCCGGGTCAGGCGCTGCCACAGGCCCGGGTGAGCATGCTTGAGCAGGGCCAGCGCGACTCCGGCCAGCAATTCGTCGAGCCGGCACAGGGACGCGTAATAGATATATTTGAAGTAATTGAACTGGGCCGCCGCCTGGCCGTCGACGTGCTCGTGCCACAGCCAGCCGCGCGCGGCCAGACCCAGCGCCGCGGTGGCCGCCAGCGCCGTCCACGCCAGCGCCAGCGGGCGGCGGCGCGCCGCGATCAGCAAGGCCAGCGCCGGCAGCAGCATGTAAAACTGCTCTTCGATGCACAGCGACCAGGCGTGCGAGAAGCCGCTGCCGGGCGCGAGCAGGATATTTTGCGTGAAACTGAGGAAGCGCCAGGGCGACAGCATGGGCGCGCCGTCGCGGAACCACGGCCACAGGTAGTACAAGGCCAGCACCGCGTAGAAATTGGGCAGGGTGCGCAGCAGGCGGCGGCCATAGAAGCGGCCCAGGGAAAAGCCGTCGGCGCTGCGCAGGCCGCTGAAAATCTGGCTGCCGATCAGGTAGCCCGAGAGGGCGAAAAACAGGTCGACGCCGACCCAGCCAATGTCGCCCAGCCAGCCGAAGGTGGATGCACCGCTGACGAACAGCACATAGTGGTGCAGCACGACGACACTGACGGCCAGCGCACGCAGGGTGTCGAGGCCGTGGATGCGGGCGGGGACGCAATTGCGGGAAAAATAAGACGGCGGCATGGGCGGTGGCGGAAGGCTGACGGGGCGATTCTACCGCAGGCCACCGCAGCCGGCCCGGCGGCGCCTTGTTGCGCTAGCAGCCTGTCGGGCTTAGGGAGTCATAGCGAAAAAATAGCTGGGCGAGGACAGATTTTGACGATTTCGCAGTGTCAATAGCGAGCTATTGACCGAGAAAGCGGCGAAATATGGCCCGTCCCAGGTATTTTTGCAGCTGACGATCCTAAGTCCGACAGGCTGCTAGAATATCGGCCACCATTCATTTTTCACGGCCAGCCATGACAAGCGCAAGCGACCTGCAATTCAAATCGATCAACTACACGGGCCTCGGTGAAGGCCCGCGCCTGATCGTCACCGGCGCCGTGCATGGCAACGAAACCTGCGGCACCATCGGCATCGGCCGCGTCATGGCCGAACTCGACAGCGGCGCCCTGCGCATCGCCAACGGCAGCGTCACCTTCGTCCCCGTGACCAACCCGCTGGCCTACCGCCTGCAACGGCGCGCGGGCGACCGCAACCTGAACCGCAACCTGTTCCCCAACCCGGCGCCGCAGGATTTCGAGGACCGCATCGCCAACTGGCTGTGCCCCCTGCTGGCCGCGCACGACGTCTTGCTCGACCTGCATTCCTTCAATGCCGACAGCGAGCCGTTCGTGATGGTGGGCCCGGCCGACAACGACGGTCCCCTGCAGCCGTTCGCCCATGCCGCCAGCGAGAAGGCGCTGGCCAAGCGGCTGGGCGTACGCCGCTTCGTCGACGGCTGGCTGGCCACCTACGGCGCCGGCGTCCAGCGGCGCCTGTCGGACGCCTCGCAATTGCAAACGGTGCTGCGCTACGGCGTCGGCACCACCGAATTCATGCGCAGCACGGGCGGTTACGCCCTCACGCTCGAGTGCGGCCAGCACCGCGATCCGCAGGCGCCCGAGGTGGCCTACCGCGCCATCATGAACACCCTGGCGCACCTGGGACTGATCGACGCGCCGGCACCGCCAGCGGTGGCGGCCGATCAGATCGAGGCGCTGTCGATGGTGGTGGTGCACGACAAACTCGACCAGGGCGACAGCTTCGCCCGCACCTGGCGCAGCTTCGACCCCGTCGAGGTGGGCACCTTGATCGGCACCCGCGCCGACGGCACGCCGGTGCTGTCTGAGCTGGAGGGGCGCATCCTGTTCCCGGACGTCAATGCCGGGCCGAACCAGGAATGGTATTACCTGACCCGGGCCAACCCCGCCTTCGCTGCGCAGGACTGATCGATCGGGTCCCCGGCGAGCGGGGCACCGGCGCGCCGCGCGCGCCCCTGGCGCTCGTGCCTGTATCGCCGGGCCAGCCCGTTACATCGTGTGCCGGGCTGGCCTGCTTTGTGCGAAAATCAATCGATATTGAACAGGCAACGATCTCCCATGCACACACCCGGCAACAGCTTGATGGACGCCACCACCCGCAGCCTGCTTGTGCTGGCGCTGGGCGCTCTTGCGTGCACGACGGGCCGGGCCGGCGCCACCATCACAGTGCCCATCATGGCGCAGGAAAGCGTTGCCCCCAAGTGGATTCTGGACCAGGGCAAGCCGCAGGGCATGTGCGCCGATCTGCTGGCGGCCATCGAACAGCGCGATCCGCGCCTGCATTTCACCGGTTACGACCGCGCCCGCTCGCTGGGCGTGATCGAACAGGGCCTCGAGCGCGGCTCGGTGTGGGCCGCGTGCGCGCTGGTCGAGTCGCCCGTGCGCCGTCGCATCGCCGTGCGCGCCAGCGTGCCGCTGTACGAGGCGCGCTACCGGCTGGCCGCCCTTGCCGGCGACACGGAGGCGGTAGCGGACCTGGACCAGCTGGCCCGCCGCAAAGTACTCATTAATACGGCACGCGGCTCGGGCTATATTCCCGTGCTCAAGGCGCGCGGCATCGAGGTCGACGACAGCACTGGCGACAGCCTGGTCAACCTGCGCAAGACCCTGCACGGGCACGGCCGCTACACCTATCTCAACGAATCGAGCCTGTTCTACTATATCCGCAGTGCCCGGCTGGAACAGCAGCTGACGGTGCTGCCCACCGTATTCGATCCGGGCCTCGTGTATTTTTGGATCAGCAACAAGGCGGATCCGGCGCTGGCGCCGGCGATCGAGGCGGCCTTGCAAAAACTCAAGGCTAGTGGCGAACTGGCGCGCATCTACACGCGCTGGACGGCGCCGGACCGTTTAAGCAGGCGTCAGCATTTTCAATCCGGCAATGCCGGCAATAATCAAGCCAATCGATAACAGCCGCAAGGCGCCAGCCGGTTCGCCCAGCAGCACCATGCCGACGATGGCCGTGCCGACGGTGCCGATGCCGGTCCAGACGGCGTAGGCCGTACCCAGCGGCAAATTGCGCAAGGCCAGGCCCAGCAGGCCAACACTGGCCGCCATCGCCGCCAGTGTCAGCAGCGACGGCCACAGGCGGGTAAATCCCTCCGTGTATTTCAGGCCCACCGCCCACACCACTTCCAGCAATCCCGCCAATACCAGCAACATCCAGCTCATGCCCACTCCCCTGATTACAGTCGTCAAACAGCCGCGACGGTAGCACGGGGGGCGGCCAGCGGCAAGCGGCGCCCGCCTGCCCGCCGGCGACCTTATGTATACTGCAAGCCTCTTTCACCACCGACCCCGGCCGCGCCATGACCATGCTTGCCCATTTCCTGATCGCCCTCATCGCCGTACTCCACGTCTACTTCGTGCTGCTCGAGACGGTGCTCTTCAAAACCCGTGGCCGGCGCGTGTTCGGCCTGAGTGCCGAAAAGGCCGAGATCATGGCGCCTGCCATGTCGAACCAGGGTTGCTACAACGGCTTCCTGGTGGCGGCGCTGGTGCTGGGGCTGCTCCATCCCGATGCCGCCGTCGCCCGCGCCTTCGCCGTGTTCGGCCTGGTGTGCGTGGCCGTGGCCGGCGCCTGGGGCGCCGCCACGGTCAAAAAAACCATCCTGTGGATCCAGTGCGTGCCGGCCCTGCTGGCCCTGGCCGCCTTGCTGCTGGGCTGAACTGCCCGGGCGGCGCCGCAATCAGGCGGCGCGAGCAAGTTTTTTCTACATATCGTAATATGACGATATTAGGTTCGCAGAAACCCGATACAGAAACTTTTATATGGACATAGACGCAATCCACAAGGCCTTGGCCAACCCCGTGCGGCGCCAGATTTTATTGTGGCTCAAAGAGCCGCAGGCGTATTTCGCCCAGCAGGAGCATGGCCTCGAGCTGGGCGTGTGCGCCGGTCTGATCGACGAACGCACGGGCTTGTCGCAGTCGACGGTGTCGGCGCACCTGGCCAGCCTGCAAAAAGCCGGCTTGATCAGCGCCCGACGCGTGGGCCAGTGGATTTTTTACAAACGCAATGAAGACGTCATCCAGGCGTTTCTTCATCAATTGCATCACGGACTTTAGGAGCACCACCTTGAGCACTATTTTCGATCCCCTCGTCGTCGGCGATTTCACTTTGCCCAACCGCATCGTCATGGCCCCCCTCACCCGCGCCCGCGCGATCGGCGGCGCCCGCGTGCCGAACGCGCTGATGGCCGAGTATTACGTGCAGCGCGCCAGCGCCGGCCTGATCCTGTCGGAAGCGACCTCGGTGGTGGCGCAAGGCGTCGGCTACGAGAACACCCCGGGCATCTGGTCCGATGAGCAAGTTGAAGGCTGGAAAGTCGTGACGGAGGCCGTGCACGCCGCCGGCGGCCTGATCTTCATGCAACTGTGGCACGTGGGCCGTATTTCCGACCCCAGCCTGCTCGATGGCGCGACGCCCGTCGCCCCCAGCGCCATCGCCGCCGCCGGCCACGTCAGCCTGCTGCGCCCCGAGCGCGCCTACCCGGTGCCGCGCGCGCTGGAGACGGCCGAACTGGCCGGCATCGTCGCCGCCTACCGCAAGGGCGCCGAAAACGCCAGGCTGGCCGGCTTCGACGGCGTGGAAATCCACGGCGCCAATGGCTACCTGCTCGACCAGTTCCTGCAAGACAGCACCAACACCCGCACCGACAACTACGGCGGCTCGATTGAAAACCGCGCCCGCCTTCTGCTCGAAGTAACCGACGCCTGCATCGCCGTGTGGGGCGCCGGCAAGGTCGGCATGCACCTGGCGCCGCGCCGCGACGCCCACGACATGGGCGACTCGACCCCGGCCGAAACGTTCGGCTACGTGGCGCGCGAACTGAAGGCCCGCAACATCGCCTTCATCTGCGCCCGCGAGGCGGTGGGCGCGGACAGCCTGGGCCCCCTGCTGAAAGAACAATTCGGCGGCGTCTACATCGCCAACGAACAACTGACGCGCGAATCGGCCGATCAACTGATTCAAGAGGGCAAGGCCGACGCGGTCGCCTTCGGCAAACTGTTTATCGCCAACCCGGACCTGCCGCGCCGCCTGAAAGAAGACGCGCCCATGAATCCGCAGCGGCCGCAGCTGTTCTACGGTCCTGGCGCTGAAGGCTATACGGACTACCCTGCGCTGCAGGCGTAAACGGGCATAACCGGGCAGAACCGGGCAGAACCGGGCATAAACGGGCAGAACCGGGCAGAACCCGGCATGACAAGTGAAGGGGACGGCGATGGCGCCGTCCCCTTTTTCGTGGGCGCGCGGGGCCGGCTGGCAGCCGACATGCATATCAAGTTGCAATGTTCATCGGCAATATGCCGTGCTATTCTTTTGCCACCCCCAGCCCAAGGAATGCCGTGATCCCATTTGCCCGCCGTCTGCCCGTCCTCGTCCTCGCCGTCGCCAGCGCCATCGCCACCTTCGCCCCCGTCACGACGACCGCCGCGACGGCGGCCGCGGCCCCGGCCGCGCGCGCGGCCAATACCTATTTGACCGAGCAGGATGCCAGCGCCCGCTCGAGCCGCGTGTCGAACGTCGCCTACGTGCTCGACTTTACCCTGACGGGCAAGCCCGATTTTGCCGGCACCAGCCGCATCGACTTCGACCTGGCCGACAACAGCGCACCCCTGACGATCGACCTCGACAAGGCCAGCGTGGTCGCGGTGAGCGTCAATGGCAAGCCGGTCGAAGCGGCCTATAACCAGTTCTTCATCACCATCGCCGCGGCCGACCTGGCCAAGGGCCGCAACAGCGTGGTGGTGCGCTACACGCGCCTGCACAGCACCAACGGCGAAGGCCTGCACCGCATGGTCGACCCGGCCGACGGCAAGGTGTATACCTACTCGCACTTCGAGCCGGCCGCCGCGCACCAGATGTTCGCCCTGTTCGACCAGCCCGACCTGAAAGCGACCTTCGAGGTCAGCGTCACCGCGCCGGCCGACTGGGTGGTGGTGTCGACCCGGCGCGAGAGCGCGGTCGAGGCCAACCCGGCCGACGCCACCACCCGGCACTGGCGCTTTCCCGTCTCGAAGGTACTGAGCCCGTACAATTTTTCGCTGCACGCGGGCCCCTACAAGGTATGGGAAGACAACAGCGGCAAGTACCCGATGCGCCTGTTCGCGCGCCAGTCGGTGGCGTCGCAGGTGACGCCGGCCGACTGGTTCAAGTACACCAAGGACGGTTTGACCTTCTTCGACAATTATTTCGGCGTGCCCTACCAGTGGGAGAAGTACGACCAGTTGCTGGTGCCGGACTTCCTCTACGGTGCGATGGAAAACGCCGGCGCCGTCACCTTCGGCGAACGGGGATTCCTGCACCAGTCGACCATGACCCAGGCCCAGCGCGAGGGCCTGGCCGGCACCATCATGCACGAGATGGCGCACCAGTGGTTCGGCGACCTGGTGACCATGAAATGGTGGAACGGCCTGTGGCTCAACGAGAGTTTTGCGTCCTTCATGGGCACCATGGCGACGGCCGAGGCGACCGAATTCAAGCACGCCTGGCTGTCGTTCTATGCGGGCGGCAAACAGGCCGCCTACGCCACCGACCAGTCACTCTCGACCCACCCGATCGAGGTGCCGGTGGCCTCGACCGCGAATGCCTTCGACAATATCGACGCCATCACCTATTCGAAAGGCGCATCGACCCTGATGCAGTTGCGCCACCTGCTGGGCGCCGAAGTGTTCCGCAAAGGGGTCCACAACTACCTGGAAAAATACGCCTTCAAGAACGCCCGGCTCGACGACTTCATCGGCAGCCTGGGTGAAGCGGCCGGGCGCGACCTCAAGCCGTGGACCCGCCAGTGGCTCTATGAAGCGGGGGTCAACACCATCGCCGCCAACTACCGCTGCAGCGCCGGCAAGGTGGCCGCCTTCAGCCTGCGCCAGAGCGCCACGCCGGCCCTGCCGACCTTGCGCGAACAGCGCGTGCAGGTGGCCACGTTCACGCGCGACGGCGACAAGCTGACCCTGGCCGCCAGGGCCGACGTCACCTACAAGGGCGCCTCCACCAGCGTGCCCGCCCTGGTGGGCAGCGCCTGCCCGGACCTGGTTTACCCGAACTACGAGGACTGGGGCTTTGCCAAGGTCCGACTCGACAAGAAATCGTTCGCCACCGCCCAGGCCAGCGTGGCCGGCGTCGCCGATCCGCTGCTGCGCTCGATGCTGTGGCAAAGCCTGTGGGACGGCGTGCGCGACGGCCAGTTGCCGCTCAATGAATTTATCGGCACGGCGCTGACCAATGCGCCGCTGGAAAAGGATTACACCCTGCTGGGCAGCGTGCTGGGCATGCTGTCGAGTTCGCACCACTACCTCGACGCCATGCAGGCGGCGCCCGCCTACGCCGCCGCGACCACGGCACAGATGGAAGAAACCGGCTGGCGCGCCGTGCAAGCGAACAGCGCCGACAGCAACTTCCAGCGCCGCTGGTTCGGCTTTTACCTGGGCGCCGCCAGCAGCAAGCCGGGCCTGGACCGCCTCGCCGCACTGCTCGACGGCTCGCTCAAGGTGACGGGCCTGGAGATCGGCCAGGATCTGCGCTGGGCCATCATCGCGCGCCTGAACCGTTTCGATTACCCGGGCAGCGCGGCCTTGATCGCCGCCGAGCAGCTGCGCGACAAGTCCGACGCCGGCCAGGGCAAGGCGCTCGCCGCCAGCGTGTCCCGGCCCGATGCCGCCACCAAGCGCGAATGGCTGGCCAAGGTGCAGGACCAGAAAACCACGCTGCCGTTTTCGCGCGTGCGGGTGGCCATCTACAGCCTCTACCCGGTCGAACAAAAGGTGCTCAACGAGGCCACCGCCGCCGAGCGCCTGGCCAGCCTGCCGGCCCTCGACAAGAGCGCCGGGCCCGTGTTCATGCGCAGCTACGCCGAGATGATCCCGGCCACCTGCACTGCGGCCAGCGTCAAGCGCCTCGACGGCGCCGCGGCGCGCTACACGACGCTGTCGGCCGGCACCCGGCGCGCCCTGCTGACCCTGCGTGAAGAGGACCAGCGCTGCGTGGCGATCAGCCGGGCGATGACGACGGGGGCGCCGAAGGGCTAAGGTGACCATCGCGGGGCCAGCCCAGCGGCAAGGGAGTGCCGCCGGCGTGCCGGCGCGGGCGGCGATCGCCTGGTCGGCCAGCGCCACCGTCGGCGCCATCGCCGGCGGCGGCGCCGGCCTGCTGACGGGGGTGCTGGGCGCCGGCCTGGTCGACTGCCGCTTGCGGACCGCCGGCAAATTTCGCAACGGCGCCACGCGCTGGTGGTGCGTGTCGCACCAGGCCTACTGGGGCGTGAATGCCGACCTGGCGCGCGCCGACGGCCGCTGCCGCGCCGCGTCCACGCCGCTGTCGATCGCGCTCGATCCGCTGCTGATCGATCCGGTCCTGCTCGCTGCCGGCGCCGCCCCGCTGCGGCTTTCCCTGCAGGACGGCGCCATCGCAGTGCAAAGCGCCACGCTGGACCTGCGCGTGCCGGCGCTGGCCTTGCGCGCCGTCGGCGTGTTCCGCCACCCGGCCATCGACCGGGTCGACGTCACCCCGCCGGCACTGGCCGCGATGGCCTTTGCCGACGGCTGCGTCGACTGTGCCCGCTGCGGCTATCCGCACCTGGACCTGGGCGCGTTCGCCGTGCGTGCGCACCGCCGCCATACCTGTGGCCACTGCGGCAACGACAGCACCCACAGCGCCTCGGCGATCGTCTCGAATCCCTTGTTCCTGCTGCGCGAGCGGGTTGGCTTCGCGCCCTAGCAGCCTGTCGGCGATGGATCAGCGCATCGCCAGCGGCGTGGCCCGCCGCGGTGGCGCAAAGGCGGTGTCGAGCACCGCCAGGTCCTCCGCTTCGAGCGTCACGCCCACAGCGGCGGCGTTTTCGCGCACGTGGCGCGCGCTGACCGCCTTGGGAATGGCAATAATGCCGTCCTGGCGCAGCAGCCAGGCCAGCGCCACCTGGGCCGGCGTCACCCCGCGCAGCGAAGCCACCGCGCGCAGGGCGGCCACGCCCAGCATGCCGGCCTGTTCGAGCGGCGAATAGGCCATCAGCGGCACGCCGTGCTGGCGGCACCAGGGCAGCAGGTCCCATTCGACGCCGCGCCGGGCCAGGTTGTAGAGCACCTGGTTGACGGCGACGCCGGCGCCGCCCGCCGTGGCGTGCGCCTCGAGCATGTCGTCGCGGTCGAAATTGCTCACGCCGTAATCGACGATCTTGCCGGCCGCCTTGAGCGCTTCGAAGCCTTCGAACGTCTCGGCCAGCGGCACCCCGCCGCGCCAGTGCAGCAGGTACAGTTCGATGCGGTCGGTGCCGAGGCGGCGCAAGCTGCGCTCGCAGGCCTCCTGCACGGCGCGCCGGCCGGCGTTGTGCGGGTAGACCTTGCTGACGATGTAGGCCTGTTCGCGCCGCCCCGCCAGCGCCTGCGCCACCACGCGTTCGGCGCCGCCTTCCCCGTACATTTCGGCCGTGTCGATCAGGCACAGGCCCAGGTCGAGCCCCAGTCGCAAGGCGTCGGCTTCGCGGTCCCGTTCGGCCGGGTCCTCGCCCATGTTCCAGGTGCCCTGCCCCAGCACCGGGATCGAACGCCCGCCCGGCATGCTCAATGTGCGCATTGCGCCTCCTCGTAATTGACCTTGTTGCCCAGCGTAGCGAAAAACGTGAAAATATGCCAACACGCCTGGGCACCGAACCACGCCGATCCCGCGCCAGTTTGCGCCATTCGAAATCGGGCGCCCTTGCCTTGCTTCAAACTTGAACGGCTTGCCCTTTGATCAGGAGACCGCCATGCCCGACCATCCGTTCCGACTTGCCGTCGTGGCCGTCGCTGCCGCCACTGGCCTGCTGGCGACGGCCTGCCGCTCCGGCAGCGCGCCGCAGGCCGGTCCCGAGGCGCCACTGGCGCCACCGACCCCCTACCACCTGTACGTGGCCACCACCGGCGCCGACAACAACCTGGGCAGCGAATCGTCGCCCTTCCTCAGCATCGAGAAAGCGTCCAGGGCGGCCTTGCCCGGCACCACCATCCACGTCGCGTCCGGCAGCTATGCGGGCGGCTTCAAGACGGTCGCCAACGGCACCGAGACGGCGCGCATCTATTATGTTGCCACCCGGCCCGGCTACGCCCGCATCGTGCCGCCGCCCCAGTCAAGCGGCACCATCGCCTGGGACAACCGCGGCAGTTACGTCGACATCGTCGGCTTCGACATCGATGGCAGCGCGCACCAGGCCGGCGTGCGCTGGCGCCACGGTCTCTACAACGCCGGCTCCTTCGATTCGCTGCGCCACAACCGCGTCCACGACATTGCAAGGGGCATCGCCTGCGACGACGCCGACGGCGCCGCCATCACCCTCGAAAGCTATTTCAAGGGCACGCACGGCGAAGTCATCGGCAACACCGTGCACGACATCGGCGCCATCGACTGCCCCTCGGTGTACGGCATCGCCATCAATACCCCGGCGCTGGTGGCAAACAATCTCGTTTTTCGAGGCGGCAACGCCGGCATCGTCATGTGGCACGATGCCCACCACGTGCGCGTCGTCAACAACACGGTGACCGGTTCGAACATCGGCATCCTGGTCGGTGGCGGCGATTTTTACCTGGCGCCGGGCGCCAACGATTTTACGACCGTCAGCAACAACATCGTGTTCGACAACCAGCGCGGCATCGTCGAGCGCGGCACCACGGGGCGCCACAATGCCTATCGCAGCAACCTGGTGTTCCAACACCCGGCCGGTGACTGGCATCTGGCCGCTGGCATGCAGCATGCCAGGACGGTGGCCGCCGCGCCCCGTTTCGTCGACTATGGCGGCACGGTCACACCCGATTTCAGCCTGGCCGCCGGCTCGCCGGCCATCGGCAAGGGTGAGCTCGAGCATGCCCATCCGGTCGACTTCAACGGCGTCATGCGCACCGCCGCCGGCGTCGACCTGGGGGCGCTCCAGCATTGAGGCACGGGTGCCCGCTTACAGGATTTCCAGCACTTTTTCACTGGGCCGGCACAGCCGCACACCCTTGCCGCTCACCACCAGCGGACGCTCGATCAGCACCGGGTGCGCCAGCATGGCGTCGACCAGGGTGTCGTCGTCGAGCGCGGCATTGTCCAGCCCCAATTCGGCGTAGGCCGCCTCCTTGCTGCGCAGCAGCGAGCGCAGCGGCAAGCCGGCCGCCCCCGCCATGGCCTTGAGCTGCTCGCGCGAGGGCGGCGTCGCCAGGTAGTCGATGATGGTCGGTTCGACCCCGGCGGCGCGGATCAGTTCGAGCGTCTTGCGCGAGGTGCCGCAACGGGGATTGTGGTAAATCGTGATGTCCATGGCGGGGTTCCTTATCAGGTGGACATCATATCAGGCCAGGTCACCGCCTCCCTTGCGGCACCCTTGCCATGCCGCTAAAATAGCTTCCCATTGGAAATACAATGCTGGCCCCCGGGCGTCTTTCTGCCCTCCCGGAGCATGCCAGCGGCAACACAAAACAATCAGTGGGCTGCATGCACAGCCCCGTGGAGACCCGATGAACGACATCATGCGCAGCGAACAGTTGCCGACCTGGCGACAGCGCGCCGCCCTGCGCCTGCTGCAACTGGCCGGCTGGAACATACGTTTCAAGCCCCTGCCCGGCCCGCACGGCGTGATGGTGGTCTACCCGCACACCTCGAACTGGGATTTTATCGTCGGCCTGCTGTGCAAGTGGGCGGTCGGCCTGCCGTTTCGCTTTCTGGGCAAGGACGCCCTGTTCAAGGGCCCGCTGGGGGTCGTGATGCGCTACTGGGGCGGCATGGCCGTCGAGCGTTCCACCTCCAGCGGCGCCACCGAACGGCTGGCCGCCACCATGCGCGCCGAGCCGTGGTGCTGGGTCGCCATCACCCCGGAAGCCACGCGCGGCTACAAGCCGCACTGGCGCACCGGCTTCTATCACCTGGCGCGCACGGCCAGGATACCGCTGCTGCTGGTGTACATCGACTACCCGAACAAGGAACTGGGCCTGGTCGACACCCTGGTGCTGAGCGGCGACCAGGCGGCCGACATGGCCGCCATCGCCGCCGTCTACGCCGGTCACCACGGCCGCTATCCCGAACTGGAAGCGCCGATCGTGCTGGCGCCGCCGCGCCAGCGCTGAGCGGCTGCGGGCCGCGCCCTACCGCTGCGCCACTTCCAGCAGGCCCTGCTCGCGGATGAACGCCACCACCTCGGCGACGCCATCGCCGCTGCGCAAATTGGTGAAGATGAACGGCCGCTCGCCGCGCTGGGCGGCGGCATCGCGCGCCATCACCTGCAGGTCGGCGCCCACGTGCGGCGCCAGGTCGGTCTTATTGATGATCAACAGGTCCGAGCGGGTAATGCCGGGGCCGCCCTTGCGGGGGATTTTTTCGCCGCCGGCGACGTCGATCACGTACAGCGTCAGGTCCGACAGTTCGGGGCTGAAGGTGGCCGCCAGGTTGTCGCCGCCCGATTCGATCAGGATCAGGTCGAGGTCGGGAAAGTCGGCCTGCATGCGGGCGATCGCCTCCAGGTTGATCGAGGCGTCCTCGCGGATCGCCGTGTGCGGGCAGCCGCCCGTTTCCACCCCCATCAGCCGCTCGGCCGGCAAGGCGCCCGCGCGCAGCAGGATGTCCATGTCCTCGCGGGTGTAGATATCGTTGGTGATGACGGCCATGTCGTAGTCGTCGCGCATGGCCTTGCACAGCATTTCGCACAGCGCCGTCTTGCCGGAGCCGACCGGGCCGCCGATGCCGACGCGCAGGGGATTGGAAGTCATGGTGATGCTTTCGTCTGGTAGTAAAATAAGTTAAGTGAAGGGCCGGGCCATCATGAACGATACAGGCGGCCATGCTGCACCTCGTGGCGCATCGACAGGATCGACAGGCCGGGCGACCAGTTCGACAGCGCGTCGTCGGCCAGTTGCTGCGCCAGCGCGGCCGCCGCCTCGATCTCCGGCGCCAGCGACAGCAGCAGGCGCTGGCCCGCCACCTGTCCCAGCGGGATCGACTTGACGCACACCAGCACCTGGTTCTCGGCCCAGGAAAACAAGGAAGCCACCAGCGCGTCGCGGTGGTCGATGCCGAGGGCATCGACGGCGCAGGCAAAGGCGGTCGGCAGCGCCACCTCGGGGCCCAGCACGGCAACCTCGCCCACCCCCAGTTCGGCCAGCAGGCGCGTGAGCGAGTAGCCCATCTGGATCGATTCGGCGCGCAGTTCGGCGCAGTCGCGCGAGGCGATGAAGCGCTCGCTCCACAGGGCGACGGCGGCCAGGTCGCCGTCGCCGAAGGCGCCCATCAGGCGCCACAGCACCGGCGCGTCCCACAGCGCCATCACCTCGTGCAGGTAGCCGGCGATCCAGTCGCGCGCGCTGGCGGCGTCGCGCACCAGGCCCCGCTCGATGGCCGTTTCCAGCCCCTGCGAATAGCTGTAGCCGCCGATCGGCAGCGCCGGGCTGGCGAACTGCAACAGGTGCAGCAACTGGCCGGCGTTCATGCAGTGCCGGCGTCGCCCGGCCGGTGAATGCGCTGGCGCAGCGGCACCGGCGCCAGCAGGTCGCCGCCGTGGCTGTGCCCACCGCCCGAATAGGCGCCCGCCTCCGGCTCGAAGCATGCCTGCTCCTGCACCACGCGCGCGCCCAGGCCCTCGACCATCTCCTTGAGCACGGGGTCGACGCGGATGCGCAGCAGGCCGGCGCCGATCTGCACCTGGGTATGGCGGTTGCCCAGGTGGTAGGCGCAGCGCACCAGCGCGTGCTCGCTGTCGCAATGGACGGCGTAGGTGGGCTCGAGCGCGGCCACCACTTCGATGACCACGCGCGCAGGGTCGTCCGCCGCCCCGCCGCCGAGCAGGTCGCCGTCGCGCAGCACGGTGCCGCGCACGGTAAAGATCGCCACTTCTTCGCCCGACTCCAGGCGCGCGCGCAACCGGCATTTTTCGCGCTGGTCGTAGGGCAGCACCAGCCGCCCATACATGGCCGATGGCGATGGCGCCGTGCCGACTTTACTGTGAAACGTGAGCATGTTGGGTCCGTCCTAGAATAGAAAATAGCGCTGCGCCATCGGTAGCACGGCGGCCGCCTCGCACACGAGCAGCTCGCCATCGGCGCGCACCTCGTACGTCTCCGGGTCGACCTGCATGCGCGGGGTGGCGCCGTTGTGGATCATGTCGGCCTTGGTGAGGCCGCGCGTGCCGCGCACGGCGATGATGGTTTTCGACAGGCCCAGCTGCCTGTCGATGCCGGCGTCGAAGGCCGCCTGCGAGACGAAGGTGAAGGATTTTTTCAGGCCGCCGCCGAAGGCGCCGAACATCATCCGGTAATGCACGGGCTGCGGCGTGGGGATCGAGGCGTTCGGGTCGCCCATCTGCGCCGCCGCGATCATGCCGCCCTTGAGTATCATCGACGGCTTGACGCCGAAGAAGGCCGGCTTCCACAGCACCAGGTCGGCGATCTTGCCCACTTCGATGGAGCCGACCACGTGCGCAATGCCGTGCGTGATGGCCGGGTTGATGGTGTACTTGGCGATGTAGCGCTTGACGCGGAAGTTGTCGTTGTCCTTGCCATCGGGCGCCAGCGGGCCACGCTGCAGCTTCATTTTATGGGCCGTCTGCCAGGTGCGCATGATGGTCTCGCCCACCCGGCCCATCGCCTGCGAGTCCGACGACATCATCGAGATGGCGCCCATGTCGTGCAGGATGTCCTCGGCGGCGATGGTTTCGCGGCGGATGCGCGACTCGGCAAACGCCACGTCTTCGGCAATCGCCGGGTCGAGGTGGTGGCACACCATCAGCATGTCGAGGTGCTCGTCGAGCGTGTTGACGGTGAACGGCCGGGTCGGATTGGTCGACGACGGCAGCACGTTCATTTCGCCGACGGCGGCGATGATGTCGGGCGCGTGGCCGCCGCCCGCCCCTTCCGTGTGGAAGGTGTGGATGGTGCGGCCCTTGAAGGCGGCCAGGGTCGCTTCCAGGAAGCCGCCCTCGTTGAGCGTGTCGGAGTGGATCGCCACCTGCACGTCCATCTGCTCGGCCACCGCCAGGCAGTTGTCGATGGCGGCCGGGGTGCTGCCCCAGTCCTCGTGCAGTTTCAGGCCGATCGCGCCGGCCTTGACCTGCTCGATCAGCGGCTCGGGCAGGCTGACGTTGCCCTTGCCCAGAAAGCCCAGGTTCATGGGAAAGGCGTCGGCCGCCGCCAGCATGGCGTGGATGTGCCAGGGACCGGGCGTGCAGGTGGTGGCGGCGGTGCCCACCGCCGGCCCGGTGCCGCCGCCGATCATGGTGGTGATCCCGCTCATCAGGGCTTCCTCGATCTGCTGCGGGCAGATGAAGTGGATGTGGGTGTCGATGCCGCCGGCGGTGACGATGGCGCCTTCGCCGGCGATGATCTCGGTGGCGCCGCCGATGGCCATCGTCACGTCGGGCTGGATGTCGGGATTGCCGGCCTTGCCGATGGCGGCGATCAGGCCGTTCTTGAGGCCGATATCGGCCTTGACGATGCCCCAGTGGTCGATGATGACGGCGTTGGTGATGACCGTGTCCATCACCTCGGCGTGCACGCGCTGCGACTGGCCCATGCCGTCGCGGATGGTCTTGCCGCCGCCGAACTTGACCTCTTCGCCGTAGGTGGCGTAGTCGCGCTCGATCTCGATGAACAGTTCGGTGTCGGCCAGGCGGATGCGATCGCCCGTGGTGGGGCCGTACATTTCGGCGTAGGCGGCGCGGCTGATGCGGCTCATGGCAGCGCCCCCATCACCAGGGCGTTGAAGCCGTAGACCTTGCGCTCGCCCGCCAGCGCCACCAGTTCGACGGTGCGGCGCTGGCCCGGCTCGAAGCGCACGGCGGTGCCGGCGGCGATGTTCAGGCGCATGCCGAGGGTGCCGGCGCGCTCGAACAGCAGTGCCGGATTGACCTCGTAAAAATGAAAATGCGAGCCGACCTGGATCGGCCGGTCGCCGCTGTTGGCCACCACCACGGTGGTGGTGGCGCGGCCGACGTTGAACTCGATGTCACCCGGCAGCAGCCGGTATTCGCCCGGTATCATATGACGCCTTTTTTTCGCTGGTGGTTCATGGAATGGGATGGTGGACGGTGACGAGCTTGGTGCCGTCGGGGAAGGTCGCCTCGACCTGGATGTCCGGGATCATTTCGGCGATGCCTTCCATGACGTCGGCGCGGGTGAGGATGGTGGCGCCCTCGGCCATCAGTTCGGCCACGCTCTTGCCGTCGCGCGCGCCCTCCATGATGGCGGCGCTGATCAGGGCCACGCTCTCCGGATAATTGAGTTTCAGGCCACGCGCCAGCCGGCGTTCGGCCAGCAGGCCGGCGGTAAAAATGAGCAGCTTGTCTTTTTCGCGGGGGGTCAGGTCCATGGTGTCTCTCTTTTGTCTTTGGGGTTCAGGTGTTCCAGATGCGCGGCACCGGCGCCGCGCAGCCCAGCAGGTGGGGCCGCAGCAGTTGCCAGGCGGCCGTCACCAGCTGGCGCGCGCGCTCGCTGTCGTCGCACAGCAGCCGGGCCACGAACACCGACTTGACCTGGCTGGCCGCCAGGTCCGGGTCAAGCGCGCGGATCTGCGCCAGCAGGGCCGCCGGCAGCGGCGCGCCAACCCCGGTCAGGGTGGCGCAGACGCTGGCGCCGCCCAGGCCGAAGGGGCTGTGCATGGCCGCGCCGGCGGCAGCGAGCGTGCCCTGCTCCCACCACAGCAGCTTGCCGGCACTGCGAATCTGCGTGCGTTGGCGAATCACGCCGCCGCGGAAGGTCTCGCCCGAGGCGCGCCGGCCGAAGCACAGGATCTCGGCGCCGATATAGCGCGCGCCCGCTGCCAGCTCGACGCTGTGATCGAGGCGGACGTCGGCGTCGTTGAAAAAAATGGTTTCCTGCGGCAGCCATTCGAGCGCAGCGCCGGCGCCCGCCGCCAGCCGCACGTCCTGGCGCGACTGGCGGCCGTTGGCGCGGTACCACTTGGCCGCCCCCGGCGTGGTGAGCAGCGCGTGGCCACCGGCTTCCACCGTGGCGTCGATGGCCAGCATATCGCCGCCCACCACGCCGCCGGGCGGATGGACGACGATGGCGTGACAGATGGCGCCGCCCTCGGGATACAGGGCTTTTTGCACGCGCAAGGGGCCGCTGTGGCGCCGCTCGACGAGTCGGGTGACGCCGGCGTCGTCGACGAAACGCAGGCGCAGGCTGGCCTGCCACGGCGCGTGGGCACGCGGCGGCGCAACGGGGACAGGCGAATCGGGAACGGCAAGACAGTCAGGCATGCAAACAAATTAGCACGTACCATGCCAGCCCTGCAGAAACACTTCGCACCGGGCGCGGGCAGGCACGGGGCAAGGTTCACCATGCCCGCAGAAAATGCACCATGCTGGTGCATTTATTAAAAGGAAAAGCCGGCCGAGATGGCCAGCACGTCGCGGTCGGCGGTGGCGTTGTAGTCGCCGCCCCAGACGGGCAGCCAGGCCACCTCGACGTGGTAGCGCTGGCGGTACACGGCGCGCACACCGAGATTGGCGCTGCGCCGGCCCTGGTTGATGAGGGCATCGGCGGACCAGCCGCGCACATCGTGGACCACGCCCAGCGCGGCGGTGGCGCTGAGCGCCTCGACCAGCGGCGGCAGCGGCAGTTCCACGCGCGCGCGCCAGGCGGCGGCGTTGCGGCTGACATAACCGCGCTCGCTGCATTGCAGGGCCGGCACCGTCATGTTGGCGTTGCACAGGCCCTGCACGGGCCCGGTGCCAAACACGTCGGCGCGGCCGTAGCGGCGCAGCGCCTGCCCGGGCAGGCCGGCGACATGCTTGAGCACCACCTCGGCCGACCAGCCCAGCGCCACCGGCCCGTCCCCTTGCCCCCGCACACCGAGCTGCCCCTGCCACATGGGGTAGCGCTCGTAGCCATGAAACACGGCGCCCGCGGCGATGGCGTCGGCGTCGCGCCGCAGCAGCGACGGCGCGGCGGGATTGAGAAAGGGCGGCAGCGCGTCGCCGGGGCCGAACAACAAGGGCTGGCGGGGCCGGTATGACAGTTCGCCATAGGCCCCGCCGCTGTGGCTGAACGTGAGCGCGTCGATGCGCAGCGCTTCCGGGTATTCGGTGAAGAAGGCGATATTTTTGCCATCGGGGTCGCCGGCGATGAAGGCGGGGCCGGCGCGGCTGGATTTGTGCAGGCTGGGCACCGCCGTGCGGCTGGTGTAGCGGGCGTGATAGGCGCCCAGTTGCAGGCCCAGCGCCGGCCAGCGCCAGCGCAACGCGGCGCCGAACTGGCTTGCCTGCGGCGGCGGCGTGGGCAAGCGCCTGAGGTAGGCGCCCAGCGCCACCCGGCTGCGGTCGTCCACCGCCGGGGCGCCGCTCATGACCTTGTCGCAGCCGTCGACCAGGTAGTCGTTGACGGCAAAGAAGGTGCCGCACATGTCGATGGCGTTGGGCCGGAAGCGGCCCTGGTAAAACAGCTCGACGGCGCTGGCGCCGTCGACTTCGGCGCTGGCGAACAGCATCGGCACGGGCACCTTGACGTCATCCGGCCGCGCGCCGGCACGCCGGCTGGCCGGCAGGTCGCGTGGCGTGAGCACCTCGAGGCCGCCGCCAAAACCCATCCTGGCGCCCCAGTCCAGGCTTTGCTGGCCAGCGCGTGCCAGCAGGCGCCAGCGGCCCGCGTCGATGCGCTGCTCGACCCAGGCCTCGCCCACCACCACGCCGGAAAAACGCGACAGCGGCGGCGCGCCGGCGTCGCTGAGGGCCTGGCCGGCCGCGTAATTGTTGGCGGCGCTGCCCCAGGGGCGGCCGTCGCGCAGCAAGGCGTCGTCGCGCCAGCCCTTGACGCGCAGCAGCGCGCGCGTGTCCTGGTAGCGGGCGCCCACATCGACGCTGGCGCTGAGGGTGCGCGAGACGGCCTGGTGGCGGCGAAAATTGAGGGTGGCGTCGTCGGCGTTGGCGCCGGTGCCATTGCGCGTTGTCACCCCGGCGACGGCGCCGTTGAGGGCGAACGGCAGGCGCCGGTCGGGCTCCTCGAGCCGGAACACGGCGCCCAGGTCGATGCGGCCGCCGATGATGAAGACGGGCGCGGCGTGGACGCAGCGCACGGCCAGACCAAGGCCCAGCGCCAGCCCGACCACTGCCCGCAGCGCCACAAGCCGGTATGCATCGACTGTCGTCACGGGGCCCCCGTACGTGAACGGGTCAACGATAACGAGCGCTTTGCGCACGGTCAATCGCTATCGGGGGTGGATCATCAAGTCATGCGGCGCGCATCGGGCTGTGGCGTTTTCGCCGCGCCCGCCTATGCCTTGGTCAGCGCATCCCAGGCGTTCGCGGTGCTCAGGTAGACATTGCCGCTGATCGACTCGAGCAGCTTGACCGCCTTCAGGCGGTCCATCACCGGCCCCTTGACTTCGGCCAGGTGCAGCAGTACGCCGCGCGCGGCCAGCTGGCGGTTGATGTCGGCCAGGCCGAACAGGGCCGAGGTGTCGATGGCGTTCACCGCCGACAGCACCAGCACCAGGTGGCGCAGGCCCGGCCGCGCCGCCAGTTCGTCGTCGATGCGGGCGCTGACGGCGTCGATATTGCCGAAGAACAGAAAGGCATCGACCCGCAGCAGCAGCACGCTGGGCGCGGTGCCGCCCGGATAGCGCTCGACGTTCCTGAAATGCTCGCTGCCGGCGATCCGTCCCAACACGGCAATGTGGGGGCGGCTGGCGCGCCAGATCAGGGTGCCCATCGACAGCAGCACGCCGATGACGACACCCGCCTCGACCCCGGCCACCAGCACCCCGCCGGCGGTGCCCGCCAGCGCCAGCGCATCGCTGCGGTCGTAGCGCAGCGCCGTGCGCAGCGTTTCCAGTTCCAGCATGCCCAGCACGGCGACGATGATGGTCGCCGCCAGCGTCGGCATCGGCACCAGCGCCAGGTAGCCGGTGGGCGCCACCAGCGCCAGCGCCAGCAGGGCCGCGCTGATGATGCTCGCCAGCGGCGTGTTGGCGCCGGCGGCGTGGTTGACGGCGCCGCGCGACATGCTGCCGGTGACGGGCAGGCCGCCACTGAGGGCGCTGCCGATATTGGCCACGCCCAGGCCCAGCAGCTCCAGGTTGGCCGCTGGTTTGACGGGCGCCGGCGCCGGTTCGTCGCCGGCGCGCCCGCCCGCCTGCGCCAGCGCCTGCGCCGACGACATCGAAATGAGAAAGATCATGAAGCCGATCAACAGCGCCGGCTGCAGCAGCGCCGACCAGTACGAGGACGCCGTCGCCAGGTTGAGCGTGGGCAGGCCGGCCGGCACGGCGCCAATCGTCGCCACGCCGGCGGCCAGGCCGGGCGCCAGCGCCACCACGGCGCTGGCGACGACCACCACCAGCATGGGCGCCAGCCGCGCGCCGATGCTGGCGGCGCCGGGCGCCAGGCCGGCGCGCCGCAACAGCGATGCCAGCGACCGGCGCGCCCACAGCAGCGCCAGCGCCGACAGGATGCCGAAGGCGGCGCTGGCCGGGTGCACGGACAGCCCGGCGAAGCTGGACACCATGGGCACGATGGGCAGCGCGTGCGGCGCGCCGGTGCCCAGCAGCGCCGCCAGCTGGCCCCAGGCGATCAGCAGCGCGGACCCCAGCGTAAAACCGCTCATCACGGGACGCGAGAAGAAATTGGCCAGGAAGCCCACGCGCGCGACGGCGCACAGCAGCAGCAGCCCGCCCGACATCAGCGCCAACTGTGCCGCCAGCACGCCGTACAGGGCCGAACCGGGCACCGCCAGCGGCGCCAGGCTCGACGCCGTCATCAACGAGATGATCGCCATCGGCCCCACCGACTGCGTCATGCTGGTGCCGAACAGCGCGTACAGCAGGGGCGGCACGATGCTCGCGTACAGGCCCACCACGGGCGGCAGCCCGGCCACCATGGCGTAGGCCATCGCCTGCGGCACCATCATCATGGCGACGATGACGCCGGCGCTGACGTCGCCGGCGAGCAGGCGGCGCTGGTAGGGCCGCGCCCAGCCCAGCAGCAATTTCAGGGGAGCGGCGCGACTGCTCACTGCATCGCCAGTTCCACGCAGTTGCGCCCGGCCCGCTTGGCGCGCGCCATCGCGGCGGCGGCGCGCACCATCAGCGCGTCGGCGCTTTCATCGGCGCCGGCCTGGGCCACCGCCATGCTCACGGCCAGCCGGTCGAAGCCGGGAAAGGTGGTCGCGCCAATCGCCTGGCGGATTTTTTCGGCCATTTTAAGGCCGTCGATGGCGTTGGTGTGGGTGGCGACGATCTGGAATTCGTCGCCGCCCGAACGGGCCAGCCAGTCGCTCGAACGCAGCTCGGCGCGGATCGCCTGGGCCAGCACGCGCAGGGCGGCGTCGCCCACCGGATGGCCGTAGCGGTCGTTGATGGCCTTGAAATGATCGACGTCGATGGTGATCAGGGCCAGCGGCGTGGCGTAGCGGCGCGCGCGCTTGATTTCCTGTTCGAGCAGTGCTTCGCCGCGGCCGCGGTTGGCCACCCCGGTGAGCGCGTCGAGGGTGGCCAGGTCGGTAAGGCGCGCCAGCAGTTGCTCGGCGTCGCCGTTCATCTCGGCCAGGCGCAGGCCCAGGCCCACTTCACGCGCGAGCGCCTCGAGCGTGGCCAGGTCATCGGCCGACAGGCGCTGCGCCGTCTCGAACATCAGGCACAGGGCGCCCAGCGGCGCGCCGGGGCCGCGCGCGGCGATCGGCACGCCCACCACCATCGCCACATGCATCGCCGCGAGCGCGCCAGCGAGGCCCGCATCGGCGCACCGGTCAAGGTCGTCGAGCACGGCCAGTTCGCCGTCGCAGGCGGCGATCAGAGGCGGAAACCGGTGGCGCAGGGGCGAGTCGAGCAGCGCGATGGCCGGGTCGAGCAGGTGCGCCAGGTCGAGCGCGCCCCTTGCATGCTGGGCCGAGACGATCAACTCGCCGCGCGCCGAGGTTTCCAGCAGCGCCGCGTGGACCACGCCGGGCCAGCGCGCCAGCGCCGCGCAGACGGCGCTGGCCAGTTCGGCGCCGTCGTCGGCGCCGGCCACCGCCTGCAACATGCTGCTGCGCAGCGCCAGCAAGGACCGCAACGCGTTCACGGTGGCGCCAGCCTGGCCGGCGCTGGCGCCGGCCAGGCTGGCATCGATGCGCTGCCCCAGTTCGGCGGCGCCGGCCGGTTCAAGCAGGTAGTCGAGCGGGCCGAACGGGGCCAGTTCGGTCAGCCAGTTGGCGCGGCCATAGGCGCACAGCAGCAGCACGGCGGCGCCGGCGCGCTGGCGCACCAGTCGGGCCAGCGGCGCGGCGTCGATGGCGCGGTCGAAACGGTCCAGATCGATGATCAAGAGGTCGACCGCTTCCTGCGCCAGGATGCGCGCGGCCTCGTCGGCATCGGCGGCGACGAACAGGCGCCCGAACCGGTCGCCGCTGTCGGCCTGAAACTGCACGCGACGCGCCGGCACCGGGTTCAAAAACAGCCCCACCTTGCGGGCACGCTCGGCGTCCGGGTGCGTCATACACTCTCCTGAAAAAAATAAACGGGGCACAAGCTCCAACTGGCGCCAGGCGCCCGCCCGTAGTTTGCCATAAAGCACCCTAAACACGGAAGGAAAGGCGCGCGCTGAACGGGGCAAACGCCGTTTCAGCGATTATTTGCCATTTGAGCAATGTGTGTCATACACTCACGCGGCAGCCCCCACCCACCGGGCACAGGAAAGTGCGCATGAAAATAGCATCGTGTCGAACCGCAGCAACGGCGCCCTGGGCGCTGCTCACCCTGGTCATGGCGCTTGCCGGTGGCGCCGCCACGGCGGCGGCCGCGGCCCCGCCGTTCGCCTTCGAGGCGGTGACAACCCTGGACGAAATGGCCAGCCTGATCCGGGCGCGATTGCCGCTGGGCAGCGCCAGCGCCACCGTGCGGCGCACCTTCGTCGAGGAAGGTCATGCCAGCCTGAAGACCAGGGCGGGCGCGCCGGGTATCGAAAAATACCTCTATGACATCGATTTATGCCACTACTATGTGTGGCGCTGGAACATCTCGGCCGATTACGATGAGCAGGGCCGCCTGCTGCAGGCTTACGTGAACGGCAATATCGTCTTCCCGAACGGCGCGCCGAAGGTCATCATCTCAAAAGTCGCGGAAGCGGGCAAAAAGGCCGCCATCTACCGGGCGCAGCGCCCCCGGCCGGAAGCGTACAAGGGCGAGAAGTCGCTCGGCTTCCTGCTGTTCGACCGCGACGGCGACCTGGCCAGCACCGACGACCAGGCGCTGATGGGCGCCGGCCCCAGCCGCGCCGATCCGGCCAATATGGGCACGATGGTCGTGTACAGCGAGGTCGATCCGTGGCGCTCGATTTTCGACGCCGATCCGGCCGGGCGCATTCATCCCTACGCGGGGCGTTGCGACGATGCCGACCGCCTCCACGACGCGCAGCGCCAGGCGCCCAGGCCCTGATCGATTGCGTCACCGAGTCGGGCGCCGTGCAGCGAGGCGCACTGGTCGACTGCGCGCCAGCCCGATTGCCCGCTATGTGCGAACGCGCACGGAGCGCCGGCGCCAGTGCGCCCGATACTCATGTTTACCTATCAAACAAGCATGAGGAAAACACGCAATGGCAATCCAGGACGAGGTCGCGGACACCCAAAAAGCCATCCAGAGCCGGCAGGACCAGAAGGACGCCGCGGCCACGCCGGCGGCCGAACACCGGCAAGCGGTGCAAACGGGCCTGGTCGACCAGCCCGGCCTGCCCCTGCCCTCGCAGCACCTAAGCAAACCGGGAGTCGAGGCGCAGATGACGCTCAAGCCCCGCTTCATGGCCGAGCACTACAAGGGCAGCGGCAAGCTGCAGGGCCAGGTCGCCATCGTCACGGGCGGCGACTCCGGCATCGGCCGCGCGGTGGCCGTGCTGTTTGCCCGCGAAGGGGCCGACGTCGCCATTTTCTACCTCAATGAACACGAGGACGCCGCCGCCACCCAGCAATACGTGCAGGCCGAAGGGCGCCGCTGCGTTACCGTCGCCGGCGACGTCAAGGACATGGCGTTTTGCCAGGAAGCGGTGGACAAGGTGGTGGCCGAATGGGGCCGTCTCGATGTGCTGGTCAATAACGCCGCCTTCCAGGAGCACGCATCCTCGCTGCTCGACCTGACCGAAGAGCGCTTCGACGAGACCATGCGCACGAATATCTACGGCTACTTCCACATGGCCAAGGCCTGCCTGCCCTACCTCAAGCGCGGCGCCGCCATCGTCAACACGGGCTCCGTCACCGGCCTGAAGGGCGCCGAACACCTGCTCGACTACGCCACCACCAAGGGCGCCATCCATGCCTTCACCATGGCGCTGGCGGCCAATCTGCTCGACCAGGGCATCCGCGTCAATGCCGTCGCCCCCGGTCCCGTATGGACGCCCCTCAATCCGGCCGACCAGACGCCCGAGAAGATCGCCAGCTTCGGCGCCGCCACATCGTATCGCCGCCCGGCCCAGCCGGAAGAGCTCTCGCCCGCCTATGTGTTCCTGGCCTCGTCCGTGTGCTCGAGCTACATCACCGGCGTGATCCTGCCGGTGACGGGCTCGGTGGGAGAATAAGACCATGGCCCGCAGCTTGTGGAAAGGGGCGATCAGTTTCGGCCTCGTGCACATCCCCGTCGAGATGTTCCCCGCCACCAGCGAGCACGCGCTCGACCTGACGATGCTCGACCGGCGCGACTTTTCCCCCGTCGGCTTCAAGCGCTACAACAAGGGCAATGACCAGGAAGTGGGCTGGGACGATATCGTCAAGGGCTACGAGTACAGCGAGGGCGAGTACGTCGTGCTGTCGGACGAGGACCTGCGCGCGGCCAATCCCGAAAAGACGGGCGCCATCGACATCGTCTGCTTTGTCGACGCCGGCGCGGTGCCGCTGCTGCACTACGACACGCCCTATTATCTGGCGCCCGCCAAGGGCGGCGACAAGGTCTACGCGCTGCTGCGCGAAACCCTGCGCAAGACGGACAAGATCGGCATCGCCACCGTGGTGATCCGCGTCAAGCAGCACCTGGCCGCCCTGCTGTGCGTGGACGACACCATCGTCCTGCAGACCTTGCGCTACCCCGATGAAATCCGCGCCACCGACGACTTGCACATCCCGGCGGCTTCGGCCAGGTCGGCGGCGGTGACGGACAAGGAAGTGAGCATGGCGATGGCGCTGGTCGAAGGCATGAGCCAGGCGTGGACGCCGGCGCAGTACCACGACAGCTACCGCGAAGACGTGCTGGCGCTGGTGGACAAAAAGGTCAAGGCCAGGCAGACCCGGACCATCACCGCGCCCGACACGACGGCGCGGCCGGCGCCGTCCTCGAACGTGGTCGACCTGGTGGCCTTGCTGCAGCAAAGCCTGGGCAAAAAATCGGGCGGCGAGAAAGCGGCCACGCCCGCCAGGGCCAGCAAGGCGGTGCCCGGCAAGATCGCGGCGCCGGCGCGCAAGAGCGCGGCCAGGCGGGCGCCGGCGGCCAGCAAGCCGAGCACGCGGCGCAAGGCCGCCGCAGCGTAGCAGCGGCCTCAGTTACGCCTTGGGCGCCCCGTTCAGGCGCTTGATCGCCGCCGTCAGGCTCTTCGCGCTCTTGGCGTAGGCGGCCCACGGCGCGTTGCCCTGCGCCAGGCGCGCGTGGACGGTGGCGATGGTCCAGTGGTCGCCCCCGTTGACGTCGGCCAGTTCATCCCACCCGATCGGCACCGAGATGCCCAGGCCGGGCCGGGCCCGCGCCGACCAGGCCGCAGCCGTGGTGGCGCCGCGCCCGTTGCGCAGATAGTCGATGAAAATCCGGCCGACCCGGTTCTTCGGCCCGCTCTTGAACGCAAAGCGCTGCGGCAAGGTATTGGCCATGTGGCGCACCACCTGCTCGCTGAAATCCTTCACCGCGTCCCAGCCATGGCGGGGCTTGATGGGCACCACCACGTGCAGGCCCTTGCCGCCGCTGGTCTTGAGAAAGCCCACCAGTCCCAGTTCATCGAGAAACGCCTTGATGAGCTGGCCTGCCTCGCGCATGGCGGGCCAGTCGACGCCCTCGCCCGGATCGAGGTCGAACACCATGCGGTCGGGCTGCTCGTAATGGCTGGCGACGGCGTTCTGGCTGTGGAACTCGACGACGTTGAACTGCGCGGCCGACAGCAGGCCCGTGGCGTTGGCAATTTCGAGCATGGGCGGATGGTCGGGGTCCAGGTCCTGCGGCAATTGCAGCACGCCGGGCAGCCGGGCGACATCGGCATGCTTCTGAAAAAACAGCGCACCACCCACGCCGGCCGGCGCCCGCACCAGCGACACGGGGCGGTGCGTCAAGTGGTCCATCATCAGGCTGCCGACCAGGGCGTAGTAGTGCACCAGGTCGAGCTTGGTGGCGCCCGACTGCGCATCGATGACGCGCGCACCGTTGCTCACCTTGAACCCGGCGGGCAGCGCGGCGGCAGCGCGCCCGCTGTGCGTGGTTGACGTGTTCACCTTGTCCTCCAGTTGCTGTGGTACTTCGCGCATGATGGCAGTGGCCGGCTTGTCCTCGCGCAGGCCGTGAAACACGGCGTGGCGCACGGCGCCGCCGGCGGTCCAGTCGGCAAAGCTGATCTCGCACACCAGTTGCGGCTTGACCCAGTGGTGCTTGCGGCCCGCCACCGCACCCGGCGCAAACGGGCTGACATCGGTCTCGAGCGCGCCCAGCCGCTCCTTGAGCCGCGCCAGCATGGCCCCATCGAAGCCGGTGCCGACATTGCCCGCGTAGTGCAGCACGCCGTGCGCATCGTGGGTACCCAGCAGCAGCGCGCCGATGCCGACCCGCGCACCCTGCGGATCGGTATACCCGCCGATGACGAATTCCTGGCGCTTGCCGCATTTGAGCTTGATCCAGTCGGCCGAGCGCCGCGCCACGTAGGGCGCATCGCGGCGCTTGCCGATCACCCCCTCGAGGCCCATGCGGCAGGCGGCCTTCACCAGCGCCTGCGGATCGTGGCCGAATTCATCGCTGAAACGGACCATGGCGCTGCCTTGCACGTGCGCGAGCACATTGGCCAGCGCGGCGCGGCGCGCCACCAGCGTGCAGCGGCGCAGATCGTGGCCCTGCAAATACGGCACATCGAACAGAAAATAGGCGATATGGGCCGTATTGCTGCCGTCGAAGGCTTGCTGGAGCAGGCCGAAATCGGGCTTGCCGTGCGCGTCGTTGACGACGATCTCGCCATCGTACCAGCCGTCGGGCAGGCCCAGGCGGGCCAGTTCGTCGCGCAGCGCGGGCAGCCTGGCCGTCCAGTCCTTGCCATTGCGCGTGTACAGGGCGGTGTGCCCGCCTTCGACCCGGGCGAGCATGCGGTAGCCGTCGAACTTGATCTCGAACACCCAGTCCTCCGGCTGGCCCGGCGCCGTCTCGACCAGGGTGGCCAGTTGCGGCTTCAGCGTGGCCGGCAAGGGCGATGGGCGCGCGCCGGGCGGCGGGCCGTCCGCGCCGGGACCGGCGCTGGCAGTAGCGGCAGTAGCTGCAGTAGCGGCAGTAGCGGCAGGGTCGGCAACGTCGGAGGGCGGGGCCAGGCCGGCAACGCTGTCGGGCATGGCGTCGACCACGGAAAACGCGCTGGCCGGGCGCACGTAAGCGTCTTTCTCCTTGATCAGCAGCCAGGGCGGCTGCTTTTCGCCCTTGCCCTTCATGCGGATCAAGGCCCAGTTGCCGTGCATTTTGTGGCCGTGCAGGGCAAACTTCAGATTGCCTTCTGCGTAGCCGGCGCGCGCATCGACCAGCGGCGTCCAGCTGCCCTGGTCCCAGATGATCACCTTGCCGGCGCCGTACTGCCGGGCGGGGATGCTGCCTTCAAAGCTGGCATAGGCGATCGGGTGATCTTCCACCTGCACGGCCATGCGCTTGTCGTGCGGATCGTAGCTGGGCCCTTTCGGCACCGCCCAGCTTTTCATGGTGCCGTCGAGTTCGAGCCGCAAGTCGTAGTGCAGGTGGCTGGCCCAGTGCTTCTGGATGACGAAGCGCAGCGCCCCCGTCGTCGGCGCGCCGCCCTGCTCCGGCTCGCTGGTGATCTTGAAATCGCGCTTGTCCTTGTAGGCCTTGAGGGGGTCGGTCATGGCGTCGCCTTGGTCGATGCAATGGCAAAAGTGTAAGCCTGGGCGCAGCGCCCTACCGTTCGTTGGCGAACCTTTGTAAGGGAATGTAATTGCTGTCATCGGCGCACGGCGCGCGGCCGTTATTGGATCAGGACGGCGCAATCGCTGCCGCCACCAACTTACCAAGGACCTGCCATGAACAAACTGATCGCCACCCTCGTCGCTGCCCTGTTCGCCACCGCCGCCATCGCCCAGACCCCCGCCACCGCACCGGCGCCTGCCGCCAAGGTGAGCGCCGCCCAGGCACAGGAACACAAAACGGCTGCCAAGGCCGATGAGAAAGTGGAAAAAGCCAGCGCCGACGCGACTGCCGACAAGGCTGTCGCCAAGGCCGACGCTGCCAAGACCAAGGCCAAGGCACACAAGAAAGTGGCCAAGGCCAAGGCTGAAGCGAAGGCCGACAAGGCCGCCGCAAAGGCCGACATGAGCGCCGCCGCACCGAAGTAAAGCGCCGCCCGTTCGCCAAAAAAAACGGCATCGCGCTCGTTCAGAACGCGATGCCGCAAGGGCAAACATCATCGTAATAGCGGCCGCGGCCGCTATTATTTATTGGACGACGCTCCAGCCGCCGCCCAGCGCGCGGATCAGCGCCACCGTCGTCACCGCCTGGTTGCCACGCAACTGGGCCGCATTGCGTTCGGCCGAGGCCAGGTTGCGCTGGGCGTCGAGCAAGTCGAGGTAGCTCGAGCGGCCCGCGTCGTACAGCTTTTGCGCCAGGTCGGCCGAGCGGCGCGCATACACCACGCCGGCGTCAACCTGCTCGGACTGGCCCGCCAGGATGCGCAGGCCGGCCAGGTTGTCTTCCACTTCGGCGAAGGCGACCAGCACATTTTGCCGGTACGCCGCCACCGACTCTTCCAGCACCGCTTCGCTGCGGGCGATATTGGCCTTGTTGCGGCCGCCATCAATGACCGGCATCGACAGCAGCGCACCCAGCAGCCACGACTGACCACTCAATTTGAGCACATTCGACAGCGCCACCGATTCGCCGCCGCCGGCAGCCGACAGGCCCAGCGAAGGGAACATGGCCGCGCGCGCCACGCCGATGCGTTCATTGGCGGCCACCATGGCGCGCTGGGCGGCGGTCACGTCGGGACGGCGCTCGAGCAGCTGCGAGGGCAAGCCGGCCGGGATCACCGGCAAGACGCCGGCATCGAGCAGGGGATTGGCGCCGGCGCTGAAGGCGGCCGCCGGCTTGCCCAGCAAGACCGCCAGCGCATGCTCGAGCGTGACGCGCTGGCGCTGCAGGCCGATTTCCTCGGCACGCGCGGCGGCCAGCTCGGTCCTGGCGCGCACCAGGTCGAATTCGCCGATGTCGCCATGGTCGAAGCGGCTCTGGTTGACCTTCACGCTCTGCGCGCGCAGGTCGGTGGCGCGCGCCAGCGTCTGCAGTTCGGCGTCGAGGGCGCGGATCCGGTAATAGGTCTGGGCGACGTCGGCCTGCAAGGACAGCAGCACCGAGCGGTAGCTGGCGCTGGCGCCGTCGGCGTCGGCCTGCGCCGCCGAGACGCCCGCGCCGATGCGGCCGAACAGGTCGACCTCGTAGCTGGCCGAGAGCTGGCCCTGGTAGGTGCTCGCCGCCGGCTGCGACGGGCTGCCCGCGCGCTGGGCGTTGACGCCAGCGCCCACCTGGACGCTGCGCTCGCTGCTGGCGATGCCGGCAAGGGCGCGCGCCTGCTTGACGCGGGCCGCCGCCACCGCCAGGTTGGCGTTCGCTTCGGTGGCCTGGGCAATCAGGCCGGTCAGGGTGGCGTCGTTAAAGGCGAGCCACCACTGGCCGCGCGGCGCGGCCTCGGCCGGCTGCGCCACTTTCCAGGCGCTGCCATCGGCGGCGGTCACGGGGGTGGCCGCTTCCTTGTAGGCGGCTGGCACCGGCACCATCGGCGCTTTCAGCGCGGGGGTGCTCGAGCAGCCGGCCAGGATCAACAGCGCCAGCATGGGCGCCAGGGCGAATTTATTGCTCATTAATGAACTCCTTCAATCGTCGGGGCCAGCGGCGCGATCAGCGGCGCCGGGGCGACGGGAACGGCCTTGTCGAAGCGCTTGGCCAGCGTGCGCAGCAATACATAGAACACGGGGGTGAGGAACAGGCCGAAGAAGGTCACGCCCAGCATGCCGGCGAACACCGCCACACCCATCGCGTGGCGCATTTCGGCGCCGGCGCCGTGCGAGAACACCAGCGGCACCACGCCCATGATGAACGCGATCGAGGTCATCAGGATAGGCCGCAGACGCTGGTGGCAGGCCTCCAGCGCCGCCTGCACCACGGTACGGCCATGGTCTTCCAGTTCACGGGCAAATTCGACGATCAGGATGGCGTTTTTCGACGCCAGTCCCACCAGCACGAACAGGGCGATCTGGGTAAAGATGTTGTTGTCGCCGCCCGTCAGCTTGACGCCGACGAGGGCGCACAGGATCGACATCGGCACGATCAGGATCACCGCCAGCGGCAGCGTCCAGCTCTCGTACTGGGCCGCCAGCACCAGGAACACCAGCAGCACGCACAGGGGGAACACGTAGATCATCGTGTTACCGGACAGGATGTCCTGGTAGGTCAGCTCGGTCCACTCGAAGCTAACACCCTTGGGCAGCACGTCCTTGACGATCTTTTCCATCGCCGCCTGGGCCTGGCCGGACGACACGCCGGGGGCGGCGCCGCCGTTGATGTCAGCCGAGACGTAAGCGTTGTAACGCTGCACGCGGTCCGGGCCATAGCTGTCCTTCACCCGCATCAGCGAGGACAGGGGGATCATCTCGCCCTTGTCGCTTCTCACCTTGAGCTGGGCGATGTCTTCCGGCTTCGAGCGGAACGGCGCGTCGGCCTGCACGCGCACCTGGTAGGTACGGCCGAACTGGTTAAAGTCGTTCACATACAGCGAACCGAGGTTGATCTGCAAGGTCTGATAGATGGTCGCCAGCGGCACGCCGAGCTGCTTGGCCTTGGTGCGGTCGACGTCGGCGAACAGCTGCGGCACATTGATCTGGAAGCTCGAATAGACGCCTGCCAGGCTCTTGTCGGCCCAGGCCTTGCCCTGCACTGCCTGGACCGCCTTGTACATCTCGTCGTAGCCGACGTTGCCGCGGTCTTCCAGCATCAGCTTGAAGCCGCCGGTGGTGCCCAGGCCGTTGACGGGCGGTGGCGGCACCACCATGATGAACGCGTCCTGGATGCCGCCCAGGCGCTTGTTGATCTCGGCGGCGATCGAGGCGCCGTCGAGGCCCTTGCCGCTGCGCTGGTCGAACGGCTTCAAGGTGTAGAACACGATGCCGGCGTTGGAGGCATTGGTAAAGCCGTTGATCGACAGGCCGGGGAAGGCCACCGACGATTCGACGCCCGGCACCTTGCCGGCGACGTCGGTCATCTGGCGGATCACCTTGTCGGTGCGCTCCATGGTGGCCGCGTCGGGCAGCTGGGCAAAGCCGATCAGGTACTGCTTGTCCTGGGCCGGCACGAAGCCGCTCGGCACCGCCTTGAACATGAAGATGGCGGCCACGCCCAGCAGCAGGTACACCGCCACCGACAGCGTCTTGCGCTTGAGGACGCCATTGACGCCGCGCTCGTAGCGCACCGAGGTGCGACCAAAGAAGCGGTTGAACCAGCCGAAGAAGCGGCCAAATACCTTGTCCATGCCGCGCGTGAGGGCGTCTTTCGGCGCGTGGTGCGGTTTGAGCAGGGCGGCGGCCAGGGCCGGCGACAGGGTCAGCGAGGAAAACGCCGAGATCACGGTGGAAATGGCGATGGTCAGCGCGAACTGGCGATAGAACTGGCCCGACAGGCCGGACACGAAGGCAATCGGCACGAACACGGCGCACAGCACCAGGGCGATGGCAATGATGGGGCCACTGACTTCCTTCATCGCCTGGATGGTGGCCTCGCGCGGGTTCAAGCCCGCTTCGATATTGCGCTCGACGTTTTCGACCACCACGATGGCGTCATCGACGACGATACCGATCGCCAGCACCAGGCCGAACAGGGACAGGGTGTTGATCGAAAAGCCGAAGCCGAGCATGACGGCGAAGGTGCCGATGATCGACACGGGCACGGCCACCAGCGGAATGATGGAGGCGCGCCAGGTTTGCAGGAACACGATCACCACCAGCACCACCAGCGCCACCGCTTCGAGCAGGGTGTGGATGACCGCCTTGATCGATTCGCGCACGAACTGGGTGGGATCGTAGACCACGCTGAAGTCGACGTCCTCGGGGAAGTCGTTCTTCAGTTCGGCCATCTTGGCACGCACATCGGCCGACAGTTGCAGCGCGTTCGAGCCGGGCGCCTCAAAAATGGCGAGGGCGGCGGCCGACTTGTTGTTCAGCAGCGAGCGCAGCGCATATGAGTTCGCGCCCAGTTCGACGCGGGCGACGTCCTTCAGCTGCGTGATGGCGCCGTCGCTGCCGGTGCGCACGATGATGGCGCCAAATTCCTCGATGGTCGACAGGCGGCCCTGGGTATTGACGGTCATCTGGAACTCGGCGTCTTTCGACGGCGAGGCGCCCACCACGCCGGCGGCCACTTGCACGTTCTGCTCGCGGATGGCGGCGACGACGTCGTTGGCGGTCATGCCGCGGGCGGCGACTTTTTGCGGGTCGAGCCAGATGCGCATGGCGTAGTCGCCGGCGCCGAACAGCTGGACGTCGCCCATGCCGTTGATGCGCGCAAGCTGGTCCTTGACGTTCAGGACCGCGTAGTTGCGCAGGTAGACATCGTCATAACGTCCCTTGGGCGAGACCAGGTGGACCACCATGGTCAGATTGGGCGAGCTTTTGACGGCGGTGACGCCGATCTGGCGCACCTCTTCGGGCAGGCGCGGCAAGGCACGCGCGATGCGGTTCTGGATCTGCGTCTCGGCCTGCTCGACGTTGGTGCCGACCTTGAACGTCACGGTCAGCGCCAGCGCGCCATCGGCGGTCGACTGCGAGGCCATGTACAGCATGCCCTCGGTGCCGTTGATCTGCTCTTCCAGCGGCGCCGCCACCGTCTCGGCGATCACCTTGGGATTGGCGCCCGGGTACTGGGCGCGCACCACCACCGATGGCGGCACCACGTCCGGGTACTCGGAGACGGGCAGCGCGAAGATCGACAGCAGGCCGGCAACGAAAATGATGACCGACAGGACGGCCGCGAAAATCGGCCGGTCGATGAAAAATTTGGAGAAGTTCATGTTCTTATTCCTTGTTATTGGTCGCTTTGGCGGCGACCTTGACGTCCGCTGCCGGGGCGACCTTGACGTCGTCCTGCATCGGCACGAGCTGCGCGGTGATCGGCGCGCCCGGACGCACGCGCTGCAGGCCATTGACGACGATTTTTTCGCCCGGCTTGACGCCGTCTCTCACCACGCGCAGGCCGTCGACCATGGGGCCGAGGGTGACGGGGCGGTATTCGGCCGTGTTGTCAGCCTTGACGACGAAGACGAACTTGCGGTTCTGGTCGGTGCCGATGGCGCGGTCGGCGATCATCGTCGCGGTTTTTTTGGCCGCCGGGTCGCCCGACAGCTGCACGCGGGCGAACAGCCCCGGTACCAGCGTGTTGTCGCTGTTGGCGAAGCTGGCGCGCATGCGCACGCTGCCGGTGGCGGCGTCGAGGCGGTTGTCGACGAACTGCAGCTTGCCCTGGTGCGGGAAGCCTTCCTCGTTGGCCAGGCCGATTTTCACCACCACCGGGGCGCCCTTTTGCGCCACCCGGGCCACCCGCAGATAGGTCTCTTCGTCGCCGTCGAAGCTGGCGTAGATGTCCTTGTTCGACACCACCGAAGTGAGGATGGCGCTGCCGTCGACCAGGTTGCCGGTGGTGATTTCCGCTTTCGAGACGCGCCCGGCGATGGGCGAAGTGACCCGGGTGTAGGCCAGGTTCAGGCGGGCCGCTTCCAGCTGCGCCTGGGCGGCGCGCACGTTGGCGTCGAGCTCCTTGAGGCTCGCGCCTTTTTCATCGACCTCGCGCTGGGCGATGGCCTTGTCGGCCAGCAGGCGCTCGGCGCGGGTCAGTTCCAGCCGCGCCAGGTCGGCCTTGGCGCGCGCCGACACGGCCGACGCCTCGGCGCGGTTGGCCTCGGCCTGGAACGGCCGCGCATCGATGGTAAACAATACGTCGCCCTTTTTCACCAGGCTGCCCGGCTCGAAGTGGACGGCGGTGATGAAGCCGCTGGCGCGGGCACGGATGTCGACCCGTTCGACCGCTTCGAGGCGGCCGGAAAATTCCTGCGTCTCGTTGACGGGGCGCTCGAGCACCAGGGCGGCGGTGACGGGCGGCCCGCCGGCGGCGGCCGGGGCGGCCGCCTGGGCCGGCTGGTCCGGGCCACAGCCCGACAGGACCAGCGCCAGGAGGGCGGCGCCGGCAGCGAGCGGCGTCAGGTTGAGAAAGCTGCGGCTGGAGTGGTGTGGGCTTGTCATGTTGTTTTCCCTGGTGTTGGTGAAGATGGGTACTGAAAAAAATCGGCTGATACAAAGGTGAAGCAAAGCGACCGGCAAGACGACGGCCTGCGCACCCGAAGGCATGCAAAAAAGGCAACTATTAAATGCCGGCGAATAGCCGTCCCCGGGCTTCGCACAGGAAGCCGGTCGGACGGTCAGATTGGCACGGCGGTCGCCTCGAACGAGGCGCTATGATTTAGCTGGGCGGGTTGGAAGCCATATCGGTCTCCTCGGAAGCATCCGGTGAAACATCGAGGGCGGCCAGGAAGCGGCCGATTTCACTGAGCGCCGCAGCCTTGCAGGCGCAATCGTTGCGCGCGCCGCTGTCCTGCAAGGGGGCCGGCGACAGGCGCTTCAGGGTGGTGGTGACGCCGTTGGCGGCGAGCTTGGCGGCGTACTGCTCGGCCTCGTCGCGCAGCGGGTCGTCTTCGGCCGACAGCACCAGCGCGGGCGGCAGGTTTTTCAGGCGGCTCGATTGCAGGGGCGACGCGTAGGGGTGGGTGCGGTCGGCCGGATTGGGCAGGTAGCCGCGGTAGCTGGCGGCGCAGGTGCTGGCCACATCGGCCATGCCGTCATCGGCGGGCACTTCGCGCATCGAGCAGGTCGTCAGCGCCGGATCGAGCATCGGCATGATGAGGATCTGGCCGGCCAGCGCGGGGCCGCCACGGTCGCGCGCCATCAGCGCGCAGACGGCGGCCAGGTTGGCGCCCGCTTCGATCCCCGCCACCACCAGGCGCTTGCCGCTCCAGCCCAGGCGCGCCTTGTGCTTCTTGACCCACAACAGCACCGCGTGGGCGTCTTCCACCGCCGCCGGAAACGGCTTGACGGTGGCCAGCGTGTAGCTCGACGAGAGCACCACCACGTTGCTGCTCTCGTCGGACAGGTGGCTGAGGAAGACGTCGCCGTCATCGATGCTGCCGCCGACGAAACCGCCGCTGTGGAAGAACACCATCAGGGTGTCCTGGCGGGCCGCCTTGCCACTCGTTTCGCGGCCGGCCGCATGGCTGTAGAGCCGCGCCGCGAGCAGGCCGTCGGCGCCGCCGACCTGCATGTCACGCACCGTCACTTGTGGAAAATCCACGACATTGGACGGTGTATTCATTGCTTGCTCACCACCAGTTGGTCGGCGCGGGCAAGCTCGGATTGGTCGAACAGATCATGTGCAAGTGCGTCAAAACCACCGACTTCGATGCGCGCGGCCTGCTGGAACTGCTCGGTATAGGCCAGGCCCGTCAAGGTCGACAGGCTCAGCACCAGGGCAAGTCCGGTAATAAAGGCGTCTTTAAAGCGCATGATCGTTCTCCCACTCTGCTCAATTCATTGCTGGCTCTTTTGATCCAGTACGGCCAGTATAAACATCGACTACAATCCGATAAATAGGGTGAAACTGAATTGATTGTTCAGATCCATGAACAATGAGGGAATAAATGAACAAACTACAAGCAATGGAAGTGTTCGTCCAGGTGGTCGACACGGGCAGTTTTACCCGCACGGCCGAGCAGATGCAGTTGCCCAAGGCGACCGTGTCGACCCTGATATCGGCGCTCGAGAACGACCTGGCGGCCAAGCTGCTGCACCGCACCACGCGCCACGTGAGCGTGACCTCGGACGGCGCCGTCTATTACGAGCGCTGCCTGCGCATCCTGGGCGACGTGCGCGACGCCGAGGAAGCGCTCTCGCGCAACCGCGCCAGTCCCAGCGGGCGCTTGCGCATCGACGTCGCCACCGGCGTGGCCAACGACATCCTGATCCCCGCCCTGCCCGACTTTTTCGCCCGCTATCCCGACGTCATGCTCGAACTGGGCTGCGGCGACCGCACCGTCGATCTGGTCGAGGAAGGCATCGACTGCGCCATCCGCGGCGGCGCGTTGCCGGACTCGAACCTGATCGCGCGGCGCGTCGGCGTGCTGCACTTCGTCACCGCCGCCACCCCCGCCTACATCGCCCGCCACGGCCGCCCGCTGCACCCGAGGGAGCTGTCGGAGCACGTCTGCGTGAATTATTTTTCATCGAAGACGGGCAAGGTGCTCGGCTGGGATTTCGTGCGCGGCGACGAGGAACTGCTGATCGATTTGCCCGGCAGCCTGGCCGTCAACGATTCGACCGCCTACATGAACGCGGGCCTGGCCGGGCTGGGCATCATCCAGATGGCCAGCTACGCCGTCACCCCGCACCTGGCCCAGGGTACGCTCGAATTGCTGCTGGAAGACTGGACCAGTTCACCATTGCCCGTCCATGTGGTATATCCTCAGAATCGCCACCTGTCGGCCAAGGTGCGCGTGTTTGTAGAATGGGTGGCCGACTTGTTCCTGTCGCACCCCGGGTTCGAACTTAAATCGCCAGTCCGCCAAGCGGCATAAGGGCATCAGAATAGGGTAACTCATGCACCAGATCGTTTTCCTCGACCGCGACAGCCTGCCCGCCACCGTGCGCGCGCCCTCGTTCGCCCACCAGTGGCGCGACTACCCGGCCAGCACCGGCGCCGAAGCGGCCGCGCGCCTGGCCGGCGCCACCATCGCCATTACCAACAAGGTGCCCCTGCGCGCGGCCGATATCGCCCGCCTGCCGGACCTGAAAATGATCGCGGTGGCCGCCACCGGCACCGACATCGTCGACCTGGCCGCCTGCCGCGAGCGCGGCATCGTCGTCGCCAACATCCGCAACTATTCGCTCGTGTCGGTGCCCGAGCACTGCTTCACCCTGATCCTGGCGCTGCGCCGCAACCTGGCCGCCTACAGCGCCGACGTCGCCGCCGGCAAATGGCAGGTGGCGCCCCAGTTCTGCCTGTTCGACCATCCGATCGCCGACCTGGCCGGCAGCACGCTGGGCATCGTCGGCTACGGCGCGCTGGGCCAGCGGGTGGCGCAGATCGGCCGCGCTTTCGGCATGAAGGTGGTGGTCAGCTCGCGCTCACCCGTGGCCGACGCCGACGTCAGCACGCTGCCGCTGGCCGAACTGCTCGCCACGGCCGACGTCATCAGCCTGCACCTGCCCCTGAACGACAAGACGCGCCACATGATCGGGGCGGCCGAACTGGCCAGCATGAAGCCGACCGCGCTGCTGATCAACACGGCGCGGGGCGGGCTGGTCGACGAACTGGCGCTGGCCGCTGCGCTCAAGGCCGGCACCATCGGCGGCGCCGGCTTCGATGTGCTGACGAAGGAGCCGCCCACCGACGGCAATCCCCTGCTCGAACTGGACCAGCCGAACTTCATCCTGACCCCGCACATCGCCTGGGCCAGCGCGGGGGCCATGCAAACCCTGGCCGATATGCTGGTCGATAATATCGAGGCCTTCGTCGCCGGCGCGCCCACCAACGTAGTCTAAGGCGCTTCAGCGTCCACGGGGATGACGTCGACCAGCGCAAAATGCAGGGTGACCAGTTCGAACTCGTCGTGCAGCTCGAGCGGCGTCAGCGCCTCCCGGTGGCACTGCAGGAAGGCCGCGGCGCTGTCGAAGCCCTCGCCGCGCCAGACCTCCTCGGGAATGGCGCCGCACTTGATGGTGTAGACCTTGGTGGCGCGGATGATGCAGCGCAGGCGCTGGCGCAGGTCGTACACTTCGATCAGCTCGCCCGGCGCATAACTGCCGTCGCCGAACGGGCCGTAAGGCTGGTAGTAGGCCTCGACGGTGTCGGCGGTGACGCTCTTGCGGCCGGCAATGACGTCCAGCGGCAGCGAATCGTCGTCGTCGTGGGCGCCCCAGAAGGTCAGGCGCTTTTTGCGCGCCAGCGGAAGTCCGGCGGGGCGCGGATCGACCGGCTCGCCCGGAATGACGGCACCGGCACCGGCACCGGCGCCCCTGGCCAGGCCGAGCCGCTGCACCATGTAGATCAGCGTGCCGATGGCGTTGTAGTCGTGCGGCGCTTCGAACGCCAGGTGCAAGGCGCGCTGCGCATGGCGGCGCAGGGTCGATTCGGCCGCCGCGGCCGAGGCGAACAGCAGGCCGTCGACGCCGACGGCGCCATCGTGGTACAGGCTGATTTTCATGGCTGGCCATTGTTGGTGGGGGCAGGCGTCGAGCATAATCGACTATTGATCATCCGGCAATCTTGACGCGCCCGCATACCCCGGCGTAGTGATAAGCTGCTGTTCATTCCAACCACCGACAGGCTCCCCCATGATCACCGAATTCGCCGAAATCCGCATCCAGCCCGGCACCAGCGAGGCTTTCCTGAACGCTGTCGCCCAGGCCGCGCCCCTGTTCCGCCGCGCGCGCGGCTGCTCCTCGATGCGCATCGAGCAGCGCATCGAGGAGCCGGACATGTACGTGCTGATGGTCGGCTGGGCCACGCTGGAAGACCACGAGGTGCACTTTCGCCAGAGCGCCGATTTCCAGGCCTGGCGCGCCCTCGTCGGCGGCTTTTTCGCCGGCCCGCCCACCGTCACCCACACCCAGCCGATACAGACGGGTTTCTAATTTATGCGCAGTTGCGCATAAATTGAACTGAACGGCGCCGCGCCGCTTGTCGTTCGCGTCGGCGCCCGCATATGGGCCTGAGATGAGCAAGCGCGCCCCCACCCCTGCCAGCCACGACTTCCACCCCGCCGTGGCGGCGTGGTTCGATGCCAGCTTCCCCACTGCCACCGAGGCGCAGCTGCGCGCCTGGCCGCTGATCCAGGGCGGGCGCAACACCCTGGTGGCGGCGCCCACGGGCTCGGGCAAGACCCTGACGGCCTTTCTCGCCGCGCTCGACGTGCTGGTGCGCGCCAGCGGCGAGGCGCCCTTGCCGGACGAAACGCGGGTACTCTACATTTCTCCCCTGAAGGCGCTGTCGAACGACATCCGCGTCAACCTGGAAGCGCCGCTGGCCGGCATCGGCGCGCAACTGGCGCGCCTGGGCCTGCCCCCGCACGGCATCCGCAGCGCCGTGCGCACGGGGGACACCACGCCGGCCGAGCGCAACGCCATGAAGCGGCGCGCGCCGCACATCCTCGTCACCACGCCGGAGTCGCTGTACGTGCTGCTCGGCTCGGACAGCGGGCGCGCCATGCTCGCCACTGTGCGCACCGTCATCGTCGACGAGATCCACGCGGTGGCCGCCAGCAAGCGTGGCAGCCACCTGGCGCTCAGTCTCGAGCGCCTCGACAGCCTGGGCGGGCGTAAAAGCGTGCGCATCGGCCTGTCGGCCACCCAGAAGCCCTTGTCGCGCATGGCCGAGTTTCTGGTCGGCGCCGCCGGCGCCTGCGCCATCGTCGACGTCGGCCACGCGCGCGCGCGCGACCTGGCGCTCGAACTGCCGCCGCTGCCGCTGGAGGCGGTGATGGCCAACGAGGTGTGGGAGCGCGTCTACGACCGCATGGCCGAACTGGCGGTGCTGCACCGGACCACGCTCATTTTCGTCAACACGCGGCGCATGGCCGAACGGCTGGCGCGCCACCTGGGCGAGCGGCTGGGCGCGCAACTGGTGGCGGCCCACCACGGCAGCCTGGCAAAGGAAACCCGGCTCGACGCCGAGCAGCGCCTGAAGCGGGGCCAGTTGCAGGTGCTGATCGCCACCGCCTCGCTCGAGCTGGGCATCGACATCGGCGACGTCGACCTGGTCTGCCAGGTGGGCTCGCCGCGCAATATCGCCGCCTTCCTGCAGCGCGTGGGCCGCTCCGGCCACCAGGTGGGCGGCACGCCCAAGGGCCGCCTGTTCCCCACCTCGCGCGACGACCTGGTCGAATGCGCGGCGCTGCTCGACTGCGTGCGCCGCGGCGAACTCGATACCCTGCGCCTGCCGCGCGCGCCGCTCGACGTGCTGGCCCAGCACATCGTCGCCGAAGTGGCCAACCGCGAGTGGGGCGAAGACGCCCTGTTCGCGCTGCTGCGGGGCGCCGCGCCGTATGCGGGCCTGCGCCGCGAACAATACGACGCCGTGCTGCGCATGCTGGCCGACGGCTACGCCACCCGCGTCGGCCAGCGCGGCGCCTACCTGCACCGCGACGCCGCCAGCGCAAGCCTGCGCGCGCGCCGCGGCGGCAAGCTGGCCGCCGTCACCTCGGGCGGCACCATCCCCGACAACGCCGACTACGCCGTGCTGCTCGAGCCGCAAGGCCACGCGGTGGGCACCGTCAACGAGGACTTCGCCGTCGAGAGCCTGGCGGGCGACATTTTCCAGCTCGGCAATACCTCCTACAGCATCCTGAAGATCGACGCCGGCAAGGTGCGTGTCGAAGACGCCCGCGGCGCGCCACCGAACATCCCGTTCTGGCTGGGCGAGGCGCCCGGGCGCAGCGACGCCCTGTCGATGGGGGTGGCGCGCCTGCGCGGCGCGATCGAGCAGCAGCTGGCCGGCGGCGCCGACGGTGCCGACGCCCTGGCGCGCGCGCGCGCCTGGCTGGTCGGGGAACTGGGCCTGGGCGTCGACGCGGCCGACCAGATCGCCGACTACCTGGCCACCGCGCGCGCCGCGCTGGGCAGCCTGCCGACCCAGGACACGCTGGTGATGGAACGCTTTTTCGACGCCAGCGGCGGCATGCAGCTGGTGATCCACTCGCCCCACGGCAGCCGGATCAACCGCGCCTGGGGGCTGGCGCTGCGCAAGCGCTTTTGCCGCAGCTTCAATTTCGAGCTGCAGGCGGCCGCCACCGAGGACGCCATCATCCTGTCGCTGTCGGCGGGCCACAGTTTCGCGCTCGACGAGGTGTGGCGCTACCTGCGCGCCGACAGCGCCGAGCACCTGCTGATCCAGGCCCTGCTCGAGGCGCCCCTGTTCAATGTGCGCTGGCGCTGGAACGCCACCACCGCGCTGGCCCTGCCCCGCTTTACGGGCGGGCGCAAGGTCGCGCCGCAACTGCAGCGCATGAAAAGCGACGACCTGCTGGCGGCCGTGTTCCCCGACCAGGCGGCCTGCCTGGAAAACCTGGTGGGCGAGCGCGAGCTGCCCAGCCACCCGCTGGTCGAGCAGACCGTCGACGACTGCCTGCACGAGGCGATGGACAGCGAAGGCTGGCTGGCGCTGCTGCGACGGATGGAAGCGGGCACGGTGCGGCTGGTGGCGCGCGACCTGCCGGCGCCGTCGCCGCTGGCGCTGGAAATTCTCAACGCCCGCCCCTACGCCTTTCTCGACGACGCCCCGCTGGAGGAGCGCCGCACGCAGGCGGTCCTGCGCCGCCGCTGGACCGATCCCACTTCGGCCGACGACCTGGGCGCGCTCGACCTGGCGGCGATTGCCAGCGTGGCCGAACAGGCCTGGCCGCAGCCGGCCAACGCCGACGAGATGCAGGAAGCGCTGGTGGCGCTGGGCCTGATCACGGCGCAGGAAGCGCAGCGCGAGGACGGCTGGCGCTCGCTACTGGCCGAACTGGCCGATGGCGGCCGCGCCACCCGCCTGACGGGCGCCGGCGTCGATTGCTGGGTGGCCCTGGAGCGGCTCGACGGCGTGCGCGCCGTCTACCCGCAGGCGCAGGCCACGCCGCCGCTGGCCGTCCCGCCCGGCCACGCCGGCCACGACGGCCAGCCGTGGACGCGCGACGCCGCGCTGGTCGAACTGCTGCGCGCGCGCCTGTCCGGCTTCGGCCCGCAGGACGTGGCGACGATTGCCGCCGCGCTGGCCCTGCCCGAGAGCACGGTGACGATCGCCGCCGCCGCGCTCGAGGCCCAGGGCTATCTGCTGCGCGGGCGCTTCAGCCCCGGCGTGCAGGTCGAACAATGGTGCGAACGCCACCTGCTCGCGCGCATCCACCGCTATACCATCGGACGGCTGCGGCGCGACATCGAACCGGTCGAAGCGGTCGACTTCATGCGCTTCCTGTTCGACTGGCAGCACCTGACGGCGGCCACCCAGTTGCGCGGCGAAGACGCGCTGCCGCTGGTGCTGGCCCAGCTCGAAGGCTGGGAGGCGGCCGCCGGCGCCTGGGAGGCGGACCTGCTGGCGCTGCGCCTGCGCGACTATTCGATCCTGTGGCTGGACGCGCTGTGCCGCTCCGGCAAGCTGGTGTGGGCGCGCGTGGGCGCGCCGCGCGCGGCCGCGGGCGGCCCCTTGCGCAGCACGCCGATGGTGCTGCTGCCGCGCCGCCAGCTGGCCTTGTGGCACGCGCTGCCGACGCCGACGGGGCCGCCCACCCTGTCGCCCCGCGCCGCCCACGTACTGAGCCAATTGCAGCGCGACGGCGCGCTGTTCATCGACGAGCTGCAGCAGGGCGCGCACATGCTGCCGGTGGAACTGGAAAAGGCGCTGGGCGAGCTGGTGGCGACGGGCCTGGTCAACGCCGACAGCTTCGCCGGCCTGCGCGCGATGCTGGCGCCGGCGGCGCGGCGCGCCAGCCACGACAAGCAGCGCCGCCGCGGCGCCGGCCCGACCATGGAAGAAGCGGGCCGCTGGGCGCTGCTGCGGCGTGAAGCCGGCCCCGAAGAGCCGGCCGGCGCCGCCAGTGCGCGCCGGCGCCTGCCGCCCGAGACGCTCGAACAGGTCGCCCTGACCCTGCTGCGCCGCTACGGCGTGGTGTTCTGGCGCCTGCTCGAACGCGAAGCGGCCTGGCTGCCGACGTGGCGCGAGCTGCTGCCCGTGTATCACCGGCTCGAAGCGCGCGGAGAAATCCGCGGCGGGCGCTTCGTGGCCGGCTTTTCGGGCGAGCAGTTCGCCCTGCCGGAAGCGATTCCCCTGCTGCGCGACGTGCGCCGCCGCGCGCCCAACGGCACCCTGGTGCTGGTCGCCGGCGTCGATCCCCTGAACCTGTGTGGCAGCGTGCTGGCCGGCGACAAGCTGCCTGCGCTGGCCGGCAACCGCGTGCTGTTTCGCGACGGCGTGCCGGTGGCCACCGTCAGCGGCGGCGACATCGGCTGGCGCATCGATCCCGGCGCGCAGCGCGCCCTGCTGCACGCCCGGCTGGTGGGACGCCAGTGCGCGCGCGCCGATGTGGCGGCGACACCCTCGCCTGCCTGAGCTGCCCGCTCGAGGTGCCGGCGGGCCGTAGCCGACGCTTCTGCGGCCGATTATGCGCAGAAATTTCGCCCTTTGGTCTAGCCTTGTGAGCTTGACCGGGGCGCCGCCGCCGGCATTTTCAGGGAAACGGACACCGCCATGGACATCCGCCACGCCGACACCATCGCCCCGCTGCGCTACCAGCCCTCCTGCGAAGTGGCCGAGGAGGACGAGGCCGCCACCATCGACACCATCCTGCACAGCCTGCACCACATTTACACCACCACCTATGCCGATGGCGGCCACGCCATCCGCAGCGTGCACGCCAAGTCGCACGGCATCCTGCGCGGCGCGCTGACGGTGGCCGACGCGCTGCCGCCGGCCTATGCGCAGGGCCTGTTCGCCCGGCCGGGCAGCTACCCGGTGGTGGCCCGCCTGTCGAGTTCGCCCGGCGACATCCTCGACGACAAGGTGTCGACCCCGCGTGGCATGGCCATCAAGATCGTCGGCGTGGACGGCGCGCGCGTCGACGGCAGCGAGAGCGACCGCACCCAGGATTTCGTGCTGGTCGACAGTCCCGTGTTTACTGCCTCGTCGGCCAAGCGCTTTGCCGCCAGCCTGAAGCTGCTCGCGCCCACCACCGACCGCGCCCCGCGCCTGAAGGTGGCCTTGTCGGCGGTGCTGCGGGGCGCCGAACAGCTGGTCGAAGCGGTCGGCGGCGAGAGCGCCACCCTGATCGCGCTGGGCGGCCACCCGGCCACCCATCCGCTGGGCGCCACCTATTTCAGCCAGGCGCCGATCCTGTACGGGCCTTACATGGCCAAGGTGGCGCTGGCGCCCGTGTCGGCCGCGCTGACGGCGCTGACCGGGGCGGCGGTCGAACTGCACGGCACCCACGACGGCCTGCGCGATGCGGTACGGGCCCACTTCGCCCGCGCCGGTGGCGAATGGGAACTGCGGGTGCAGCTGTGCACCAGCCTGTCGAGCATGCCGATCGAGGACAGCACGGTGGCCTGGCCGCAGGAACAGAGCCCGTATGTCGCCGTGGCGCGCCTGACGGTCGCGCCGCAGGCCGGCTGGAGCGAGGCGCTGTCGAAGGCGGTCGACGACGGCATGCGTTTTAGTCCCTGGCACGCGCTGGCCGCGCACCGCCCGCTCGGTTCGATCATGCGGGCACGCAAGGCGGCCTATGCGGCGTCGTCGGCGTTCCGCTTCGCGCGCTGCGGGGTGGCGCAGGCCGAACCGGTCGACCTGGACGGCCTGCCCGTCTGACCGGCACGGCGCACGCGCTGATGCCGCCGCGCCGCCGTCAAGGGGCCTATAATCGTCCTCCATTATCACAGGAGGGCAGGCCGCGCGCCTTCACTGACCATGTCAAAACCCGACGTCCTCGTATTTGCCCAGAGCCCCTCGCACGCCGTCATGGCGCAACTGGCCCTGCAGTTCAACTGCCACCACGTGTGGCAGCAGCCGGCATCGCAGCACAGCCGCATGATCGACAGCGTCGCCGCGCGCATCCGCGCCGTCTGGACGGTGGGCCCGCTGGGCCTCGATGCGGGCCTGATCGCCCGCCTGCCGCAGCTGGAAGTGGTGGTGGTCAATAGCGTCGGCGTCGACCGCATCGACCTGCCCGCCCTGGCCGCGCGCGGCATCCAGGTCAGCAATACGCCGGGCGTGCTGACCGACGACGTCGCCGACCTGGCCGTGCTGCTGCTGCTGGCGGCGCAGCGGCGCCTGCCGGCGATGGACGCCTATGTGCGGCGCGGCGATTGGGCCGCGGGCGAGCGCCTGCAACCGGCCCGCGGCCTGCGCGGCAAGACCGCCGGCATCTTCGGCTTTGGCCGCATCGGCCAGGCCATCGCCGCCCGCCTGGCGCCGTTCGGCATGGAGATCGCCTATTTCCAGCCGCGCGCCATCGATGGCGTCGCCGCGCCACGCGCCGCCTCGCTGCTGGAACTGGCCGCGCGCAGCGACTACCTGGTGCTGGCCGCGCCCGCCACTGCCGCCACCCGTCACGCCGTCGACGCCGAGGTGCTCACGGCGCTGGGGCCGCAGGGAGTGCTGGTCAATATCGCGCGCGGGGCGCTGGTGGACGAAACGGCGCTGGTGGCGGCCCTGGCCGACGGCCGCCTGGGGGCGGCGGCGCTGGACGTGTTCGAGGCTGAACCACAGGTGCCGGCGCCCCTGTGCGCGCTGCCCAACACGGTGCTCACGCCGCACATCGGCAGCCTGACGGTGGAAACGCGCCACGCCATGGGCCAGCTCACGCTGGACAATCTGTGCGCGCATTTCGCCGGGCGGCCCCTACTCACGCCCGTCTAGCCGGGCGCTAGTACGTACCGGGCAACAGGATGTTCTGGTCGACCTGGTTGATGTCGCGCAGGCCGCAAAACGCCATCGTCACATCGAGCTCGTTGCGGATGATGTCGAGGCACTTGCGCACGCCCGCCTCGCCGCCGGCGCCCAGGCCATACAGGAAGGGGCGGCCGATATACACGCCTTTCGCGCCCAGCGCGCGGGCGCGCAGCACGTCCTGGCCCGAGCGCACGCCGCCATCCATGTGCACTTCGATCTGGCCGCCGACGGCGTCGACGATGGCCGGCAGCGCTTCGATGCTCGACTGCGCGCCGTCGAGCTGGCGGCCGCCGTGGTTCGACACGATCAGGGCATCGGCGCCGCTTTCAACGCACAGGCGGGCGTCCTCGGGGTCCATGATGCCCTTGATGATCAGTTTGCCGCCCCAGCGCTGCTTGACCCACTCGACGTCGGCCCACGACATGGCCGGATCGAACTGCTGCGAGGTCCAGGCCGACAGCGAGGACATGTCGGAGACGGCGCTGGCGTGGCCGACGATGTTGCCGAAAAAGCGGCGCTTGGTGCCCAGCATGCCCAGGCACCAGGCCGGCTTGGTGGCCAGGTTGATCATATTGGCGACGGTCAGCTTGGGCGGCGCCGTCATGCCGTTGCGGATGTCCTTGTGGCGCTGGCCCAGCACCTGCAGGTCCAGCGTGAGCACCAGCGCCGAGCAATTGGCGGCGCGCGCCCGTTCGATCAGGCGCTCGATGAAGGGCCGGTCTTTCATGACGTAGAGCTGGAACCAGAATGGCTTGGTGGTGTGCGCGGCGACGTCCTCGATCGAGCAGATGCTCATGGTCGAGAGGGTAAAAGGCACGCCGAATGCTTCGGCGGCGCGGGCGGCGAGGATTTCGCCGTCGGCGTGCTGCATGCCGGTCAGGCCCGTCGGCGCCAGCGCCACCGGCATGGCGACCTCCTGCCCTACCATGGTCGAGCGCAGGCTGCGGTCGGCCAGGTTGACGGCGACGCGCTGGCGAAACTTGATCTTGGCGAAATCGGTTTCGTTGGCGCGGTAGGTCGATTCGGTCCACGAGCCCGCATCGGCGTAATCGTAGAACATGCGCGGGACCCGCTTCTTGGCCAGAATGCGCAAATCTTCGACGGTGGTGATGATGGTCATGAAACGGCGCTCCTTGGTGGACAGGCTGATAATTTAACAGAACGGGGCAAGCCGATCGACTGTTTGCCGATCTTTGCTGCAAACATCATTACCCTGAACGCAACACTGGACAAGCGCTGAACTCCCCCGTACAATGCTGCTTCTTCGGAGATGCATGCTCTCCGGTACCGATGCAAAACACCGCAACGGCACACCAGGCAAGTCCGTTTTTGCTCCGCAGCCAGAAATTTTGGTCTTCCGGAAACAAGACGAAACTGCTAGAATACATGCTTCAGCGGCTGTAGCTCAGTTGGATAGAGTACTTGGCTACGAACCAAGGGGTCGTGGGTTCAATTCCTGCCAGCCGCACCAAAATTCGTGTTTTGAAATCAAGGACTTAAGTGGCTCACGCTGCTTAGGTCCTTTTTCATTGTGCACCCCTTCACCGATGCGTCGCCACCAGCCGCGGATTCATCGACGGCAACCAGCGTACCGCCTGGGTGATCGGCCGCCTGTTCCTGGCGATCAAGGGCGAGACTCTTGCCTTCAGTAATGCCGATGCTATCCACTTGATGCTCGTCGCGGCCACCAATATGACGGAACTGCAGGTGGCGCATTCGATACGGCAACGCCTGATCGCAGCATGCCCCCCCACGCCGCCGCCTTCGTTGCAGATCATTGTGGCTCGCGGCGATGCCAGGTTGACCCACGTTGCGAATCCCCCCATCTCGGCACGCCTGGAATCCTCGACGTTCTCACCGTTGAATGTGGAGTTTCCGAAAGGATTCTGCCCTGCCGACAGCACCAACCTCTGACGATCAAAGCGCCAAAAAAAAGGCGCTTTCACCGTTTGCTGTGGGTCGACCCCGAACCGATTTGAATTGCTGAGGTCAAACCTGCTCCACCAACGTGATGGGAGAGCAGCATGGCACAAGGCAAGCAGGTCCGTCCGAAT